>CAZWTB010000001.1:0-11164 GCA_964636875.1 uncultured Thermodesulfatator sp.
ACAAAAAACATTGGATTTTTTGGAGAACTTGAAGCAAGTGCAGAAGAAACGGAAATAGGAGAAGCAGGAATAAACTGGGAATTTTATCCTGGCATTCAGGTAAGACTGGGTAAACAGAGAGTTCCTTTTATGAGGTATCAGATAACTGATGAGTATACAGATCTTATTCCTACTATTCCAGGTAGGTATGTAGGAAGTTTAGAAACGCCTAATATTGATCCTTATGAAATCATAGAGGGTAATCCTTATACGGTAGCTCCTTATGGAGATGGAAGAGTTGATGCAGGAGCTGTAATTCATGGAGCTCTTGCAGATGGAATGGTAAGATACAACATAGGTATTTTTAATGAAAAAGAAGCTTATAAAGGTTTTGAATATACTGCAAGAATTGATTTTACTCCTACAATGCTTGGATTTAAACCTGAAGAAGCAGAAGTAAACGGACATGTAAAAGACACCTATCTTGGAAAGAAAAAAGTTCTTAATATAGGACTTGCTTACGATCAGGAAAAGGACGAAGCAAATGACATAACCAGAAAAGGATACACTTTTGATATTTTTTATGAGCAGAAGTTTAATATCTGGGTTCCAAACTTTCAATTTGCTTATGTAAATCTTAAAGATTCTCATTATTCTACTAAAAGTAATAAAGGTCTTGATAGCAAAGCATGGTATGTTCAGGGACAGCTTCTTTATGATGAAGTTATAGGTGTTGGTAAACCTGCTCTTGCTTTAAGATACGATTCTATAGATTCTGATGAATCTGGAAAAGTTAGTAAAATCGGAATTGCTTTGAATTACTACATTGGAGAAAAGGCAAAGGCTTCTGCAGGTGTAGATTTTATTTCCTACGATGATGAAGCTAAAACCAAATTAACAAATGCTAATTGTGAAGACAGTCTCACTAACTTCTATCTTTACTTCCAGGTAAAGTTCTAAAAAGAGATCACAGGGGGCTTTTGCCCCCTTCTTCTATTTTTCTGTTGTCTTCTCCTTAAAATCGTGTTAATATGTATTTAAGTTTTCAACAGGAGGATCTGTTATGTCTGAAAAAATAAAAAAAGAACTCGAAATAAAAGAAATTATGGAACTTTTACCTCACAGATATCCATTTCTTATGGTTGATAAAGTTCTTGAAATAGATCCTGAAAGAGAGTATATAAAAGCTATAAAAAATGTTACTATAAATGAACCATACTTTCAGGGACATTTTCCAGAATATCCTATAATGCCAGGGGTTTTAATTCTCGAAGCAATGGCTCAAACAGGAGGTATTTATCTTAAACATGTGTTTCCAGAACTTAAAGAAAAACTTTTTGTTTTTGCAGGAGCAAATAATGTAAAGTTTAAATCTCCAGTATATCCCGGAGACACTCTGATTATCGAAGCTCAGGGTTTTAAAAGGAAAGGACATATAGTAAAAACAAAAGTTATTGCCAGGGTAAAAGATAAAGTGGTTGCAGAAGCAGAAATTACTGCAGCTATGAGATAAAAATTTTACCATGTGAATAAAGGGGGATAGGATGGAAAGTTTTATTAATTTTCAAACAAATACTTATATTCACAAAGATGCACATATAGAAGAGGGGGTAAAAATAAGCCCTGGTGTTTATATAGGTCCTGGAGTTAAAATAAAAAAGGGCACTATTTTAAAGCCATATACCTATATAGAATGTAATACCATCATAGGAGAAAATAATGAAATAGGTCCTTTTACAGTTATAGGAACAGCGCCCCAGCACATAGGGTATAAAGGAGAAGAAACTTTCGTTGAAATAGGAAATAACAATATAATAAGAGAATTTGTTACCATTCACAGAGGCACTAAGTTTGACGATGGAATAACCAGAATAGGAAACAACTGTCTGTTGATGAGCTATGTTCACATTGCCCACGATTGCAAGCTCGGAGACAGAGTTATTATGGCAAATAATGCTACACTTGGAGGACATGTGAGAGTTGGAAATTATGTGGTTATGGGAGGTTTTTCTGCTATTCATCAATTCTGTAAAATAGGAGATTATGCCTTTATAAGCGCTATGACAGGTGTAAATAAAGATGTGCCTCCATATGTAAAGGTATTTGGTATCCCTGCAAAAATTCAAGGGATAAACATAGTGGGTCTTAAAAGAGCAGGTTTTTCTAAAGAAGAAATAAGAAAAATCTCACAGGCAATAAGTTTTTTCATGAATGCTCCTGGAACCTTAAAGGAGATTATTCAGGAACTTAAAGAAATTTTTAAAGGCGAGGAGAAAGTAGAAGTTATAATAAATTTTCTGGAAAATCCTTCAAAACAGGGGCTTCTGAGGAAAAAACCCGGAGAAGGAGAAGAACCTTTTTAAGATAATGCAAGAACTTATAGGTCTTATCTCTGGAGAAGGAGAATTCCCTGTATTACTTGCAGAGTCCCTTAGAAATAGAGGTTATCTGGTGATTGCAGTTTGCTTTTCCAAGGAACAGGAAAATCGTCTGAAAAACTTTACTACCAGAGTTTACAGGATAAAAATAGGACAGTTTGGTAAACTTATAAAAATTTTTAAAAAAGAAGGAGTAAAAAAACTCCTGTTTCTCGGAAAAATAGATAAAATAAATGCTCTAAAGATAGGTATTCCTGATTTAAGAGCTATTTCTTTGTGGAGGAAAATTAAAGTAAAGGAAGATGACGCAATTTTAAGAGCAGTTGCAGATGAACTGGAAAAAGAAGGCTTCAGAGTTGAAGCTCCATCGCAATACCTTTCCGAATTTCTTACTCCAGAAGGAATTTTAACCAGAAGAAAACCTGATAAAGAAGAATGGGAGGATATAAAATATGGATTTTTTCTGGCAAAAAAAATAGGAGAACTTGATATAGGTCAATGTGTAGTGGTAAAGGATAGAATGACTATAGCAGTAGAAGCTGTGGAAGGAACCGATGCCACTATTTTAAGAGCAGGTAGTTTTAGAAGAGATGTCGTTGTGATAAAAGTTGCCAAACCCGGACAGGATTTAAGACTGGATCTGCCGGTTGCAGGAAAAGGAACAATTGAAACAATGATAAAAGCAAAAGCAAAAGTTCTTGTTCTGGAAGCAGGAAAGACTTTCTTTTTACAGAAAGAGGAAGCAATAAAACTGGCTGACAAACACCGCATTTCAATCGTGGGGTATAAAGAATGAAAAAATTAAAAATAGGAGTCATAGGTCTCGGATATCTTGGGAAGTTTCATGCAGAAAAATTTGCTCAGATAAAAGAAGCTGAACTTACAGCAGTTGTGGATTTAACCCCTGAAAAAGCTCAGAAGGTTGTGGAAGGTTTAAAAAAATATACAAAAAATTTACCACGGATCTTTCAGGATTATAGAGATATATGCGACATTGTTGATGCAGTAAGTGTGGTTACTCCTACTACAACTCATTATGAAATAGCGAGTTATTTTATAGAAAAAGGAAAACCCGTGTTTCTGGAAAAACCGATTTCTCACGATCTCAGACTTGCAGAAAAACTTTTAAAAATGGCAGAGGAAAAAAAAATCCCTGTTCAGGTGGGACATATAGAAAGATTTCAGGATTGTATGCAGGAGCTTTTTAAAAAAGTAAAAAATCCACTTTTTATAGAAGCTCACAGACTTTCCTCCTTTGTTGAAAGAAATCTGGATATAGATGTGGTTCTTGATCTCATGATTCACGATCTTGATCTTGCATTAAAGATTAAAAATTTTATACCTGTTAAAAGTGTTCATGCTGTTGGTGCTCCTGTTTTTACAGAACTCCCTGATATAGTAAATGCAAGGGTAATTTTTGAGGACTGCACTACCTGCAATTTTACAGCAAGCAGGGTTTCGCTTGGAAAGCAGAGAAGATTTCGTGTTTTTGAAAAAGGAGTGTATTATTGTGTGGATACCGTAGAAAGAAGTTTTCTTGAAGTAAGAGTTATAAAAGAAGAAAAGGGTTTTATTTCTCAAAAATACGAATTTAAAAATAGCGATCCTTTGAAAAAAGAACTTGAAAGTTTTGTAAAAAATATCCTTGAGAAAAAAGAAGTGGAGGTGCCTTTAAGTGAAGCTTTGTGTTCCCTCAGGCTTGCTTTTAAAATAAAAACCTCTGTAGAAGAAAATTTAAAAGAAGTAACAGAGAAAAGAAAATGAATCAGGACATAAGCTGCAGGATTCTTCTAATTACTGGTGAACTTTCAGGAGATCTTTATGGTCATCTTTTAATAAAAAGAATAAGAGAAATAAATCCTGCGTTTCATTTTCTGGGTATAGGAGGACCAAGAATAAGAAGTCTTGGAATAGAAGTGCTTTTTTCTTCAGAATCTCTTTCTCTTGTAGGATTGCCTGGACCCAGAGATTTAAAAAAATACTGGTTTGTTTACAAAAAGATAGAAGATATACTTAAAAGAAAGAAAGTGGATGTAGTAATACTGGTTGATTTTCCCGGGTTTAATCTGAGAATAGCTAAACTTGCGAGGAAACTCGGTTATCCAGTTATTTATTATGTAGCACCTCAGGTCTGGGCATGGCACAGGAGAAGGATTAACATTCTCAGAAATTGCGTGGATCGGCTTTATGTAATACTTCCTTTTGAAGAAAATTTTTTTTCCCGTTACGGAATAAAAACAATTTTTTTAGGACATCCCATTCTCGATCTTCTTGAAGTAAAACTGGCAGAAGAATTATTTTACGAAGTTTATGGGTTTAGAAAAGATTTTCCTTTGATAAGTTTTTTCCCGGGTAGCAGGGAAGGAGAGGTAAAAAGACATATTCCTTTATTTTTAAAGATTTTTGAGGAATTAAAAGAAAAAATTCCCCATGTTCAGGGGATAATGGTAAAAGCTGAAAGTCTGGAAGAAAGTCCACTCTGGGAAACTGCAAGAGGAGTTCTTAAAGTAATAGAAGGATCTCAATACGAAGTCCTTAAGTATTCTACTGTAGCAGTTCTTGCTTCTGGCACTATTACTCTTGAATCTGCCCTTCTTCAAACCCCTGCAGTTGTAACCTACTCTTTACCATCCTGGATGATATTTCTTGCAAAAAAACTGGTAAAAGTTCCTTACATAAGTCTTGCAAATCTTATACTTGAAAAAGAAGTATATCCCGAAGTTGTGGAAGAGAAAAGAAAAAGAAGTCTTATAGTAGAAAAAGTTGTGGAACTTGTAAAAAAGGAAGAAAAGAGAAAAAAAATGCAAAAAGAATTACATAGAATAAAAGAAATAATAGGTTCTCCAGGTGCAAGCTGGAGAATAGCAGAGGATATTGTAAAATTTATTTATGAGTTGAAAAAAAGAGAATTTGGAATAGAGGTAAAAAAAGAAACACTTGCAAAATGAAGAAATTATAATAGACTTTTTGTGAGATCAAATTTTGAGGAGGAGGGAGGGATATGTCTGAAGATTTAAAAAAGATGTATAGAACAGTGGTGGGGGATCATTTTCCTTCTGAAATTAGAATAACATTTGGGGATCAGACACTTATTTACAAAAAAAGAACATGGGAAATAGAGGTTGAGCCTGGTGTGTATGAGAAGAGAGGTTTGAGATACGGAGAAAATCCGGATCAGGAAGCAGCTCTTTATGAACTGGTGGCAGGTAATCTTATTCTTGGAGAATGTGAATTTATATCTCCTGGACTCGGACTTGTGTCCAGTCTTAGAGAAGAAGACTTTATCCAGTTTGGAAAACATCCGAGTAAAACAAATCTTACAGATGTTGACAATTCTCTTAATGTGTTGAGATACCTTACAGAAAAACCAGCATGTGTAATAGTAAAGCATAATAACCCATGCGGAGTTGCATACGGTAGCACCATAGAAGAAGCATTTATAAAGGCTTTTAGAGCAGATAGAATAGCTGCTTTTGGAGGAGCAATCGCTTTAAATCGTCCTGTTGATAAAGCCTGCGCAGAAGCAATTGCAGAACATTACTTTGAAGTGCTTGCAGCTCCTGAATACGAGGAAGGAGCTATAGAAATTTTAAAGAAAAAGAAAAATCTCAGAATTATAAAAATAAAGAGAATGGACAAGCTTGAGGAATATGCAAATTACAGAGTGGTTGAATTTAAAAGTCTTATAGATGGCGGAATAATAGTGCAGGTTTCTCAGCAAAATAAAATAAGAAGCAAAGAAGATTTAAAACCTGCTGTTGCTGTAAAGGATGGAGTTGAATATAGGTGTGTGAGAGAACCTGATGAAAGGGAAATTAGAGACATGATCTTTGGCTGGGCAGTTGAACTTGGAGTAACCTCAAATTCAGTGTTATTTGTAAAAGATGAATGCACTGTTGGAATAGGAACCGGAGAACAGGACAGAGTTGGTTGCACAGAAATAGCTATTTTTAAAGCTTATACCAAATTTGCTGATCTTCTTTGCTATGATAAATATGGAATACCTTATAAACAGCTTGAACTCGAAATAGAAAAAGGACTCAGACCCGCTTCTCAAAAAGAGGAAATAGACGAAGAGACAAAAGAGAAAAAGGGTGGACTTATAGGAGCTGTTATGGTTTCAGATGGATTTTTACCTTTTAGAGATGCTGCTGATGTGGCTATAAGACACGGAATAACTGCAATTATTCAACCCGGAGGTTCTGTAAGAGATTGGGAAGTAATTCAAGCCTGTAACGAGGCAAATCCTCCTGTAGCTATGGTATTTACAGGACAGAGAGTATTTAAACATTAAAAAGGAGTAAAAAATGGGGAAAATTCCTTTCACTCCAGAGGGATACGAAAAGTTAAAAAAGGAACTTGAGCATCTTATCAAAGTTGAAAGAAGAGAAGTTGTTAAGGCAATTGAAGAAGCAAGGGCTCACGGAGATCTTTCAGAAAACGCAGAATATGAGGCAGCAAAAGAAAAACAGGCTCATATAGAAGGGAGAATACAGGAACTTTCAGGAATTATAGCTCAGGCAGAGGTATTGCCTCCTCTCAGCAAACCTCCGGAAAGAGTGCAATTCGGAGTAAAAGTAAAACTTCTAAATCTTGATACCGATGAAATAGTGGAATACAGAATAGTTGGACCTTATGAAGCAGAGCCATCTAAAGGAAGCATTTCTATAAATTCTCCACTTGCAAGGGCTTTAATAGGAAAAGAAGTGGGGGAAGAAGTAAAGGTGAGAACTCCTGCAGGAGAAAAAAATTTCGAAATTCTTGAAATAGAAATTTAATTACAAAGGAGGTTTCCTGATGGATTTTTTAAATAAAAGGTATCTTTTTACTCCTGGACCTGTAAATGTTCCTCCAAGAGTTTTATTAACTCAAGCACAGCCTATTATTCATCATAGACTCCCAGAATTTTCAGAAATTCTTAAAGAAGTTAGAGAAAATCTAAAGTATCTTTTTCAAACTGAAAGACCTGTTTATTTTTTTGCTTCTTCTGGAACAGGAGCAATGGAATCAGCAGTTGTAAATCTTTTTTCTCCAGGTGATAAGGTAATAGTTGTTGCAGGTGGAAAATTTGGAGAAAGGTGGGTTGAGATTTCAAAAAGTTATGGACTGAATCCAGTTGTAATAGAAGTAACATGGGGAAAGGCTGTAAAACCTGAAGAAGTGGAGGAGGCTTTAAAAAAGAATCCAGATGCTAAAGGTGTCCTTATTCAAGCTTGTGAAACATCAACAGGGGTAAAGCATCCTGTAAAAGAAATAGCAGAGCTGGTTAAAGAAAGGGAAGCAGTGCTGGTTGTAGATGCAATAAGTGCTCTTGGGGTTTACGAGCTTCCTATGGATGCCTGGGGAATAGATGTTCTTATCACAGGATCTCAGAAAGCCTTAAGTCTCCCTCCAGGACTTTCTTTTATAGCCTTTTCTGAAAAAGCTGAAAAACTTGCTGAAAACTCAAAATTACCCAGGTATTATTTCGACTTAAAAAGAGAAAAAAAAGCTTATGAAAAGGAGACTACAGCTTTTACTCCTGCAGTAAGTTTAATACTGGGGCTGAGGGAGGTTTTAAAGAGGATAAAAGAACTTGGACTTGAAAGAATTTTCAGTCATTATAGTGTTCTTTCCCGTGCATGCAGGCGAGCTATTTTGGAGATGGGGCTTGAGCTTTTTGCAGAAGTTCCATCAGAATCTCTAACTGTTGTAAAAGCTCCAGAAGGTTTGAAAGTAGGGGAGATGCTTAAGTTTTTAAGAAACAGGCTGGGGATAATTTTTGCTGGTGGACAGGCACATCTAAAAGGAAAGATTTTTAGAATAACTCACATGGGGGATCAGAGCCCATTTGATCTTATGATAGCCCTTTCTTCTCTTGAGATAGCTTTAAATTTATTTGGATATAAAGTGCCTCTGGGGAGCGGACTTAAGATTGCTCAGGAAGAGCTTTATTCTTATATTTCTTACTCTTTTAAACAGCATTAAAAACGTATTGACAAAAATGGGAAAGGTATTATAATTACAACTGATTTTGATAGAGTGCCGAGGTGGCGGAATTGGGAGACGCGCTGGCTTGAGGGGCTAGTGGGCTTCGGCCCGTGCGGGTTCGAGTCCCGCCCTCGGCACCAAATCATATCTCATAAATATCTTTCCAGCTCCTTCCAATGTCTAAAAGAACTTTCTCTTAAAAATTTTTTAAGTAAAAGTCTTGTTGGTTTTATATACTTTTTAAACCAGATCTTCCCCTCTCTGGAAAGTTTATAATAAGCTCCGAGTGCTTGAAAAAGTCTAAAGCATCTTACATCTCTCAATTCTTCAAAAATTTTCTCTTTTTCTGAAGCTGAATAAAGAAAATAATTAATAAAAATTTTTTGAAGCCTGTCAGGAATTAAAATATACGGATCAAAAATAAGAGATGCCAGATCATAAGAAGCAGGACCGAGTATAATTCCCTGAAAGTCTATTATAAAAGGTATGCCTTTTTTTAGCATTATATTTTTACTCTGGAAGTCCCTGTGAACAAGCACAAAATCTTTTTCAGACAACTTTTTAAAAACAGCTTTAACCCAGCATTTTAGTAAAAATTTTATATCTTCAGGAATACCAAGATTATTAGCACCGTAAAGAACTTCCCTTTCGAAAACAAAGTCAGGAGAATAAGAAATTAATTGTATTCCTTTTGTAGAAAGTTCGCGGGGAGAGAGTTTTTGAAATTTTTTAAGAATTTCCAGAATTTTAAAATAGTGATAAAAAGAGTCAGAGGAAGTTTTAATAGCTTCGTATAATCTTAAATTCCCCAGATCTTCTACAAGGATGAATCCTTTTTCTTCATACCAGTCTTTTATTTCAGGAACAGGGATTCCGCTTTTTTTTAAGAAATTCCCTACGATAACATACCGTCTCGATTCTTCGATAGCCAGAGGATTTTCTTCAGGAATTATTAAAATTAACGAATTTTTTTTGAAGATGAGTCTAAAGAAAATTCTCCTTGAACCATCACCTTTAACAGGAAAAATATTAAGAGGCTTTAAATTAAAAATTTTTAACGCTTTTTCAATTTTTTGCATATTTAATTGTGAGAATTCTTAAACTTATTGCATTAATTATTTATAGTTTTTAAATATTTTCAAGAGAATAGTATATTTTCAGAAAATATTGAATAGAATTGAAGTGTTTTCAATAATAATTGAATAACACCTGGTTGTTTAAGTAAAAAATGTGGATTATATTAATATTAGAAAGGATTAAAATGAAAATAGAAAATTAAGGAGGATTAAGTGAGGTTTTTTATTTTAACGACAGTTTTATCAATCGTAGTTTTTTTACTTTTTTTTTATTTTTCAGGATTTTGTGGAGAAATGAATATTTCTGCTCAAAAAATGGAAATTCTTGAAAACGAAGGAATTGTTGCCTTCAGTGGAAATGTCTATGCAGTAAAAGATGATCTCAAACTCTGGTGCGATAAACTTTATATATACTATTCTCAAAATTCAACTTCTAAAAACAGAGAAATAAAAAAACTCGTTGCAATAGGAAGGGTTATAATTGAAAAAGGAGAGTGGAAAGCCTATGCAGGCAAAGCTGTTTACTTTAAAGACACAGAAACTTTGGTGCTTGAAGATTTTCCCAAGGTATGGAAAGGCAAAACTCTTATAGAAGGAGATATTGTTAAAATATACTTTAATGAAGAAAAAGGTGAGGTAATTTCAAAAGGTGAAGGTAAAGTAAGGGTGAATTTTCATGAAAAATAATGAAGTTTTAAAAGCAGAAGGATTAAAAAAATCTTTTAAAAAAAGGGAAGTTGTGAAAGGTATTTCTGTAGAGGTAAAAAGAGGAGAAATAGTGGGGCTTCTCGGTCCAAATGGAGCAGGAAAAACAACTTCCTTTTACATGATAGCAGGTTTTTTAAAACCGGATAGCGGAAAAATTTTTCTGAAAAATGAAGACATTACAGAATTTGATGTTTCAGAAAGAGCTAAAAAAGGAATAATCTACTTGCCTCAGGAATCTTCAGTTTTTAGAAAACTTACCGTGTGGGAAAATTTTGAAATTGTTCTTGAAAGATTAAATAACAAAAAAGAAGAAGTTGAAGAAAAACTTGAGTATTATATAAAGCTTTTTAATCTTGGAGAAGTCCTTCAACAGAAAGCTTATACTCTTTCAGGAGGACAAAAGAAAAAGGTTGAAATAGTAAGAGCCCTCCTTGTTGGGCCTGGTTTTATCCTTCTTGACGAACCTTTTGCAGGAATAGATCCTATTGGTATAGCTCAATTAAAAGAAATATTTAAAACTCTTAAAGAAGAAGGAATAGGACTTTTGATTTCTGATCACAATGTAAGAGAAACCTTAAAAATTTGTGATAGAGGATATGTTGTAGCAGAAGGAAAAATCATAGGAAAAGGAACTCCTGAAGAAATTCTTGAAAACGAACTTGTCAGAAAAAAATACCTGGGAGAAAGGTTTAGTATATGATGGAATTAAAATTAAGAAATCAGCTTAAACTTGTTCCACAGCTTATTCTTACTCCTCAGATGAAGTTGTTATTAAAAGTGCTTCAGTTGAATACTATAGAACTTAATGAATTTATTTTACAGCAGGTCCAGACAAATCCTTTTCTGGAAATAGAATACAGAGATCTTACTGAAGAGGAAAATGTCCAACTTTATCAGGAAGAGATAGGACTTAATGAAGAACTTGTCTGGAATCAGGAGGAACTTATAGAAAGGGGCTTAAGGTATCTTGAATCTGCAAGTATTTCTTATGAAGAGGAAGAATTTAGCTGGGAGAAGGTTCTTAAAGCAGAACAGAGCCTTATGGACTATCTC
>CAZWTB010000002.1:0-1868 GCA_964636875.1 uncultured Thermodesulfatator sp.
AAAATATATTTTAATAAAGTTTGAAATTTTGACAAGATTTATTATACTTATTAGAGCTTTTTTAAAATAAAAAAAATTTTCAAAGAAGGAGGTGAAAATTAAATATGGCAGGACATTCACATTGGGCACAGATAAAAAGAAAAAAAGCAGCTCAGGATGCTAAAAGAGGACAACTTTTTACTAAACTTATTAGAGAAATTATTGTTGCAGTAAGAACCGGAGGTAGTGGAGACCCAGATCTAAATCCAAGACTTAGAAGTGCTATTCAGGCTGCAAGAGCAGCCAATATGCCCAAGGAAAATATAGAAAGAGCTATTAAAAAAGCCCTTGGACTTGAAGAAGGAACTCATTTTGAAGAAGCTGTATTTGAAGGATATGGACCAGGTGGAGTGGCTATTCTCATTAATACAATTACTGATAATAGAAGAAGGACGGTTTCAGAATTAAGACACATTTTTAGCAAACATGGAGGGAATCTTGCAGAACCTGGTGCAGTGGCATGGATTTTTGAAAAAAAAGGACTAATAGTTGTTCCGAAGGAAAATGAAGAAAAAGTGCTTGAAATAGCTATAGAAACAGGAGCAGAAGATACTAAGGAATACGAAAGTGAAATAGAAATTATTACAGATCCATCTCAATTTGAAGAAATAAAAAAAGCTTTGGAAGAGGCAGGAATAAAGATAATTTCTGCTAAGGTAACAATGGTTCCTAAAAACACAGTTCCAGTTACTGATCAATCTACAGCTCAGTCTCTTTTGAGATTAATGGAAGCTCTGGAAGATCATGATGATGTTCAGCAAGTTTATGCTAATTTTGATATACCTGAAGAAGTAATGGAAAATTTAAGTAAATAAAAGGAGAAAAAAATGAAAAAAATTATAGACTTTTTAGGTTCTGTAAGACTTGCTATACCTTTATTTTTAATTCTGGCATTTCTTTCTATATTTGGAACCATTATCCCCCAGGGACAGCCAGCACAATTTTACATTGCAAAATATGGGGAAAGATTTGGGAAATTTATAATAACTTTTACTCTGGACGATGCTTATCATTCATGGTGGTATATAGGAACTCTTATTTTATTTTTAATAAATTTAATTATTTGTTCTTTAAAAAGACTTCCTATTACTTTAAAACTTTATAAGAAATCTCCAGAAGAAATTAATCCTGAAAAATTGCCTAATCAGGAGAAGATATATATAAACGGAAGTATTGAAAAATTAAAAGAAATATTGATCCAAAAAATGGGCTTCAAACAATCGAATAAAAAATTTGAAGAAGGGATTTTATTTTTTAAAGATCAGAATAGATGGGCACACTTCGCAGTATATGTAGTGCATTTTTCTTTGGTTGTAGTTATAGTAGGAGCTATTATAGGAGCTGTGTGGGGGTATAGAGGTAATATGGCTATAATAGAAGGAGGAACATCTAACCAGGTTATGCCTTTTAGAAAAAAGAAACCTATATTTTTAGATTTTTCTTTAAAGTTAAATAAATTTATTTTAGAACTTTACCCAGATGGGACACCTAAGGAATATATTTCTAATGTAACAGTAATAGACAAGAATAAGAAATTTAATGCTCTTATAAAAGTGAATAAACCTTTAAGGTATAAAGGGCTTTCTTTTTATCAGGCAAGTTATCAGGAAATTCCTGAGTTTAAAATAAAAGTGAATTATAGAGGGAAAAATAAATTTTATACTTTAAGCTCTTTTGCTCCGGCTGTTATAAATAATAGATACTTGGTAATTTTAAATGATTACGGAAGGGCTCATGGATTTTTATATGCACGAATTTCTTTTTTTGATCAAAAAACTAAAAGAGAAATTTCAGGGATGCTTATAAGTGGTTTTCCGCATTTTAAGATT
>CAZWTB010000003.1:0-2876 GCA_964636875.1 uncultured Thermodesulfatator sp.
TCCCTTATGCTAGCTTCACTTGGTCCAGAAGCAGATTCAAGAAGGTTTCCATCTGGATCATAAAGCGAAATTTTTTTGTAGAAGCCTTTTATCTTAATGATAGCAAGTTGACCTTCCTCACCCTTGAAAGTAAAGGCATCCGTTAAATTTTCCTCGGTAATGACGCCCGTTTTTGTTTCTGCAGGTAAAATTTCTCCTTTATATTCTGCTTTAGCAAAAATTGGTAAACAAATAACTATAAAACCAATTAAAAATAAAAATTTGAAAATTTCTAATCTATTCATTTTCCCCACCTCCTCAATTTTCTCCTCTATAGACGGCTATAGCCTCTATTAAAGAGTTAACCTGTAATTTTCTATAGATGTTTTTTAGATGGACGCGTACGGTTTCGTAACTAATATTTAAAAGTTGAGCCACCTTTTTGGGCCCAAATCCTCGGCTCAGATATTCAAGTATTTCTTTTTCCCTAGAGGTGAGATCTTTAAAAATTTTTCTTTTCTTATCCTCTCTAAAAGTTTTTAAAATCTTTCTGGCAATCCCTGGAGACATAGGTGCACCACCCCTTACTACTTCTTTTATGGCTTTTACTATGTCAGAAGGGGTGGCTTCGCTCTTGACGATATACCCTACAGCTCCAGACTTAAGAGCTGAAAAGAGATGTTCATCGTCGTCATATACCGTCAAGACGAGTAATTCTGTTTCAAAGTCTTTATTAAAAATTTCTCTTATAATCTCTATGCCCG
The DNA here is from genome assembly GCA_964636875.1 of uncultured Thermodesulfatator sp. Lineage (GTDB taxonomy): Bacteria > Desulfobacterota > Thermodesulfobacteria > Thermodesulfobacteriales > Thermodesulfobacteriaceae > Thermodesulfobacterium. Next base: position 744 of record CAZWTB010000003.1, read on the forward strand.
AAATATCAGGTAAACCTAGATCAATGAGGGCTACTTGTGGTCTTTTTTCAAGAATACCTTTGAGGCCGGACTTTCCTGTGGTATATGTCCCTATAATGTCTATCGAGGAAGATTTTAAAAGAAGAGTGATTTCTTCCAAATATTGGATATCGTCTTCCACAACAACTATCCTGATGGAAGATCCCATTTAAATCCATCCTATGGGAAAAATATTCTATTTGTCTATACCTCAAGTGGGGTATTTTTGAGTAAGGGGAGAGAGACCTTTATTGAGGTTCCATGATCGGGAACAGTATCGAGAACGAAAGTACCTCCTAGCTTTTTTACTCTTTCTTCCATATTTTTAAGTCCAAAATGTCCTTCTTTAGTTTGATCTACATTGAATCCTTTTCCATTGTCTTTAACTTCAAAAAATATTTGATCATCTGTAATAATAAGAACAATTTTAACTATAGTGGCTTGAGAATGTTTTACTATATTGATCAAAGATTCTCTAAAAATGTGACATAGATTTATTTTTAATGATGAAGAAGGCGGGCCTGTTTGTATTCTCTTTATAAGAAAGAAATCACATTCTATATTAGAATTTTCGAGAATCTTATAACTACATTCTCTTAAATAATTACAGAAATCATCCCAAGTAGTAGATTCGTTACTAATAATCCATAAAAAACTTCTTAATTGTTCTGATGTAAGTTGGGATAGTTCTTTTATTAAATTTAATCTATTTTTTACTTGAATATTTTTTTCTTCAATTAGCCGTAACGCTGATTCGGAGGAAATAAAAATCAGAGACAAATTATTGAGAATTGTATCGTGTAGCTCTCGTCGCAAGCGATTCTTTTCATTCTCTATTTTTCTTTCTATTTCAAGTTTTTCTTTATATAAATGAAAATTTTCAATGCCAAGAGGCAAGGAAAAAGGAAGGATTAAGGAAAAGAGAGCAAAATAAGTAAATTTCGGAGGAGTTATTCTTAAAATTCCAGGAAGTAAGTGCAGTAAGATAAAAACGATGCTAACCAAAAGAGGACCTAAAATCACTAATTGAATTTGCTTTCTTAACAATTTATCTTTTTCTATAATCAACGAGTGTAAGAAAAATATTATTAGAATTGTTACCCATAAACAGAGTAATGGAAATGTGCTAGCAAAAGCTATAATGCCTGAAAAATAAAGTATAACTGTAAGTAAAAAATAAATATAAAAAATCAGATATGTGTAAGGAATTTTATTTAAAAAATTTTTAGGTTTTGGGAAAATGAGAGAAAAATGGACCAAAGTAATTAAACCTCCTGCTGAAATATAAAGGGCTTTGATAAGGATTTGGAAAAGAAGAGGATGTAGAGTAAGAGGTCTGCTAACTATAGCAGCAGCACTTGCAAAATAACAAGCTCCTGAAAAGAGAAAAAGGGCACAGAGATATTCCGGTAGAATATAACTCTTTTGGAAAACGATAATTCCTGCTAGTAAATATACAAAGCTTACAAGATATATAAGACCTGTTTTCTTAAATATATCTTTTATGGATAAACGATAAATCTCTAATTTCATTTTTTGAATAGACTTATCTTTTCTTATAAATTCGATGTTTATTGTTTTCTTATTATTTAATAAATGATAAATTTCCTTATGCTTTTGCCACCATTTCTTTTCTTCAGTAGGGGTGAAAAATTCTGGAAATCTGAGAAAAAAAGAAGGGTTCAGTAGAATGTGCTCAATTTTTTTAATATTCGTAACCTCTACCTTTTCTAACCAGGAACTTTGCTTAAAAGAAATGGCGGGCGCTGTAGATAAGGCATGGAAGCCAAGACCCCAAAGAGTGAGGGTAAGTAAAACAAGATTAAACAAAACTAAATTTAAAAGGAACTTTTTTGAAAACATAAAGCCCCTTCCATAAGAAGAGGATAACCCAGACACCCCTTTTCTAAGGGAGCAAAGTTTTCTTTCTATGTCAAGCAAAATTTATTCCAATGTGTGTTCGGAGGGGGATGACCATGACATGCTCTCGCCGGGGTAGAGGATAAGGGGGGTGAGGCCGGCTTGATAGGCGGCCTTTTTGAAAAGGCGGGGAGGGTCATCGAGTTCTTCATCTCCCAAACGATAGGCTCCCCAGTGAATGGGCATGGCCTGCTT
>CAZWTB010000004.1:0-13767 GCA_964636875.1 uncultured Thermodesulfatator sp.
CAGATGGTTAATATTTTGAATGACATAAGGCACATGTTAAAAACTCATCCCGGTATTGCAAAGGATCAGCTTCTTATGGTTTATTTTACTGATTTTGGGGACAGTTCTCTTAATATATTTATTTATTGTTTTACAAATACAGCAGACTGGGAAAAGTATCTTGCAATAAGAGAGGATGTGAATTTAAAGATTATGGAAATAGTTGAGAAAAATGGAGCAGAGTTTGCTTTTCCAAGCACTTCTATATATGTGGAGAAACTTCCTGAAATGGATATAAAAGTGCTGGAAAAAGTTGAAAAAGAAAATTTGAAAAAATTAAATTCTTGAAAGTAAAAAAAATAAAGATAAAATTTTAGATCTGATAAAAATTAAAGTTTTAAAAGGAGTCAAAAAATGAAAAAGCATCCGATGACTTTAGCAGAAAAAATACTTGCAGAAAAGTGTGGAAAACCTGTGGAACCCGGAGAACTTGTGGAAGTTCCTGTTGATCTTACTCTGGCAAATGACATAACTGCTCCTCTTGCTATAAAAGTTTTCGAGCAAACCGGAATTAAGAAAGTATTTGACCCAAAAAAAATAGCACTGGTAATGGATCACTTTACTCCTAATAAAGATATTAAAAGTGCTCAGCAGGTTAAACTTTGTAGAGAATTCGCCAGAAATTACGAAATAGTGCATTATTATGAAGGAGGAAGTTGTGGAATTGAACATGCCTTACTTCCTGAAATCGGACTTGTTGGTCCTGGAGATGTGGTAATAGGAGCAGATAGTCACACCTGCACTTACGGTGCTCTGGGAGCCTTTGCTACTGGTGTTGGATCCACGGATCTTGCAGGAGCCTGGATAACAGGAAAAACCTGGTTTAAAGTGCCGGAAAGTATAAAATTCATTTACTACGGAAAGTTAAACCGCTGGGTAACAGGAAAAGATTTAATTCTTTATACTATCGGAGACATAGGAGTTGACGGGGCTCTTTATAAAGCAATGGAATTTACCGGTGAGGTAATAAGAAGCCTCTCTATGGCTGAACGTTTTACCATGGCAAATATGGCTATAGAAGCAGGAGCAAAAGTGGGTCTTATGGAAGTTGACAGAAAAACTTTAGCATATCTTAAAAACAGATATAGAAAAAAAATTAAAAAACTTAAAGCAGATAAAAAAGCAAGGTATTGTGAAATTAGAGAATATGATGTGTCCAAGATAGATCCAGTGGTTGCAATGCCTCATCTTCCTTCCAATGTTAAATCTGTTAAAGAACTCTCTCGAAAAATTTACATTGATCAGGTAGTAATAGGTTCATGCACCAATGGAAGACTTGAAGATCTTGAGCTTGCTGCCAGAATTTTAAAAGGAAGAAAAGTAAATACCAATGTAAGGTGTATTATAATTCCTGCTACTCCTTCGGTTTATTATCAGGCACTTAAAAAAGGATTAATAAGAGTTTTTATTGAAGCAGGGGCTATAGTTTCTCCTCCAACCTGTGGTCCCTGTCTTGGTGGGCACATGGGAATTCTTGCTCAAGGTGAAAAAGCTGTTGCCACCACCAACAGAAACTTCGTTGGTAGAATGGGACATCCTGAAAGCGAGGTTTATCTTGCAAGCCCTGCAGTGGCAGCAGCAAGTGCTGTGCTGGGTTATATAGCAACCCCTGAAGAACTGGGATTATAACTGTTATTACTTACAATTTTTTAATTTTTATCATCTTCCATGCCCTGGGCAAAAGTAATAATCGGAGATAGCCGGAAGATGGTGGAAGTGGAAAGTTATGAACAAAATTAAGCTCTGGAATAAAAATGAAGAATACAAATTTTTTATAAAAACTTTAGAAATAGCCACTCCTGAACAGTTATTCTACCTCACAGAAGACGCTCGTTATTTAGCCTATTGGCCCAAAAATTACAAAGGGAAAAAAACAACATTACAAAGTAGAAATGCTTTTGTGGGAAGTTATACTGAAAAATGGGTTAAGGATTTACTCTTTCCTCTTGCTAAAGAATTCAATGCCTATGCAATTCATAATGTTATTTGTGAAGAAATAGGTATTAGCAAACGCTCTCCAGCAGATGTAGCTATTGTAAAAACTCTTCACCGAAAACAGGATCCTGAAAATATTCTTTTATTAATTGAAGTAAAAATGTCTATTGTGTGGAACTGGGAATATCATCCAGATACTGGAGAAATAAAATGCGTAGGTGACTATACTACTCATCAAGGGAATCCAGGACTACTGCGATCTGATACTATGTTAAAAGCTATCGGAAAAAGCATAAATATAAGAGTTTCAGGTTTTCAGTCTTCTAAAATTCCAATAGTGGTAATAGGCAATACTCCGATTACCAAGACATATTATAATAAAGTAGATTTCCTTAAAAAAGCAGGTATTATCCAGAGGTTTTATTCTGTAAATCCCAATCCACTGGATAAACCAAGCGATGATAATATTAAAAGCACACCTGCAAAAGGATTTTTAAGGATAGATAAAATCAGCGAGTTATACGGTGATCTTAAGTCCATGATTAAAGAAGATAAGGAATTTTTTTCATCAATGCTTCCAAAGAAGAAGCTTGGTAGAATAATAGAGATGGCAAGTAGAGAACCTACAGATGAGGAAAAAGCCGAGAAGTTTTTAAGATTACTTAGAGGCTTTGAAAATGAATAAAAAAAGAAAGGGAACAAAAACCAGTAAATTTGGGGTGTCGGGTAGAATAAATCACGATTCAAGTGAATTTTATGCGAGCAGACTTTATGAAGATTTTCCCACAGAAAAAGAAGTTAAATACACAGAAAATAAAATTCCTGAAAAGTATCTCAACAAAATTTTTTGTAAAAGTAGTGAAAATATGGAAGAATTGCCAGACAGCAGTATTCATCTGATGGTTACTTCTCCTCCTTATAATGTGGGAAAAGAATACGACGAGAATCTTTCTTTTTCAGAATACAGAGCATTTTTAAAACGAGTGTGGAAAGAGGTTTACAGAGTGCTTGTCCCGGGGGGGAGATGCTGTATAAATATAGCAAATCTGGGAAGAAAACCCTATATTCCTCTTCACGCCTTTATTATTCAGGATATGCTTGAAATAGGTTTTCTTATGCGAGGAGAGATAATCTGGAATAAAGGAGGAAGTGCAAGTCCTTCTACTGCCTGGGGAAGCTGGCTTTCTCCTAAAAACCCTACTTTGAGAGATATCCACGAGTATATTTTGGTTTTTTCAAAAGACACCTTTAAGAGAGAAACTTCTGAAAAAAGAGAAAGCACTATTTCAAAAGAGGAATTTTTAGAGTTTACAAAAAGTGTGTGGACTTTTCCAGCAGTTTCTGCCAGAAAAATTGGACACCCTGCTCCTTTTCCAGTGGAACTTCCCGAAAGGTGTATTAAACTTTATACCTTTAAAGGAGAAGTGATACTTGATCCTTTTATGGGAAGCGGACAAACTGCTATTGCAGCCCTTAAAACTCACCGCTATTTCGTAGGCTATGAAATAAATCCTGCCTATGTTAAACTTGCAGAAGAAAGAATAAAAAAGTTTATGATTGAATTTAAAATGCCAGAACTTTTTAATCTAAACTTTAAGGAGGCTGAAGATGGAGAGGATAAAAGGAAAGGCATGGAAGTTTGGAGATAACATAGACACAGATGTAATTATTCCTGCAAGGTATCTTAACACTACTGATCCAGCAGAGCTTGCCAGGCACTGTATGGAGGATGCTGATCCTGAGTTTTCTAAAAAAGTCAGTCCTGGAGATATTATTGTTGCAGGAAAAAATTTTGGTTGTGGGTCGTCCCGTGAACATGCTCCCATTGCTATCAAGGCATGCGGAATTTCCTGTGTAATTGCCATATCTTTTGCCAGAATTTTTTATCGGAATGCTTTTAATACCGGGCTTCTCATTCTGGAATGTCCTGAAGCAGTTTCTTCTATTCAGGAAGGTGATGAACTGGAAATTTATCCAGAGGAAGGGAAAATTGTTAATCTTACCAGAGGAGAAACATATTACACCAAACCTCTTCCTGCTTTTATGAAAGAAATTCTGGAGTCAGGAGGACTTATCCCTTATGTCCTTAAAAAAGTGAGAAAGGAGGCATAAAAAAAAATGGAAGTCAGGAGAGAAGAAGCAGGGATTGATACCCTCTGGAAGATTATTGAAATTCTTACCGGAGAAAAAGGATGCCCCTGGGACAGAAAACAGACTCCTCAAACTTTAAAAAAGTATCTTATTGAAGAAGCCTATGAAGCCTATGAAGCAATAGAAAAAAATCAACCTGAAGAAATAAAAGAGGAACTTGGAGATCTACTTTTTCTTACTCTATTTATCATTTATCTCTACGAAAAAGAAAAAAAATTTTCTCTTAAAGATCTTTTTTACTTTACCGCACAAAAAATGATAAGGAGACATCCTCATGTATTTGGAGAAGAGTCTGCAAAAACAGCAGAAGAAGTTTTAAAAAAGTGGCAAAAAATAAAGAAAGAGGAAGGTAAAAATTCTTCAATCCTGGGAAACATTCCAAAGAGTATGCCAGCGCTTCAAAGAGCTTATCGTCTTGGAGAAAGAGCAGGTAGAGTAGGTTTTGACTGGGAAAAAGCAGAGGATGTAATTCCCAAAATCTTTGAAGAAATGGAAGAAATAAAAAAAGCAATGACTTCTCAGGAAAAAGAAAAATTAAAAGAAGAAATAGGAGATCTGCTTTTTACAGTAGCTAATTTTTCAAGAAAACTCGGCATCAATCCAGAAGAAGCCCTGAAACTTGCTTTAAATAAGTTTGAAAAAAGATTTAAACTTCTGGAAGATGAAGTTGAAAAAAGAGGCCTTTCCTGGGATTCCCTTACAATAAAAGAACTTGATGAAATCTGGGAAAGTCTAAAATAATGAAACCTTTGATAAAAGTTACTCATCTTTTTTTTGGCTACGAAAAAAAACATTACATTTTAAAAGACATAAATTTAGAAGTAAAAAAAGGGGATTTTCTGGCTATAATTGGACCCAATGGAGGAGGTAAAAGCACCCTTATAAAGTGTATCCTTGGTTTTTTAAAACCTTTAAAAGGCGAAATATTTCTCTGGGGAGAGCCCTGTGAAAGATTTAAAAACTGGTATAAAATAGGATTCGTTCCTCAAAGAGCGGGAGATCTGGTGGATAAATTAACCCCTATTACTGTTAAAGAATTCTTATTTCTTCCTGCAAGCTGGTATGGAAAAAAAATAAAAAAGGAAGTAATGGAAATACTCGTAGAAAAATTTGGAGTAAAAGAATTCTTAAAAAAAAGACTGGGAGAACTTTCCTATGGTCAACTTCAAAGAGCGTATATTATAAGAGCACTCATCCTTGAACCAGAACTCCTTATCCTTGACGAACCTTCTGTAGGACTCGACTTTTTTTCTCAGGAAATTTTTTATAAAACTCTGGGAGAATTTTATCAAAAAGGTTTAACTATAGTGCTTGTTACACATGAAACCTGGCTTCTTACAAAATGGGTGAATAAAGTTGCGTGTTTAAATCAGATTCTCTTCTTTCACGGGGATCACGAAAGCTTTTGCAGTTTTGCTAAAACCCCTGAATTTTATTCTGACTATCACAAAATTGAACATTCTCACTGGTAAAAAATGCAGGGACTGGTAGAATCAATAGAACTTCTTAAATGGGGAATCCTCTCTGGTATATTTCTTGCCTTTTCCATAGGTTTTACATCTCCTTTCTTAATTTTAAGAAGAAATGCCCTTTTCCCTCATGCTTTAACCCATGTGCTGTTTCTTGCAATAATTCTCTTAAGTATAATCCCAAAAGAAATTCCAACAATAATGGAATATCCTTTCCTCGTAGGAATAACTCTTATCTCTGCATCAGGCATGTGGTTCTTGAGAAAAGTTTTTGGATTTTATGAAGATACTGCTACTTCTATAATAACTCACACAGCTCTTGCTATAGCCTTAATTATAGCCACAAAAAGTTCTCAATATGATGCAAGACTTCTTTCCTATCTTTTCGGAAGCATTATTGGTGTTACAAAAGAAGACTTTTATGAAAGTATAATTATCTTTTTTCTCACCCTTATTTTTTATGCAAAATTTAAATCTGTATGGATAACCCAGATAACAGATGAAGAAGTCCCTGGAATTGATTTTAAACTGGCTAACTTTTTCTTTTTAATTTTAGTTACACTTCAAATTCTCGTTGGAATTAAGCTTATGGGGATCCTCCTCGTTTCTGTGCTTTTTGTTTTTTCAGGAAGCATCGGGCTTAAACTCTTCTCAGGGGTTGATAAAGTTATCCTCAGTGTTGCACTTTTAAATGGATTTGCTATACTTGGAGGAAGTATTTTTTCTGTTACCTGGGACTTCCCTTTTTCAGGAAGCACTGTTATATTTATGCTTCCTTATTTATTACTCCCTGCTTTAAGGAGTGCTTTAAAATGATAAAAATAATAGATAGCCACTGTCATTTAAATCTCCCAGAATTTGAGAAAGATCTTGAAGAAGTAATAAAAAGAGCAAAAGAAAATGGAATTTTTAAAGTAGTAGTAGTTGGTATAAATAGAGAGACGAATGAGAAAGCCCTTTTTCTTGCAAAAAAGTATAAGGATTTTATTCTCCCGGTAGTTGGTTTTCATCCTCATGAAGTAAAAAATATAACAGAACAAGACTATGATTTACTTGAAAATCAATTAAAACATGCATATGCTTTAGGAGAAGTTGGACTTGACTGGGTAAAAGAATATTCTCCAAAAAAGCTACAATTTGAACATCTTGAAAAACAGCTGGAACTCGCTAAAAAGTATGAAAAACCCGTGGTTCTTCACTTAAGAGGAGATGAAAATTTCTGGAAAGAAGCCCTGAGTTTTTTAAAAAACTTTTATTTTTTAAAACTTTTATTTCACTGTTTTACAGGAAATAAAGAGATTGCTAAAAAGGTGCTTGATCTTGGAGGATGGATCTCAATACCAGGAATAGTTACTTTTAAAAATGCAGAACTGCTGAGAGAAGCTGTCAAGTATATACCTCTTGAAAGACTTCTTGTTGAAACAGATGCCCCTTTTCTTGCTCCTCATCCTTTTAGAGGAAAAAGAAATGAACCTGCTTTTGTGAAATATGTTGTTGAAAAAATTGCAGAGATTAAAAATTTAAGTTTTGAAGAAATTGCTCAAAAAACCACCAAAAATACCCTTGAATTTTTCAATGTTAACAGAAGGTAATACCACCTGGGCAGCCTTTTAATAATGGGCATACAGAGAGCTTCCACAGGCTTTTAAGGAGGGAGTGTTTAAACAGGAAGATTTTTATTGGTATAGTGGAAGCAAGAGATAAAATAGGAAGATGGATAGAGGATTATATAATACTCGGTGACAAAATCTAAAAAATAAAGTCTGCTTGTTGATCTTGCTTTTGAAAAAGAAAAGAGTAAAATAAGGGATTATGGAAAAAGAAAAAATAGAAGAATACTTAAAAGTTCTGGCGTGTCCACAGTGTAAAAAAGATCTCGTCTATCAAACATATCAAAATAAAGAGGGTTTTTACTGTAAAAATTGTAAGCTTTTTTATCCAATTATAGAAGACATCCCGGTTATGCTTGTTGAAGAAGCTTTAAAAGTTGAACTTCCTGATTAGATAATTAAAAATTAAATTATGTTTTTTCAATAACTGACTGATATGAGTCATCCAGTAAAGCCTTCTCCATGTTTATATTTTACAGCTATAACCACAAAGGATCCTGTATTCTGGGGAAAAGTTCTGAATAATCTAAAAGAAGCCCTTGGAAATGTAATTCTTTCCTCACAGGAATATGAATTTTCTGCCTTTACTTCTTATTATCAAAAAGAAATGGGTTATCCTCTTTTTAAAAAGATCTTTTTTTTTGAAAAAATAGCCCCTCCTGATTTTATAGTTGAGCTCAAACATCTGTGTTATCAGATAGAACTTGATTTTTCAGAAGCAGGTAAAAGAAAAGTTAACATAGATCCTGGATATATAACTCTTTCCAAACTCGTTCTGGCTACCTTTAAAGATTTCTCTCATAGAATATACCTTGGCAGAGGGGTTTTTGCTGAAGTTACTTTGCTTTATCAACACAAAAATTTTAAAGATCTACCCTGGACATACGCTGATTACAAACAGGAACATCTTTTTCAAACTCTAAAAATGGCAAGAGAAATTTTAAAGGAAAAATTAAGGTGTTTGCAGGAAAATTCGAATATTTGAGGATTTCAGTTACAGACAGGTGTAACTTCAGGTGTATTTACTGTATAACCCATCAGGACTGGAAGTGGCTTCCTCATGAAGAAATCCTCAGGTTTGAAGAAATAGAAAAGGTAGTAAGGACAGGAATAAAATTCGGTTTAAAAAGGGTTAGACTTACAGGAGGAGAACCTCTTATTAGAAAAAATATAGAAGTTCTGGTAAAAAAACTTTGCAGTATTTCTGAACTCAAGGATATAAGTCTTACCACTAATGGATACTTTCTTCCCGAACTTGGAGAGAGCTTAAAAAAAGCAGGTTTGAAAAGAATAAACATAAGCCTTGATACTTTGAACGAAGAAAAATTCAGGAAAATTACAGGAATAGATGGTTTAAAAAAAGTGATTCAGGGAATAGAAACTGCTTTAAAACTTGGTTTTCATCCTGTTAAAATAAATACAGTTGTAATAAAAGGGATTAACGAAGATGAAGTGGTGGAAATTGCAAAGCTCAGTCTTGAAAAACCTCTTGAAATAAGATTTATAGAATTTATGCCTGTGGGAAAGGGTAGTTTCTGGAAAAAAGACAGGGTGGTGGAAACAAAAAAAATAAAAGAAATTCTGGAAAAATTTGAAAAACTTGAGAAATGCGAATCTTCTGGAGGAGGTCCTGCAGAGGTTTTTAAATGGAAAGGGGCAAAAGGAAAAATAGGTTTTATTTCTCCTATAAGCCATCATTTCTGCCATAAATGTAACAGAATGAGAATCACTGCTGATGGAAGATTAAGACCTTGCCTTTTTTCAAATTTTGAAATAAACTTAAAACCTGCACTGAGAGAAGGAAAAAATTCTCTGGAGGAAGCTTTTACCCGGGCACTTAAAATTAAACCATTTTTAAAAAAAGAAAAAAGTGTAGAAAAACTTATGGTAACCATTGGAGGGTAAATGGCAGGAAAAGAAAAAAACATCTGGTTAACCAGTGGCACTTTAAAAAAAGGTTATCCTGATATGGCTTTAAAACTTTATAAACCTCTTCCCAGAGGAAGTTATGTGCTTGTTGAAATGCTTGATGGAAGAAAAGAGGTGCTTATTTTAACCGAGGTTTCTTATAAAATTCCCTTTGAAGTAGAAGGAATTCCGGTTGTTTTAAGAAAAGCAACTCCAAAGGAGATACAGGATTATAAAAAAAAGCTTGATATTGAAAAAAAAGGATGGAAATACTGTCAGCAGTTTGCAAAAGAACTCGGTCTGGAAATGAATCTGGTTAGAGTGGACTGTTTTTTTGATAGAAGTAAAATTACTTTTTTTTATACAGCAGAAGGTAGAATAGACTTCAGACAGCTTGTAAAAGATCTTGCCAGAGCTTTAAGAATGCGTATAGAAATGAGACAAATAGGAGTGAGAAACGAGTCTGCTCTTCTGGGAGGTATAGGCTATTGTGGAAACGAATTCTGTTGTGCCAGATTTTTAAAACAATTCACCCCTCTTTCCATAAAAATGGCCAAGGAGCAGGGACTTATTCTTGATCCAAACAAAATTTCAGGACCGTGTGGAAGACTTCTTTGCTGTATTGCTTATGAAGAACTGATTTACAGAGAATTTCTGAAAAATCTTCCCAAGATCGGAAACAAACTGGAAATAGAAGGTGAATCTTATAAGATATTAAAATATAACATTTTCCAAAAAGTTGTTTATCTGGAAAATAAAGAAGGAAACATTAACGCGGTTCCAGTTGAAGAAATAAAAAACTACATAGAAAAAGCAGAAGAAGGAACTTCAGAACTTGAAGCACATTTAAAAGAACTGGAGGAGGAAAGAGTATGAAGATCTTCCTGACCACTCCTATTTATTATGTAAATGCCTATCCCCATCTCGGACATGCTTATACAACCATAGTTGTTGATACAGTTGCAAGGTTTTATAGATTAAAAGGATATCAGGTATTTTTTCTTACTGGAACAGATGAACACGGAGACAAAATTCAGAAATCAGCAAAAGAAAAAGGACTTACTCCTGAAAAACTGGTTGATGAGGTAAGTTCTGCTTTTAGAAAAACCTGGGAATATTTCGGACTTTCCTATGATTATTTTATAAGAACCACCTATCCCCAACATAAAAAAGTGGTTCAATATGTTTTACAAAAGCTTTACGAAAAAGGGGAGCTTTATCTGGATGAATATGAAGGATACTATTGTTTTGGATGTGAGAGATTTTTAACCAGTAAGGAACTTGATGAAGAAGGCAGGTGTCAGGATCATAAAACCCCGCCTGTTAAAATAAAAGAAAAAAATTATTTTTTTAATCTGGAGAAATATAGACACTGGTTAAAGGATTACATAGTAAAAAACGAACTTATTTATCCTGCTTTTTACAGGGATGAAGTTTTAAACATGCTTGAAGAGGAACTGCCTCCTTTGTGTATTTCTCGTCCTAAAAAAAGACTTTCCTGGGGGATAGAACTTCCTTTTGATAGAAATTATGTAACTTATGTCTGGTTTGACGCACTTTTAAACTATCTAACAGCTATAGGCTATCCTGAAAATCCAGAATGGAAGGAGTGGTGGAAAAATGCCCATCATTTTATAGCAAAAGATATTCTCAAACCACATGCTATATACTGGCCTATTATGTTAAAAGCAATGGATCTTCCTGTTTACAAAAAACTTCTTGTTCATGGATACTGGCTTGTTGATAAGCTGAAAATGTCAAAATCCATAGGAAACATCGTTAATCCTGTTGAACTTGCAGAAAAATTTGGAAAATCACAACTGCGTTATTTTCTTCTGCGAGAAATGGCTTTTGGTTATGACGCAGAATTTAATCTCGAGGCACTTATTACCAGAATAAATGCTGATCTTGCCAATGATTATGGAAATCTCATTTACAGAACTCTGAACCTGGTGCAGAAGTATTTTGAAAACGAAATTCCCGAAGCCGAACCAACGACTAACATGGAAGAAGATCTTTTTGAAACAGTGCAAAGAGGACTTAAAGAGTATGAAAGGTATTTTACAGAGTTTCAATTTCATAGAGCGCTTGAAAATCTCTGGGAAAGTATAAGAAAAGCCAATGTTTACATAGATAGAACAGCACCCTGGAGCCATGCTAAAAAAGGAGACTTAAAAAGAGCAGGCACCATCTTAAAAAGTCTTCTGGAAGTAATAAAAAGCTTTGCAATAGCACTATATCCGGTTATGCCAGAAGCATCAGAAGAAATTTTACAGAATCTATCCCTAAAAAAAGAAGACATCAAATGGGAAAACGCTTTAAACTTTAATTTTCTAAAACCTGGAACAAAAATAACAAAAGGTAAACCTATTTTCCCCAGAGTGGAAAAGGAAAAATTTTTAAAAGAAGAAACAAAAAAAGAATTAAAAGAAAGTTTTATAACAATTGAAGAATTTAACAAAATCAAGCTCAGGATAGGGAAAATAACCAAAGCAGAAAAGGTAAAAGGCACAGACAGACTTCTTAAACTTGAGGTTCTCTGTCCGGAAAAAAGACAGGTTGTTTCTGGAATAGCAGAATTTTATAAACCCGAGGAACTTGTGGGCAAGGAAGTTGTAGTGGTAACAAATCTTAAACCTGCAAAAATAAAAGGAATCCTCTCTGAAGGAATGCTTCTTGCAGTAAAGGATGAATCAGGTCTTGTTTTAATTACACCTGAAAAACCTGTTAAGGAAGGATCTCCTGTAAGCTGAAGTAATGAAAACCTTTACAAAATATCTTTTTAAAGAATTTTTTCTATATTCCTTTTCCTTCTTCTGCGTTTTTAGTTTTCTTATAACCCTTATTAAAGGAGTTTTTTTTCTTGAAAAAATAGTGGAATTAAATCTGTCTTTGTGGGATACTTTTAAAGTTTTTATTTTTATCTTTCTGGAATTTTTTCCCTATATACTTCCTCTTGCTTCTCTTCTTGGAATTCTTTTTGCAATTCAGCGAATAAAAGAAGACCATGAACTACTCGGTTTCCTTTCTCTTGGTTTTTCCTTTATGGATTTTCTTAAAATCTCTTTATTGTTCTCCCTATTTATTTATTTTATTACTTTTTTTTCTACTTTTTATCTCCTTCCTTTTGCAAAAAGGGAAAAAAAACTGACAAAACTGGGATTTTTGAGAAAAAAAATAGAACAGCCCTTTCCTTCCAAGCAATTTATCTCTCTTGGTAAACATCAATTTATTTATGCAGAAAAGGCATTATTTAAAAAAAATTATAATAAATTAGCAGGTATCCTTCTTATCGAGAGGAAAAGCAAAAAAAAGGGAATACTAATAGCAGGTAAAGGGGAAATATCTTTTTCCAGAAATAATTTATTTCTTGAAAACGGCTGGGGATTTTTTCTGAACTCAGGTAAAAAAGTGGAAATTCTTCACTTTAAAAAATATTTTATGAAATTAAATCTAAAAAAATATACCAAACCTTCTTTTTCACGAGGAGAACTTTCTTTTTCTCAGTTAAAGGAAAAAATAAAAAAACTTTCCCCTGGAACCAGAACCTATTGTAAATACTTATCAGAATACTATCAGCGATTTCTTTACCCTTTTTCTGCAATCCTGCTTATTTTACAGGGATTTATACTTGGCTATTACTTTAAATTTGCTTACAAATCTCTACTTTTTTTTACCGGTATATCTTTTTATCTGCTCTTTTACATACTCTATGACTTTTTTCTTTCACTGGGAGAAAACTGTAAAATATCTCCCCTTTATTCTTTTCTTCTATTTTTTTCAGTATTTTCCCTATTCACCTTTATGGAATACTTACTTCTAAAAAAATACAAAACAGGCTGGTTATGACAACCTTTAAAAAATATTTAACAAAAGAAATCTTAAAATTCAGTTTTCTTTTTACTTTTGTTTTCTTTGCTTTTTACTGTCTTATAGATTTTTTCGAAAAACTGGGAAGATTTATGGCACTAAAGAAGCCTTTTCCTCTTTTTCTCAGTTATATATTCTGGAAAAGCTGGATAAATCTTTACGAAATATTTCCTTTTGCAATAGCCCTTTCTTCTTTAATTTTAATGGTGTGGATGGCAAGAACCAGGGAGCTACTTGCTTTTTTATCTCTTGGCTTTACCAAAAGAGAAATTATGAGAGAAGTTCTGAAAATCTATCTTTTAATTTCTTTTCTAACGGGTATTATTTTAAACATAATATTTCCCAAATCTGCTTACTTTGCTCTTTACACATGGCAATACAGAATATCCCAAAAGAAGCTTTACAAATTAATTTTTGGAAAAACTATATTTTTCAAGTCCAGAGGTTGTTTTCTTGTCGCAACCCCTCTTGAACCTAAAGGAGAATATCTTAAAGATATAACTATAATTTTTACAAAAAAGGATCAACCAGAAAAACTTATATGGGCAGAAGAAGGATGGTATGAGGAAGGAAAGTGGTTTTTAAAAAATGTAGTTTTTCAGAGTAAAAGAGATCATTTTGCTCCTCATTTTATGGCGATGCTTATTAAAAAATTTTCCTTCAAACCCAGAACCATAGTAATTGTAGAAAAACCTCTATACTTTCTTTCGCTTAAAGAACTTTACAAGAGATACAGATTTCTAAAGATGATAGATCGCCCCTACAATAAAATCCTGGGGGAAATT
>CAZWTB010000005.1:0-16529 GCA_964636875.1 uncultured Thermodesulfatator sp.
AGGGGGTGAAAAGATGAAAGAAGAAACGAAGAAAGTTAAACTCGTTCCTTGTGAGGTTTACAGCAGGGTTGTAGGATACTTCAGACCTGTTTCTAACTGGAATCCTGGTAAACAGCAGGAGTTTAAAGAAAGGAAAACCGTAAAGCTTGACAGCTACATCAAGCTAAAATGTATAGCAAAGGCTCAAAATTAAAAGGTAAAAAGAAAAAGAAGATAGGTCCTGGTTTTTGTGATTTTTGCTGGGAGGAAAAGCCTCTTTGCTACATATGTAGCAAATGTGGATTTACCATCTGTCAGAAGTGTTTTGAGGAGTATCAGCATCTTTTTACGAGGAGCGGAGTAACCTGGGTGTGTCCAAATTGTCTGAACTGGGAAACTCTTTAATAACTTCAGAAAAACTTTCGTCTTTAATTTCCGGTTTTCTTCTTTTTTTTGAAAAGAGCAGATATCTGGGAATATTTTTTCTTATGGCACTTGAATCAACCGTATTTCCTGTTCCAAGCGAACTTGTTATTCCTCCAGCCGGATATCTTGCTTCTCAGGGAAAGCTCTCTTTGATTTTAGTAATACTTGCAGGGACTATCGGAAGTCTTGCAGGGGCACTGGTAAATTACTTCGTTTCCCTTAAAATAGGAAGACCCGCTGTTTTAAAGTTTTTAAAAAGGTATGGGAAATACTTTCTTCTAAGTGAAAAATCTTTTTACAAAGTGGAAAAATTTTGGGACAACCACGGACACATAAGCACTTTCGTAGGAAGGCTTCTTCCGGGAGTAAGACACCTTATTTCTATCCCGGCAGGGCTTTCCAGAATGAACTTGGGATTTTTTTGTATTTACACAGGACTTGGAGCAGGATTATGGGTTAGTTTTCTTGCTATATGTGGTTATTTTTTTGGAAAGAATCAAGAGCTTTTAAAAACTTATCTTCACAAAGGCTCATGGTTTTTAATTCTTCTGTGCATTTTAATTGTTGTGAGTTATATAGCCATTAAAAAATCATCCAAAATTAAAAAAAAATGGTTTAAAATTGAAGAAAAAGAAGTATAATTAGTCAGCACATATTAAATTTTGTTTAGAGGAGGCAGTAATGAAGCTTGAGATGATCCTTTCTGGATTTGGTGGGCAGGGAATTCTTTTTGCAGGAAATCTTCTTGCTTATTGTGCAATGATAGCTGATTACAGAGTTACCTATCTTCCTGTTTATGGACCGGAAATGAGAGGAGGAACCTGTAATTGCACAGTTATTATTTCTTCTGAAGAAATTGCATCTCCTCTTGTTTCAAATCCTTCGTTTCTTTTAATAATGAACATGCCTTCTTTCAACAAATTCGTTCCCCGGTTAAAAAAAGGAGGGAAAGCTATAATTAATTCGGATCTGGTCAATCCTGAAGAAATAAAGGACATCACAAAGTATGAAAAAAAGTATAAATTTTTCTGGATACCTGTAAATTTACTGGCAGAAGAACTGGGAACACCCAATCTTGCAAATCTTTGTGCAGTTGGTGCTTTTTATCAGATTACTAAACTTTTTACAGAGGATCAATTTAAAACTGCTCTTAAAAAAGTGCTTGGTGAAAAAAAGATGAAATTTTTTGAACCAAATTTAAAAGCCTTTTATACAGGGGCTGAATTTGTAAAAAAGGAATACAATCTATAAAATGAAGGCAGTTATTCAAAGAGTTAAAAAAGGAAGTGTTAGTGTTGAAGGGAAAGTTGTTTCAGAAATTCATAAAGGGCTTGTGGTGCTTGTTTGCGCAGAAAAAAATGACGATGAAAAAATCCTTGACTGGATGGCAAATAAAATAATAAATTTAAGAATTTTCAGTGATGAAGAGGGAAAGTTTAATTTAAGTGTAAAAGATGTAAAAGGAGAAGTGCTTCTTATTTCCAACTTTACTGTTTGTGGATTTCTAAAAAAAGGAACTCGTCCTTCTTTTCATCTTGCAGAAGAGCCTGAAAAAGCCAGACAGTCATTAGAAATACTTGCTGAAAAAATAAAAAAAGCAGGTATCCCTGTTAAAACCGGGATTTTTGGAGCATATATGGAAGTTTTTATTTTAAACGATGGACCAGTAACTCTTTTCCTTGAAAAAACTCATAATAAGTAAGTCTTTTATTAAAAACACTTCAACTTCTTTTTCCTTGACTTATTCGAGTTTAATAAATAAAATTAAGGTTTAAAGATTTTCAGGAGGAAAAATTATGCTTGTAGTAAAAGCAAAAGAACCTCTTAAATTTAGTTATAATGGTTATGATTTCAAGCTTAAAAAGAAGGAAAAACTTCTTTTTGCAAATGATGTATTTGCTCTTATGCCCAAGGAGTTGCAAAAAAAATTTGAAAAAGCACACAGTGTTTTACCACCTCTTTACAATGGAGAGGATCTTAATGGGAAAACACTTTTTGTTTTTGCTCAGGCAGCAATAGGAGATGCTATTTGCATGACACCTGCTTTAAAAGAAATAAAAAGACGTTATCCAGAATGCACTTTATGGGTTTCTATTTCAGGTAGAGCCCGTCCGGTTCTTGAAAATCTTCCTTATATAGATAAACTTTTACCCCATCCTGCTCCTTACAAAGAAATAAGTAAAGCTGATTACATGGTTAAAGCTGTTGAAATGGTGGGAACCCCTTCTTTTGATTATCTGAACATGGTTCAATACTTTTTATGGTTGATGAAACTTTACTTTGCTGAAAGTGAAATCCCGGACATAGTGGTTGATGAAAAAATTCGAAAAGAACTGGAAGATGAAATATTTACTGAAATAAGGAAATTATCCGGAAATAAAAAGCTTCTTCTTTTCCATTATCTTGCCTCTTCTGTGCACCGCACCCTTCCTCCCAAACTTTTAAAAGAAATTGAAAATCTTATAGAAGATGAATATGTTCCAGTTATATGTAGTTTACCTGAAGAAGACATAACTGTAGAGGTTGCTCTTGATGTTTACGGAATAAAGGCAGCCAATCTCTCACCTTTAATGAAAAACATAAAATATCTTATAGCAGCGGTTAGTCTTGTTGATGCGGTTATAACAGCAGATACTGCAACTGTTCATATAGCAGGGGCTTTGAGAAAACCCACGGTTTTAATTTCAGGAGCAATAGATCCGGATCTCAGATGCGAAACCTATCCCACGGTTATACCGGTTAGACCAAATTATAAAGGAGAAACCTGCACAGCTCCGTGTATGAAACACGCAACAAATGAACCGTGTGGAGAAGCAAAAATAAAAAAACAGTTTTACAGCCCGTGTCTTGAAAGTATTCCTCCAAAGGTTATTTATTTTGCTTTAAAAGATGCAGAACTCGCCTCTCAACAGGAATTTCCTTTACCTGAAAAATGTCCTCTCTGTGATTATAAAGGAGATTTTCCTCTTTTTGAAGTAATTAATCAGCACAGAATATTTGAATGTCCTGCCTGTGGTTTGCAATTTGCTTATCCTTTAAAAGCTATGGATTATGAGAATGTTTATAAAAAAGAAAGTGACGATTTATTACATTATAGTAATATAAATTATATTCGCGCTTCGCAAGTAAGTGAAGAAAAAGAAGAAATAAAAAAATGGGAAAAACTTCCGAGATTTAATGTGCTTCTGCCTATACTTTCTGTTCTTCCAAGAGGTAAACTTCTGGATGTAGGTTGTGGTTTTGGAAATTTTATGCTTATTGCCAGAAAAAGGGGGTTTGAGGTTTTTGGAATGGAAGCTTCACAGGAAGCAGTAAAAATAGCAAATGAGAAGTTCGGTTTAAATGTGGTTCGTGCTTCAAAATTTGAAGAACTTCCAGAGGATTGGAAAGGACCTTATAAAGTTATTACTGCTTTTGAAGTTGTTGAACATCTTCAGGATCCCAAGAGTTTTTTTCAGGATGTTTATAATATGCTCGAAGATAAAGGAATATTTTTAATGAGCTGTCCCATGTTTTATAGTTTTGAAAATCTTGCTAAAGGATATAGAAAATACAAATGGTGGCTTCCTGACTATCCTCCTAACCATCTAACAAGATGGAAACCCTGGACCCTTTATTATGCCCTTAAACAAACAGGTTTTTCTAAAATTTTTATTTTTACTGAAGCTCTTATACCTGATAGTGTTCTTGAAGGAATAGATGTTAAAGAAGTAGAATTAAAAAGAGAAAATCAGAGAATAATTGTCCCCAAAAATGCAGTATATTTAATTATATTAAATCATTTAAATCATCTTTACTTGAATGCAAGGTATCTGGGTAAATTTTTATTTGCTCTTGCAATAAAAAAAGACGAAAATTACAATTGGGAGTATATAATTAAAAAAGCAATAAAATATTCAGCAGTCGAACTGGTGTGGAAAAGAGGAGAACAAAGATGAAAAAGCTCAGATTTCAAATAAGAACCTGGAATAGAGCACAGAAACTGGAAAAATGTATAACCAGAATAGCAGAAGAAATAATAAAAGCAGGAGCAGAAAAAGATTGTATTATTTTCGTAATAGATAACCATTCTACAGATTCTACTCCTTTACTTCTTCAGAAACTAAAAAAGCAATATCCTTTTTTAATCACCTATCGAGCAGATAGGTGGCATAAAATGCGGGAACAGATTTTAATTCCTCAGGAAATTTTAAAGGAAGTGGATAGTGAATTTATGTGGACTATGGGAGACGACGACATTATTTTAAAAGACACTTTTCCAATAGTATGGAATTTTCTAAATTCTGAAAAAGCAAAAGACTTTATTTTAATCCATGCGGGAAGTGCTTTTTATAAAAATCATTCCATGAAGATTTACGAAGGAACTATTTTTGAATTTGCCAATTCAAGAGGATTTAATCAATTTCTTGGCTGGGCTGGAAGTCTCATTCACAATGTTCAACTTCAAAAAGCTAAATTAAATGAAATGGAAAATAAGTTTAAAATTTTTCAGGAAAAATATCTACCTATATACCAGAAAACTGCTTTTCCCCATGTTTTAAGATATTTACATCTTTTTCCAGATGAACCCGCACTTCTCATAGATTATCCCATTGCAGCACCCATGAAAATTCCCTCAATAGAGGAATTTATAAAAAGATGGGAAAAGGAAAATGTGGGATGGGGCTATTTTCTTTTTGTTAAAGCTTTAAAAAAGATGTATGACGATGGTATCCTCACTACAAAGTTAAAACCCGGTTTTTTCAAATACATTGATCATTACCTGTGGGATAGATTTTTAAATGAAATGATTCTTTCCAGAATAGGAAAATACACTTTAAATCCGCGTCCTGATGAAGGATGGGAAATTATAAAATATATGGCTGAACTTATAGACGATGTTTTTTATACAAGGCTTATATTTCTTTTAACAAATTTTGCAAAAAGTTTGTGTGATCGTTACCTGAATCTGAAAGAAATTTTGAATAATTTTCCTGCAACAAAAGAGGAAAACTTTAAAAAAGTTAAAGAAAAGCTGGAGCAGGAAATAAAAATTTCTGAAGAGATTCTTGAGAAGTTTGCCAGAATTTTTGGCACCCCTTATCTTGGTAGTTAAAAATGAAAGTAGTTATTTTAGCAGGTGGAAAAGGGCAGAGACTCTTTCCTGAAACAGAGGATAAACCCAAACCCATGGTGGAAATAGGAGGAAAACCTGTTATCTGGCATATTATGAAAATTTACTCATCATTCGGGATCAGAGATTTTATAATCTGTGCAGGTTACAGAAGCTTTGCCATAAAAGAATACTTCAGTGATTATTATCTGGTTAATGCTGATGTGATAATAGATGTAAAAAACAATAAAATAAAAACTCTGTTACCAAAAGCAGAACCATGGAGAATTACTATAGTAGATACAGGAGAAAACACAGATACAGCGGAAAGAATAAAAATGGTGGAGTCTTTTTTAAGAGGAGAGGAAATTTTTTGCCTTTCTTATGGAGATACTCTTGCAGATGTGAATATAAAAGAAGAAATAGAATATCACAGAAAACTTGGAAAATTGGTTACTGCTCTGGTGGTAAGACATCCTGCAAGGTATGTGGAATGGAAAATTACCCGGGAAAAAATAGAATTTATAAAAAAACCTTCTGAAGAACTGGGGTGGTTTTGCGGAGGTTTTTTTGTTGTTTCCGGAAAGATCTTTAATTATCTCAAAAATATCTCTAACTGGAATGAAGTGCTTTTTAAATTAAACGAAATCAATCAGCTTGGTGCATATAAACATCGAGGATTCTGGTTTTCTCTGGAAACTCTTAAAGATAAATTTTATCTTGAAGAATTGTGGAACACAGGAAAAGCTCCCTGGAAGTTATGGTAGAATTGTAAAGTTTTTTCTATTGCTTCTTCAAGATTTACAGTTTCTTTAAGTCCCAGTTCTTTACGTGCTTTTTCAGTGGAAGGCACATATCTTTCAGGAATTTTCTGGGGATCCGGTCTTTTTTTTACAATAATGCTTGTTTGTTTTCCTGTCAGCTTTTGGTTAATTTCTACTATTTTAGAGGCAAATTCCTTTAAGGTTATCTCTTTTTCAGATCCCACATTATAAATTTCTCCGGGTTTTCCTCTGAACAATATATTCCACAGCCATTCTGCCATATCTTGAGAATACATATAAGAGGTTACTTTGGTGCCGTCGCTTTCAATTATTACAGGTCCTCCTTTTAAAACATCTCTTATAAAATTGCTTACCGCAAGATGGGAATCCAGAGGAAGAAAAGGTCCCAAAAAGGAAAAACACCTTGCTATTGTTACAGGAACTCCCCATTCTTTAAAAGCAGAAAGACACAACACCTCTCCTGTTCTTTTTATAATGGTGTAATAAAATCTGGCTTCTTCAAAATTAAAAGGAATTTCTCCATAAGGCATGTTTTCCTCAAATTTTTTTATTCCAGGGGGGCACCTTCCATAAACCACACCAGAACTCAAAAAAAGAAACTTTTTGACAGACTGCTCCTTTGCAAAAGTTAAAAGATTTTTCAAACCCAAAATACCTGTGTTAATCATTTCCCATAAAGAAATTCTTCTGTAAGAAGACGGAAAAGCACAGTGAAGGATAAAATCAATCTTTTCAAAAAAAAACTTTTCAATTCCAGGAAAAGATATGTCATGAGAAATTAAAATCCCCCGTGTTTTTTTTAAAAGATCTGGAAAGGTTTCAAGAATTTTTTCTGGTTTTCTACTCATCAGATAAAGCCTGAGTTGAGAGAAGTTAAAACTGACTCTTTGATTTAATAGAGAAAAAAGGAGATTTTTTCCTATAAAGCCTGTAAAACCGGTTATTAAAATGTTCATTTTGTTTTATAAAATGTATTTATAGTTTCAACAATATACAAAATTTCTTCTTTTTTTAAGTATGGATAAAAGGGGAGACTTAAAACCCGTGTGGCAAGATTTTCTGTAACAGGCAGATCTCCTTTTTTAAAACCAAGTTCTCTATAAACAGGCTGTAAGTGTAAAGGAAGGGCATAATAAATCCCGGTTGCCACTCCTTTTTCTTTTAAAAAATTCCTTAAATCGTCTCTTTTTTCTGCTTTTATAGTATATAAAGCATAAGAAGGTCTGGTTCCCTCAGGGAAAAAGGGCACTTTTATAAAATTATTTAAACCCTCGAGTTCTCTGTTATACATTTCTGCAAGTTCTTTTCTTTTTTTGAGTTCTTCTTCAAAATACTTAAATTTTACCAGAAGAATTGCACTGTGAATTTCGTCTATTCTCCCATTTACTCCATGATATTCATAAAAATAGGCTTTGGTCTGTCCGTGTTCTTTAAGGCATCTTATTTTCTTAGCAAGACTTTCCTCAGAGGTAAAAACCATTCCTGCATCTCCGCAGGTAGAAAGGGGTTTTGTTGGATAAAAAGAAGTTGCAGATGCTATTCCAAATGTTCCAACTTTTTTACCGTCTATTTCTGCTCCAAAAGCCTGACAGATATCTTCCACCAGAAAAAGTCCTTTTTCTTCACAGAAATTTCTTATCTCCTTAAGATTTGCAGGAACCCCAAATAAACTAACTGCAATAACACCGCTTATCTTTCTGCCTGTTTTTTCAAGTTTTTTATAGGTCTCCTTCAGACTTTCCAGAGAAATATTACATGTTTTTTCCTCTACATCCACAAAATAAGGCACAAGTCCTGCTCTTACAACCACTTCTGCTGTGGAAACAAAAGTAAAAGAAGGTAACAAAACTAAAGAACCAGAAGGTGGATCCAGAGCTTTTAGAATAAGATAAAGTGCTTCTGTTCCTGAAGAAACCCCGATTGCAAATTTAACCCCCAGGTATTCTGAAAGTTTTTTTTCAAGATTTCTGGTTTTTTCTCCATTAAGATAAACCCCACTCCTCAATACCTCAAGAACTGCCTCTTCTATTTCTTTTCCGTAAATTTTATAACCCCTCTTTAAATCAAGAAAAGGAATATTCATACTCTTTCTCCTCCATAATATTTGACAGTTCGACCAAATTCAACTATTACTGCATAAATAACAGTGGTCATAGGCACAGCTATAAGCATTCCTATTATACCAAGAAACTTTCCTCCAAGAAGAACCGAAATAATTATAAGACTTGAAGGAATGGAAAGAACCTTTCCATAGGTGTAAGGATAAACGATCATGTCAACGAATTGAGCAATAGAAATTATACCAGCTCCTATAAAAATTCCTTTTGTTTTTAAAAATAAGTAAAAAACAAGAGAAAAAAATACATAATTAAATATGGTTCCAAAGAAAGGAATAATGTTTGCAAAACCGCCCAGAAGTCCAAGAACTATAGCAAATCTGGGAACAACCAGAAAAGAACCAAGGGCACATATAAAAGAATATATCAGAGTTTGAATAAAAAGCCCCTTAAACCATGCTTTAAGTTTTTTGTTAACATGGTAAAGTATGTTTAAAGTCATTTCAAAATATCTGTTAGGTATCAGTGAAAGCAATCCTTTTTTAATTAAAAACCTCTCTTTAAGAAGAAAAAAGGTTAAAACAGGATAAATTATACTATAAGTTGCTATTTCTGCGAGAATTTTAGTAATTGCAACAAGATCGAGATATTCTTTAAAATGTTTGTAAATGTAAAAAGCATATTTATTGGTATTTATCAGAATATTTAGTCTGGGAGTTAGAGAATTTAATTTATAAATAAGAGCAGAAAGGGTGAGAACGAACATAGCTATAATTAAATAGAGAAAGAGTGAGAACACGCCTGCAGAAAGGGTTCTGAATCTCCCAGGGAAAATTCTATCAAGAATACCACCTGCTATATAAACTGTGCTGAAAGAAAGCAGAATAAAAAAGGTAATAATAGGATAGAAATAAAGAAGAAATAAAAATACAGTAAAAATTACAGTAATAAAAACGAATATAGAGGTAATTTTTCCCATTTTTACTTTTCCTTCTGAATCTGCTCGTTAAGCTTTTTGAGACGTTCTGCAATAACTCCTGCTATATTGTAAAGGATTTTTACAGAAATTTCTGGATTTAATTCCATGGCTTCTTCAAAAGAAGATCTTGTTAAAACACAGAGGATCGTATCAGTTTTACATCTTATTGTAGCAGTTCTTGGAGCTTCTGTAACAAGTGCCATTTCTCCAAAGAATTCTCCTGGTAAAAGTTCGTCTATTTCTATAAAATTTCCCCCTTCTCCTGGTATTTCCACTCCCACTTTTCCTTTTAAAATTATATACAGTGCATAACCCGGTTCACCATAACTTATTACTATATCTCCTTTTTTGTAATCTCTTTTTACAAGGTATTTACTGAGTTTCTTTATTTCTCTGGTAGAAAGCCCTTTAAAAATCAGGTTTTTCTTTAAAATTTCTATTTCATCCTCTTTTCTAAAAAGGTATTTCCAGACAAATAAATCCTTAATCATAAGCACTCCTTATCTGTTCAAAAATATAACCTAAAAACGAAAAAAAGCCACAAAATTCCAGAATATTAGACTATTAAACAGTCCCTGACAAAAACTGCTAAAGAAAAAAGTTAATGTTTTTTATTCCCCTGTTCTTTATTTGTTTTTTTACAAAGGGTAGTATAATTAACTAAAAAGATAAAAATGCAGTTTAAAGATATTTTAAACACCAAAAAATTTATTTTTACTTTTGAACTTGTTCCTGCACGAAGTAGTAGAACTCTTGAATACAGGAAGATTTTAAAATTTCTTGAAGAAAGCACCAAGCACTGTCTTTTTGATACCTTTTCTATTACTGAAAATCCAGGTGGACATCCAAGTCTTGCTCCTTTTGCCCTTGGAAGTGAGATAAAAAAACTTGGTTTTGATCCTGTTATTCATTTCTCATGTAAGGATAAAAACAGAAATGAAATAGAAAGCGAACTACTTGCCCTGGATGGGGTAAAACTCAGAAACCTTCTTGTAATAACCGGAGATTATCCTCTTCAGGGATTTGCAGGTAAGGCAAAGCCTGTTTTTGATCTTGATTCTGTTCAGCTTCTTTATCTTATAACCCTTATGGAAAAGAAACAGAACATTCCTTTTTTAAAAGGCTGTGTGGTTAATCCTTTTAAAATTCAAACAAACGAGGTCTGGCTTCAGTATTTTAAACTTTATAAGAAGTTTAAAGCAGGGGCTCATTTTGTAATAACTCAGTCCGGTTTTTCTCCTCAAAAATATAAAGAACTCTTAATTCTTATTAACAAAGGAATCACCAGAACTTTTGCAGAGCTCTTTTCCTCTCCTGAACTCTTTTCACCTGAGGAAGACGAAAAATTTAAAAAAATTCCTCTTATAGGAAGTATAATTTTCCCATCCACTGCTATAGTAAAACTTCTTTTAAAAACAGAAATTCCCGGTATTTTTATAGGGAAAAGGGTTCTAAAAAAGTTAGAATCCGCGATATCCCCGATTGAGAGAGAAAAAAAAGCTCTGGAAATTTCTGCAAAGCTTACCGCAATTCTTAAAGGTCTCGGTTACAAAGGCGTTCACCTCTGTGTTTTTCCTCTGAATTATGATAAAATTCTGATCTTTATGGAATACTTTTTTAAATACGAATCCCTCTGGGAAAATCTTCTGGAAGAATTTGATGAAAAAATTGTGTTCTATAAAAATTCCAGACTTTTGGAAACAGAACTTTCTTTTGCCCTTGATCCAGAAGCACACTCACCAATATCTCCTTTTTACAAACAAACTCCTTTCTTTCTTTTCTCAGAATTGTTTCACTTTCTTTTCTTTTCGGAAAATACTCCCTGGTTTAAAGTTCTTGTCAGGTTTGCAAAATTTGTGCAAAAACATTCTTATTTAAGAAGATTTTTTACTTCTCTGGAATATTTTTTTAAAACAAGACTTTATAAGTGTCAGGAGTGCGGAGATTGCAGTCTTTATGAACTTAATTATAACTGTCCCCAGTCTGGATGTGCCAAATATCTTCTAAATGGACCCTGTGGCGGAAGTATAAATGGATATTGTGAGGTTTTTCCCTTTGAAAAAAAATGTTTATATATAAAAGCAGTTGAAAATAGTTTTTTTAAAAAAAACATTAAAAAATTACTGAGACATGGAAAAAGCTGGTTAATTCCTCCACGAAATTGGGAACTGAACAAAACCTCTTCATGGCTTAATTTTTATTTAAAAAAAGATCACTCAGGGCGATCTTTCAGGTAATTATGGAATAACGAATCCTACCTGTCCGAGGGCTATTCCACCATCGTTAATAGGATATTTTACAGGGAAAAAAACCTGATATCCTGAATCTTCAAATTCTTGCCATAAACCTTTTAAAAGAAGCCTGTTTTGAAAAGCTCCCCCACTTAAAACAACTTTTTTTATCCTGGTTTCTTCTCTTAAAATATCCACAAGTTTTTTAACCACTTTTATTATTATAAGGTGAAAAAGCAGGGATATTTCCTCAATACTCATCCCCTCTTTTAAAAGAGTGACCACTGTTTTAATCACCTCTTCTGTAGAAATAATCCACTCTCCTTTTTCTTTAGAAATGAAAAGAGAAATGTTTTTAAAAAGACGTTTTTTTATTTCTAAAAATTTTCGGGATGGATTTGTGCAGTTTAATGCTTTTTCTTCGAGTTTTTGAGGAGCTTCTGCTTCTGTTGAAACCACTTTTACAATTCCAAGAATACTTGCCACTCCATCAAAGATTCTGCCAATACTACAGCTAAGCGGAGTATTAATTCTTTTTTCCAGCTGGGTAAGCACTATATCTCTGTAATTCTCTTCAGAAAAAAAGTCTTTATAAAATCCTGTTTTCCATAAAAGAGATAAACCTATTCTCCAGACTTCTTTTATAGCTTTTTCTCCTCCTGGAAGAGGAAAATAAGAAAAATGAGCCATTCTTGTAAACTTCTTTCTGTCTGCTATCAAAATTTCACTTCCCCATAGGTTTCCATCTGTTCCATAGCCTGTTCCATCAAAAGCAATTCCTATAACTGGCTCCTCTATTTCGTGTTCCATCATTACAGAAATTATGTGAGCATGGTGATGCTGAACTCTTATTATTTCTCTGTCTCCTGCAAGTTCTTTTACTATTCTGGTGGTAAAATATCCTGGATGCATATCACAAACAAATATCTCCGGGTTTAAATCAAATATTTTAAAAAAGTGTTTTACAGTTCTTTCGTAAACTTCCTGAGTAACGCGATATTCCAGATCACCAAGATACTGACTTAATATAACGAACTTTTCTTTTGCTATTGCAAAACAGTTCTTAAGATCACCGCCTCCTGCAAAAATTTCTTTTTGAAGTTCTTTTTTTAAAATAAAAGGAACAGGAACAAATCCTTTGGAACGCCTGATAAAAATAGGAGTTTCTTTTAATACGAAGATTACGCTATCATCACTATGAGAAACGATTTCTCTATTATAGGTAACAAAATAGTCTGCTATGTTTTTAAGCCTTTCAAAGGCTTCTTCATCTTTAAAACAGATGGGTTCATCTGAAAAATTCCCGCTTGTCATAACAAGAATCATGTCTTTATTTAGAAAAAAAAGCAGGTGATGAAAAGGAGTATAGGGAAGCATTACGCCAAGATAACTTAATCCCGGAGCAACGAATTTGCTAACCACTTTTTTCTTCTCCTTGAGAAGCACAATAGGTCTTTCTTTAGAAAGAAGAAGTTCTTTTTCAACTGGAGATATGTAGAGAAATTCTTCTGCTTTTTCTATATCTGCAACCATAATTGCAAAAGGTTTAAAAGGTCTTCTTTTTCTTTTTCTAAGTTCGAGAACCACTTCATCTTTACAGGCATCACAGACAAGGTGAAATCCTCCATAACTCTTTACCGCTATTATTTTTCCCTGTTTTATAAATTCCAGCACGCTTTTAAGAATAGTTTTAGTATCTGAAGAAAGAAGTGTCTTTTTCTTATCGTAAAGAAAAAGAGAAGGACCACAAACTGGACAGGCTGTTGGTTGAGTGTGAAATCGTCTATTAAGTGGATCTTCGTATTCTCTTTTACACTCCTCACACATCTTAAATTCTGCCATGGAAGTATTATTCCTGTCATAGGGAATGTCCTTTACTATACTAAACCTTGGTCCACAATGAGTGCATACTATAAATGGATAAAAATATCTTCTATCAGAAGGATCAAACAGTTCTTTTAAACAATCTTTGCATAAATTGGTATCCGGAGGAATAAAAGTGGTTTTTCTTGAGGTTGTTCTGCTTTTTTTAATAATAAAATTTTTGAAACCTTTTAAAGGTTTTTCTTCAACTTTTATTTCCTGAATTACTGCCAGAGGAGGGAATTCGTTTTTAAGTTTTTCTAAAAAACTTTTAAGTCTTTGTTCATCTCCTTCGATTTCAATGGTGACTCCTTCGGTATCATTGAGAACATATCCTTTTATCTGATGTTCAAGGGCAAGACGATAAATAAAAGGTCTAAATCCTACTCCCTGAACAATTCCATTAACCCTTATAACGAATCTTTTAACCATTTTCAAAGAGAGCAGAATATTCTCTGGCTTTTTTTTCTATGTCTTCGGAATTCCACAAATCACTTATAACTGCTATCATATCAGCCCCCATATCAATGAGTTCACCAGCTTTTTCAAGAGTAATTCCTCCTATTGCACAAACAGGAATACTCAGGATTTTTTTAGCTTTTTTAAGAATGTCTTTGGGAGCAAGAGGAGCTTCTGGTTTTGTTGGAGAAGGGAAAAAGCTTCCAAAAGCTACATAATCAGCACCTTCTTTTTCTGCTCTGATTGCTTTTTCAAGACTTGAATAACAGGAAGCACCTATTATTTTATCTTTACCCAGAAAATCCCGTGCATGAGAAAGAGGGGCATCGTCCTTTCCCAGATGCACGCCATCTGCCTCGCATATCTTTGCAAGCTCCACTCTATCATCGATTATAAAAATTGCCCCATAATCTTTACAAAGTGCTTTTAATTCTGTTGCAATAGGAATAAGATATTCGTTTGAATGATATTTATCCCTGAGTTGAAGTAATTTGGTTCCTC
The DNA here is from genome assembly GCA_964636875.1 of uncultured Thermodesulfatator sp. Lineage (GTDB taxonomy): Bacteria > Desulfobacterota > Thermodesulfobacteria > Thermodesulfobacteriales > Thermodesulfobacteriaceae > Thermodesulfobacterium. The sequence continues at coordinate 14,373 of CAZWTB010000005.1, forward strand.
CTCTAAGTGCAGATTCCACCTTTTTAAAAATTTCCTTTCCTTCATAAGGAGTCAATCTGGGATCTGTGATTGCATAAAATCCTCTCAATTTTTTCCTGTCATTCATTTTAATATCTCTTTATAAGGATTACTTCCTGTAAATTTTCTTTTAAATAATCTGCAAGAAATTCACAGGTATCCCGGGAATATGGTTCAACTCTATTTCCTGAGAGTGTCTCTTCTGGAATAAATTTTTGAAGTGCTATATACTTAAAACCCTTCAAATATGGAAGCATGTCTTTTATTTCTTTTTGAGTTACAAGAGGGGGATAAAGTGTTATTCTAACTTCTGTTTTTTCTGGAAAGAGATTTTTAAGAAGATTTAAACTCTGTTCAACTCTGAGAAAATCCCCTTCAACTTCAGAATAACGGGCAGGAGCTGTTTTAAAATCTATAGCTATGTAGTCGAGCAAATTATTTTCAAGGAGATATTTTAACAGTTCTGGATTGGATCCATTGGTATCGAGTTTAACAGGGAGTCCTGTTTCATAAAAAATTCTTTCTATGAGGTATATAAGCTTTTTTCCCCAGATGGTTGGTTCTCCTCCTGTAATTACTACACCTTTTATAAAATTTCTTCTTCGAAGTAATTCGGAGATTACAGTGTCTTCGGAAATTTCTGGAAGCTGGGTATATTTTTCTGGCAAAACGAGATCTATGTTATAGCAATAAGGGCATCTGAAGTTACATCCACAGGTAAATATTACAGAAGAGATTTTACCGGGATAATCTACGAGACTTGTGCCTCTAAATCCTTTAATCATCAAAAAAGAAATTTAACCTCTTAAAATCTCATCTGTCAAGGCAGAAGAATGTAAAAACTTTCTAATTTCCCAGCCGATACTTTTTAATAAAATTTTTAAACTTTTTTAAATTCTTGGGTTTCCACAGACCTGCTTTTACTCCCTGAATTATTATATCAAGCACTGCTTTTTCAATGGCTTCCTGCACTGCAAGTTCCACTGGCTCATTGTAAGTTATACCTGCTTCTGCTTCGAGTAAACGACTGAATCTTACATATCTAAAAAGACCTCCTCTTAATTCCTTAGAAAGAATTATTTTTGTTACCTGGGTTGTATTCAAAATAGCTCCTGTTTTTACGGAAACTATTCTCAGATATATACTCACCCTATCGACTCTATATTGCGTAGATCCTCCCAGACCAAAATATTTTGCTCCAATGCCCCCGGTAAGAATGTTGGTATCATACCCGATAATGCCACCTTCGAAAATAATTCCTGCATAAAGAAGTGGCGGTAGTATTTTTATTTCTTTTTCTCCAAGATATTTTTTCCGCATTTGTATAATAATCCTTCTTTCTTGAAGAAGATCCGTTAAATTTTCCCTTTCAAGCGGCATAAACCATCCACTATCCTGTAAAGCTTTAATTAAAATTGAAGTAGCTCCTTGGGTTACTGCAGTAGATAATCCATTTCCTCCGGATCTGTATTGTCCTGTTTCGTCTCTAAACTTATAAACTGCTACCGGTATTTTTTCCTGGGGTTTGGGGATTTTAAGTAATAATTCATGAATTGTAGTTTGATATCCACTACCACTTACAGGTGGAGTAAAAAAATCTTTTGAAAATCTGGCACCACATCCAGTAAAAAAAATAACCAGTAAAAGTAAAAAAAGTTTCTTCATCTTAAAAAATTTTTTTATTGAGTTTGAGAAAATTCTGGAATTACCAATTGAGTTGTTTCTCCTGTAGAAATATCTGTAAGGGTTAATTCTATTCCTTCTGCTCCATATTCTATATTTATTTCCAGATCACCCACGGTGTATGTTCCGGGTTGAAGCTGGTTTTCTTCTGATACTTCTCCAAATATTTGTTGAACAAGTTTATGAGCCAGTGTGTAAGCTATCTGCCTTTCAAGAGCAGACTTGAATTGTTCAAGAAAACTTGGAGGTTTATAAACCGGGCGAGAAGGAGCAGGAGGTCTTAGAGTATTTTGAGCCTGGGCTTCTTGAAGTAAAAAAGATCCGTAAAATGCACTCCCCCCAAAAGAAGGATTAAGAAATTCAAATACAAGTTCTCCTGCATTAAGACTTTTTATAGTAACAAAAAAAGTAATTAAAATTACACAAAAACTTAAGAAAATTTTTTTTCTTTTCATC
>CAZWTB010000006.1:0-4174 GCA_964636875.1 uncultured Thermodesulfatator sp.
ATGGCATATTTGAAAATTTCCCTTGCGTGGACAGTGGATTCGGTTAAGGAACCTATGTGAGCTATGTTAATTCCTACAGGGCGTAATTTTGTATCAACAGGGATCACTACCATGGCTTCTCTGTCAAAGTCTTTAAAATTGATTGCTTTATTAAGGAGTTCAACCACCTTTTCAGGGGTGTTAAGCTGGTTTTCTGCATATGGAATTGCTTTTTCTTTGACAATCCTGAGGGAAACAATATTAATTGATGATGTGCTGTAAGCCCTGGGCTGGGTTTTAACCTTTGTGCTGGTAGAAAGCCTTGTGCTGGTGAAAAGCCCTGTTTGCCTCATAGCCCACCTCCTTAAATTTTTTGAGCAATTCAGCAAACCAAACTGCTCTTTCCCTCTTCCTGCCTCTTGCGGGGGTGTTTTTTTTGCAGGTCGGCGGGCTGTCATGGGCGGAGGCGGAGCCGGAGTCCCGAAGCCCGAAGGGCGGAGGGATGCGAAGCCGAAGGCGAAGCACCCTTGACAGCCACAAAGACGGCGGGGGGGGTATAATAAACCCGGAGGCAGGGAAAAGGGGTTTGAATTTCAGAAAAAAGACTGTAAACTTTTAACAAAATACCCTTATATGGAGGAAAAATGAGAACCAATACCGTGTCCGTTCCTCTTGAAGTTATAGTTAAACTGTTAAAAAACTTAAATGAAGAAGCAAAAGAAAAAATTTTTGAGGAAGTTTTTCTGGAGACGGACACTTCACCACTCACGGAAGAAGAGAAAAAACTTCTGGAAACAGCTGAGAAGGAATTAAGAGAAGGAGAAACTATTCCATGGGGTTATGGGAAGTAAGATTTTCAAAACAGGGATATAAAGATTATAAAGCCTTACCTGAAAAATACAGAAAAAAGGTGGACAGAATTTTAAGTTTTTTGATGGAAAGGGAGAAAGTTGACATAAAGCCTGTTAAAGGAGAAAAAGATGTTTATAGATTGAGAGTGGGCAGGTATAGGATGCTGGTTAAATTTTATCGGGAAGAGAAGATTATTCTGGTGATAAAAATAGGAGTAAGAGGGGATATTTATAAAAAGTAAAACAGAAGGGAAATCTCCCTCCGTCTCAGAGTCAAAAACGGGATGTATAAATATATATAGAAATTTTTACCGCCGGAACCCGCATGAACACAGGGTTTCAGAGGGGTAATTTTCGCAAAAGTTCGCTCATATAGAAAGTAAAAAATTAAACTTTTTCTGCTGAACACATGGGGCATGAAGTCCAGTAAACTTTGTGGTGAGTAAAACAGAAGGAAGGTAAATTGCCTGAAGCGTAAAGGTCTCGCAGGTTAAAGGCGGCCTGACGAAACAATTTAAGGGCTTCAGGTTCCACAGGCTGGTCAGGAGTAAAAGGAAGTTTAGAAAGTTTACCCGGAGAAGAGATAGAAAAGTTAAAAGTTTCTACGGCAATCTGAAAAGCTTTTTCAGGGTCTTTTTCGTGAGAAAGCAAGGCTCCGATTATAGCAAGGGTATCGGGATCGGGGTTTTTCGATTCAAGCAGGGCGACGTAGGTGGTATAAATTGCTCTTGAACATGCCTGCCAGTAAGGGTTGGCGAAAAAAAAGAGAGCCTGCCCTGCAAGTTCTAAGGAAATGTAGGGAATTTTAATCAGGGAAGAGAGCAATTTTAAAAACTTTTTGAAAGTTGATTCCTGAGAAAGGGACTTTTTAAGGGATTGAAAGGTGGCAGAGGGGATAAGCTTCCAGGGGGTGAAAACATTTTCAACGACTTTCACGAATGCTGAATAGTTTTCCTGGAAGATTTTTTCTTCTTCGGGAGAAATTTCGGGAGAAATGGAAGTTTTTTTTTAATAACGGGAGAGCCTTCGCCGGTCAGGAGATAAACAGGGTTAATACCGATTCGAAAAATGGGAGCTAAAGAATCAATTTGAGGAACTCGTTCAGCAGAAACCCATTTATAAAGGGTTTTGGCAGGAATTTCTGTTAATCTCGCCACTTCCGGTATAGATAAATTAAGTTGCTGGATAGCATATTTTAATCGCTCTGCAAATTTTTCTGCAAATTCCTGTTTGGTTTCTTTTTCTTTCATAGCAATCTCCTTACATTTTAATTTTTAACAAAAAATCTAAAATTGGGGTTGACTTTTTCTCCAATTGGGGTAATATTTTTCTACAAATAGCTACTAAATTTCTACCGTTGTTTGGTATGATTTTAGCAGAAATTACGAATTTTGAAAGTGTTTATAGGGTTAAGTTTTGCCTTTACGACCGGAAAAAAGATTACTCTTTTATTCGAAATGAGCAGGATCTGTTTCTTTATCTAAGTTCTCAAATAGTTGAAAGTAACATAAACAAAAACGGTATCCCCCGTTGTCACCAGCTCTGGGTGGCGGCTGATCATTTGTTAATTTTAGACTTTGACGATGAACAGAACCCTTGTTTAGCCGAGCAGCTTGCTTTTAAATTCAAAGAGCAACTCTTCAAGGACTCTTTGATTGTTCGGTCGGGAAAAAAGGGGGCAAAGCTTGTCTTTGCATCATGGGAATTAGTTGGGTGTGATTCAACTTTGATCGAGAGGGCGATAAAACGTAAGATAAACGAACTAACGCGACGAAAGAAAATATCAAAAAAAGTAAGTAAAATAATTGATTTAGCCCCGCTCCATAATATCAAAAGAGAGAATCCTGTACGACTTTTGGGCTTAAGATGGAAAGGGGAAGAAGAAGGGAAGTTTGGTGGAGAAATGTATTTTGCGCATCTTGTGACAAAGCCTGCACAAACTATAAAAGAATATTTTGAGGAGCAAAAAAAATACGTTGAGCGATATCTTTTAAAAAGTGAATACGAGATTTTGCTTCAACAAGCTCAAGAAGTAATTAAATATTGCAATGTTCCTCGTCCACTGCCAACTTGGTTAAAAAAAGAACTAATCAAACTGAAAAAAGAAAAAGAATTTGAAGAAAAAGTAAAAAGAATTTCAGTTGAAAATAACTTTAAGTTTTTAAATGTTTTTGAAAGATCAAGTTTACAGAACTGGAGACAAATTGCTTTAGAGGTACTCGGACAGCCTAACAGAATTAAAGACGGACTTTTTATTTACGATAAATGTATCTTCTGCGGGAAAGGCAGACGGGGAGCTCGCAAAGTGCATGTTTGTGGAGAAGGATATTTTTGCAAAGTTAGTGGCTGCGGCTTTCATTCTTGGAAAGAGGTTTTAAAACACTTCAAAAGGGAGGATTTACTTGAACCTGGAATTCCTGGTTTCGTAGAGAGAACTTTCAAGGATGCGATTGCTTTTGTCAATTTTGGACAGGCTCGCAAATTTTTGAAAAAGAATGTAAAAAAAATCAGCAGTTTTTTAAACAGAGAAGGGAAACGAGCTTTTATCCTGAAGGGGGTGCAGGGAATTGGAAAAACAACTTTTGTGTTGAAAGTAGCAAAAAAATTTTTAAAGAACTGGAAGAGAAAAAGAGTCTTATATTTGCTCCCTGCTAAAGTGGGCAGGGAGAAACTTGCAGAAAAGGCAAAAGAATTTAAAAAATTTGGTTTAAAAACGGCTGTAGCTCCTGCTAAAACTGAATTTTGTGAAAAAATTGCTGAATTCAGGGAAAGTTTTGCTGGGTTCCCTGAGATTTTTATCTGCGGGCAATGCAGAAAACGCAAAAAATGCAAATATTTCGCAGAAATTAAAAGGATAAAAGAAGAAGCTGAAGTTATTTTGGGTTTTGGCGAGGCTATTGAAGCTTATCAGAAAATTTTTGAACCTGATCTGCTTGTTGTTGATGAAGTGAGTGCACATGAGTTTATACAAAACGTTTCTCTAGACGATTCCAAAAAAGCCCTAAACGTTAATTTTTATAGCACTGATGTTAACGATCTTTTGTTAATGCAGCTGGAAGATTCTCTGCGTCTGTTCGTTCAAATTTGGGAAGAATACGCAAATGAAGTAAGAAATTATAACTTCAAGAAAAAAGAGAGAAGAGAACTGCTTTTACAGGGAGATGAAGTGTCCCCCAAAATTTGGACCAGGTGGTAAAATAGAAAAGCAAATAACATACCAAAGGAGGGGGACGCAATGAAAAAGAAAAAGTATTCTGCTCAATTTAAAACCAAAGTGGCTCTGGAGGTGATTAAAGCTGAAAAGACCCTTTCTGAAATAGCTGCTGAATACGGAATTCATCCTC
>CAZWTB010000007.1:0-5517 GCA_964636875.1 uncultured Thermodesulfatator sp.
AGAGAAGGAATTGAAAAGTAGGCTTTTATAGCTTGAAAAGGATAAAAAATTCTTTATTACCTTTTGGACCGAGGATAGGACTTTCCACAACTCCCAGAGGTTTAAGTCTTAGTTCTTCTCCAAAAATCCATATTTCATTAACTACCTTGGCTCTAATAAAATTGTCTTTTACAACTCCTTTTTTTACAAACTTTGGTCCTGCTTCAAACTGGGGTTTTATTAAAGCAAGTATTTTTCCTGTGGTTTTTAGAAGTTTTTTAGCAGGGGGTAAAATTTTTTTTAAAGAGATAAAAGAAACATCTATGGTTATAAGATCAAACTTTTCCGGAAACATTTCTTCTGTAAGGTATCTTGCATTTATTCCTTCCATAACAATAACTTTAGAATCCTGCCTTAACTTATAATGTAATTGTCCTTTTCCTACATCTACTGCATATACTTTTTTTGCACCTTTTAAAAGAAGACAATGAGTAAATCCTCCTGTAGAAGCTCCTATGTCAAGACATACTGTATTTTTAACATTTATTTTAAAAGCATTTAAAGCTCCTTCGAGTTTTAAACCACCTCTTGAAACATAGGGAAAATCTTCTTCAAGTTTAACAGGTGCATTTTCAGGAACTTTGGTGCCAGCTTTAGTAATTCTTTGAAAATTTTTAAAATCCAGAGCTACCCAGACTTTACCAGCAAGGATAAGAGCCTGAGCTTTTTCTCTGCTTTCACATAATCCCTTTTCAACAAGGAGTTTATCTAAACGAATTTTTTTATTTTGTTTCAAGTTCTTTGTCAATTTTTAATAAAAGTATCCTTTTTTGTTTTTTTGTTTTTAAAAATTCAAGCCCGGTTGATAAAACCTTCATTACACTTTCAGAAGATGGATCTGTTTTTGAAGACATATGAGAGGGATCAAAAGTAACCACTGTAATATAACAGGAACCTGATTCTTTATACATTGCAAAAAAGGTTTTTTCCACGGTTTTTAAAACTTTCCTTGCAACCACCATTGCACCCTGAGCAGGAGTTTCAGGTAAAATTATCCCAAATTGTTCAAAGTTTTTTAGTTTAGCAACTATATCAACTCTTCTTAACTTTTGAGATATGTTTTGAGCAATAATTTTTAAAAATTTTTCTGCTTCAGGTATTCCTCGATTTTCCACTATTTTTTGGATGTCCTCCACATCTACCAGGAGAATGCTGAAAATCCTTTTATACCTCTTTGCCCGCAAAAGTTCTTCCTTTAATCTTTTTAGAAAATAATTTTCATTGTAAACTTCTGTAACAGGATCTCTTATAGTGCTCGTTTTTAATCTATAATTAAGCTCTTCTATTTCTTTTAATAAATTTTCTTTTTCTCTAAGAAGAGCAGAAATCTCATTTTCGTATTTTTCAAGAAGATTTTCCCTTTCTTTTTTTTGTAATTCTAATACTTTTACTTTTGCCTTTAATTTTTCTTCCTGTATTTTCAACCATTTGCTATAAGGAATCAAACAAAAATCTTTTAAATCCAGAATTTCATAATACTGATTTACCATAGAAGGCAGATTTTCTACAAAATATTCAGCTTGGGTGGATTCTATGTTTAACCAGTTTGTTGCAAACTCCAGGTAGGCTTTGTATTTTTTTTCTCTATCAACACTAAAATAAGCTCCTGTTGCAAGGTAAATTAAATGTAAAATTTTTATATCTTCGAAGATTTCTCCAGGTATTTCTTCAGGTAACGCAGAAAGTCTATGATGATAATATATATTTAAAATAAATCTTCTTGGAAGATTAAAATTTTCAAAATATTCACCTCCTATAACTGTGTGATCAATCCCAAAAACTTCCCTTTCTGCTTCACAGGTGCTTTTTCCGAGTTTTTTTAACTTTAATACCTTAAGATAACCTTCAGGAGAAATCAGGTAAAGGACTATTATTCCAAAGTCCATCAGATAGGAAGATACATGCAAATGCTGAGGATAATCAGAAAGATGATAAGAAAGCTGAGAGGAAAAACATAATCCTGCAATAGCCCTTGCCCAGAATTTAGGAAAACTGAATTCGTTTAAAGTATTTCTGGTTAATTTTTTGGAAAGATAACTTAACACAAGAATCTTAACAAATTCTTCTCCAAGGATCAAAAGGGCTTTTCTTACATCTTCTATTTCCAGTGTATTTTTTTTAAATTGAGGCAGGTTTACCACATAAAGAATAAGATTTTTCAATTCCTCTCTTTCAGTTATTAGTTCAAGAAATTCTCTCTCGGTTTTTAAAAGTAGAACCTCAAGGATGTCTTTACCAAGCCTGGGAAAGGGAGGCAGAGTTCTATTCGTGAGTTTTAAGAGCTTTTCTATCTCTCCCATTTTTATTTTCTGATGGTAAAATATTTAAAAGTTTATAATAACAAACATTTAAATTTTTAAAAGACTTGTAACTGCTTAATTCTATTTCCGGAAAGGAGGGAAGAGGATGAAAAAAGGCAAGAAAAATTTTTTATTTAAAATAATTTTAACTTTCCTTCCTTTCTATCTATTTGTATTTTTAACCGGTGTTAAAGCAGGTTCCCAACCAGGTTATATAAAAGTTTTTATTAAAAAAGTTATAGATGGAGATACTGTTGTTTTAGGAAACGGAGAAAGACTTAGATATGCAGGAATAAATACTCTTGAACTCCATACGCTTGAAGGTATTCCTCAACCTTTTGCCAGAGAAGCCTACGAACTTAACAAAAAACTTGTTGAAGGGAAATATCTTTATCTCAAACTCTCAAAAAGAAAGAGAGACAGACACGGAAGACTTCTTGGAGAACTTTACTTTGAAAACGGAACCTCTGTTTCAGAAATACTTGTTAAAAAAGGGCTTGCTTTAGTCTGTAAATATAAGGGAAATCAGGATCTTTATTTTAAGTATCTGCCTCTGCAGAGAGAGGCTTTGAAAAAGAGAATAGGAATTTTTTCATTAATTGATAAAGAGCCTGTTCCAGAATTTTTATTCCATGGGAAAAAAATTAGAGGATACATAGGAAATAAAAGATCCAAGAGATTCCATCATCCAAGGTGTCCTGAGGCAAGGTTTATAAGAAGAAAAGTAATTTTACAGACTCTGGAAGAAGCTTTTTATAAAGGATACTGTCCTGCAAGATGCTGTTTTAACTTAATTTTTCCTGTTCGAAAATAAAAAAAATTACTTTTTTGGTTTGATAACTTCGAGTCCATTCATATAAGGTTTAAGAGCTTCTGGGATTTTTACAGAGCCATCTTTCTGCTGATAATTTTCAAGAATAGCCATTACAGTTCTTCCAACAGCAAGTCCTGATCCATTTAAAGTGTGAACAAATCTGGGTTTGCCTTTTTTTGGTCTGTATCTTATGTTTGCCCTTCTTGCCTGGAAGTCCTCACAATTTGAACAGGAAGATATTTCTACAAAACGATTTTGTCCCGGTGCCCAGACTTCTATGTCGTAAGTCTTGGAAGCTGAAAATCCAAGATCTCCTGTGCAAAGTAGAACTACTCTATAAGGGAGCCCAAGAAGCTGAAGCACTTCTTCTGCATCAAGTAGAAGACTTTCAAGTTCGTCGTAGGAGGTCTCAGGTTTTACTATTTTAACGAGTTCCACCTTGTTAAACTGATGCTGTCTTATAATTCCTCTTATATCTCTTCCATAAGAACCTGCTTCAGATCTAAAACAGGGAGTATAAGCAGTATAATAAAGAGGCAAAACCTCTTCAGGAAGAATTTCATCCCGATGAAGATTGGTTACCGGGACCTCTGCAGTTGGAATAAGGTAATAATCCCAGTCTTCAAGTTTAAAAAGATCTTCTTCAAATTTAGGAAGCTGACCTGTTCCAAACATAGTGCTTCTGTTAACTATAAAAGGGGGCAGAACTTCTTTGTATCCGTGCTTTTTAGTGTGAAGATCGAGCATAAAGTTAATAAGGGCTCTTTCAAGGAGAGCTCCTTCATTCCAGTAAACCACAAATCTACTGCCTGTTATTTTTGAGGCTCTTTCAAAATCAAGAATTCCAAGTTTTTCTCCTATTTCCCAGTGAGGTTTAGGTTCAAAGTCAAATTCAGGAATGTCTCCCCATCGTTTTACAACCACATTTTCACTCTCATCTTTTCCAACAGGAACAGTTTCATGCGGAATATTGGGGATATTAGCAAGTTTGTCTCTAAGGGTTTCTTCAACACTTTTAAGCTCATTTTCAAGATTTTTAAGTTCTTCTCCAAGAGTTTTAACTTCCTGAGCAAGTTTTTGGGCTTCTTCTTCTTTTTTTTCTCTTTTTAATCTTCCTATTTTTTCTGATTTTTCTTTTCTTTCATGCCTTAGAGATTCTACTTTTTGAATTAATTCTCTTCTTTTTTTATCAAGGGATAAGATTTCATCTATTGGATAATCCTCTCCTCTTAATTTTAGACGCTCTTTTACCCACTCAGGATTTTCTCTTATAAGTTTTATATCCAGCATGGACATAAGTTTAACATAAAAGGAAAATTTTGTCAAAAATTTTTCAACAATATCTTGTATATTTTAAATTCTATATTAAATTTAACGAAAACTTAAAAATAGATGGTGTAGAGGATTACAAAAAACTGATTGAGGAGGGGATATATGTTTAAACTCTCAACCAAGGGTAGGTATGCAGTAAGGGCGATGTATGAGATAGCCAAGGCTTATCCAAAGGGTGTAACCCTTGAGGAGATTTCAAGTCATCAAAACATTTCTCGTGTTTATTTAGCACAGATTCTTAATAGACTCAGGCAGGCAAGACTTATTAAATCTTCAAGAGGACCCGGGGGAGGATATGTTTTAAGAAAACCTCCTGAGGAGATTACTCTTTACGAAATTCTTGAGCCTCTTGAGGGTCCTGTTTGTGTTGCTTCCTGTGTTGATCCTGGAGAAGGATGTGATGAAGTTGAAGAATGCATCGCCTATCCTATCTGGAAAAAAATTGCTCAATATATAGAATGTCTTTTAAAGCAGGTCAGACTTTCAGATCTTCTTAAAGTTCAGGATGAAAAAGACAAAAATCGTCTCGTTGAAACAATTACAGCAGGCTGTTGTTAATGAAAAATTTTGAAAAAATTTTTAAAAGGGCAAAAAGACTTTATTTTCCTCTGGAAGACAGAAGTATTTTACAGGAGCTCCGTGCAGGGGCTCCTGTTTTAATTTATGGATGGATACTTTGCGGAAGGGATGCAACCCATCGTAAAATTCTGGAAAGCCTTAAAACCGGTGAATTCTCTTTTGACTTTAAAAATCAAGCTATTTACTATGTAGGACCAACTCAAGCTCCTCCTGGTAAACCAATAGGATCTGCAGGACCAACCACTTCTTCAAGAATGGACGCCTATATGGAAGAATTTTTAAAACTTGGTATATGTGCAACCATAGGAAAAGGTAAGCGCTCCTATAAAGTTGTTCAGGCTCTTAAAGAATATAAAGCAGTTTATCTTGCTACCTTTGGCGGAGCAGGGGCTTTTCTTTCAAATTTTATAGAAAAAATGGAAGTCATAGCCTGGGAAGATCTTGGTCCAGAAG
>CAZWTB010000008.1:0-6640 GCA_964636875.1 uncultured Thermodesulfatator sp.
AATGAAGAACTTGTCTGGAATCAGGAGGAACTTATAGAAAGGGGCTTAAGGTATCTTGAATCTGCAAGTATTTCTTATGAAGAGGAAGAATTTAGCTGGGAGAAGGTTCTTAAAGCAGAACAGAGCCTTATGGACTATCTCAGCTGGCAGATAAGATTAAAAGATCTGAGTCCCCTTGAGAGAAATATAGCAAATTACATAGTAGGAAACCTTGATGAAAAGGGATATCTTACTGTTAAACCAGAGGAAATAGCAAAAGAATTTAGAGTTTCTCTTGAAAAAGTTGAAAAGGTTAGAAAAGAAGTGAGGCGTCTTGATCCAGCAGGAGTGGGTTCTCTGGACTTGAAAGAGTGTCTGCTTTCTCAACTTGAAGTTGCAGGTTATACTGAAGAGGCTCTTGTTTATAAACTTGTGAAAGAACACCTTGATGAACTTGCAGAGGATAAAGAAAAACTTATAGAAAGATACGGTTACACCCGGGAAGAACTTGAAGAAGCTTTAGAAATTATAAAACATCTTGATCCCTATCCAGCAAGAAACTATTTTTCTCTGAGCGGGACATACATCGAACCAGACCTGGAGTTTTATAAAGAAGAAGGAGAATGGAAAGTAAGGGTTTTAAAAGAAGGTATATTTAATATAAAACTTAATAAAACTTACAGAGAATTTGTTAAAAATTTAAAAAAATCAGGATTTGATCAGAAAACAAAAAAATTTTTAAAAGAAAAGATGAGAGATGCTGAAAATTTAATAAAGGCTCTTGATGGAAGGTATAGCAGTCTTTATAGAGTAGGAAAATCTATTCTTAAATTTCAAAAAGAGTTTCTTGAAAAAGGAGAAAGATACTTAAGACCTCTTACTTTAAAAATAATAGCAGAAGATACTCAGCTTCATGAGTCAACAATAAGTAGAATAGTAAATCACAAATATGTGCAGACTCCAAGAGGTGTTTTACCTCTAAAATTTTTCTTTTCCACTGGATACGAGAGTAAAGAAGGAAAGGCTGTTTCTTCAAAAGCTGTAAAGGACTATATAAGAGAAATTATAGAAAATGAAAATCCTGAAAAGCCCTTAAGTGATAGTGCCATAGCAAAGGTTCTTAAAGAAAAATACGGAATCAACATTGCAAGAAGAACAGTAACCAAGTATCGCGAGGAACTTCAAATCCCATCAATTAGAGAAAGAAAAAAGAAAAAATAAAAGGAGGTTAGTGTATGATGGAATTCACCTTTACTTTTAAAGGGCTTGAGTCTTCTGATGCAATCAAACAGTATGCAGAAAAGAAGTTCAGCAGACTTGAAAAATACTTCTACGGACCGGTTAATGTTCAGGTTGTTTTTAGAAGAGAGAAATTTAGAGAACTTGTAGAAGTTATTATGAGTGGGGATGGCGAAAAAATAATAGCAAAGGAAGAAACCACGGATATATACGAAGCTATAGATCTTGCTTATGAAACTCTTGAAAAACAGGTAAAGAAAATGAAAGAAAAAAGGAAAGGATTTAAAAAAGAGAAATTAAGTTTAGAGGAAGTCAGATCAGAAGAAACATATACTTTAAAAACTGTGGAAGTAAATCCTATGTCCACAGAAGAAGCCCTTCAGTGGTTTGAGAAAAATCAGGATACCTTTATGCTTTTTTATAATACGGATTATGAAAAAATTTGTCTTATTTACAGGGAAAAAAATAAACCAGTGGTGGTAGTTCCAGAACTGGCTTAAAAATTTTTTAAATAAAAATTAAAAAATGGCAGAAGCTTTAATTATTACCGGAACCTCTGGGGCAGGAAAAAGCTCAGTCTTAAAAATACTGGAAGATATAGGTTATCTGAGCGTTGATAATTTCCCTGTAAGACTTCTTCTTTCTTTTCTTCACGAAGTTGACGAGAGTTTTGAACACAAAAAAGTTGCTCTTGGAATGGATATAAGGGATAAACACTTCTTGAAGGAATTTAAAACAAAATTTGAAGAGTGTCTTAAAAAAGAACACATTGTAAAAATTCTGTTCCTTGATGCAAGAGATGATGTGATTATTGCAAGATATAATCAAACAAGAAGAATGCATCCTCTGGTTAAAGAAGGACTAACCCTTGAAGAAGCAATAAAGAAAGAAAGAGAACTTCTTGAACCAATAAGAGAAAATTCTCACATTTATCTTGATACATCGGAATTTAACATACACCAGCTAAAAAACGAAATATTAAAACTTTTTGGAAAGTCTTTAAATGGAAAAAAAATGGTGCTTCATGTTCTTGCATTTGGATATAAATACGGAATTCCTTATGAGGCGAACTTTTTGTTTGATGTCCGATTTTTACCCAATCCTTACTTTGTTCCCGAATTAAAACCTCTCTCCGGAACCTCTCCTGAAATAAAAAATTTTTTGCTAAAATTCAGAGAAACAGAGGAACTTTTAAAAAAAATGGAGGAATTTTTGAACTGGGTTATTCCTTTTTACTTGAGAGAAAATCACTACTACCTCACTCTTGCAGTGGGATGCACAGGTGGAAAGCACAGATCCGTTGCAATTGCAGAAATGATAAAAGACAGAATCGGAGAAAAATTTCCAGAAGTGGAGGTGGTGCTTACTCTTAGAGATGCAGGAAAAGAATAGGAAAAAACTTTTAAAAAAAGTTGAAACAGAGGAGGAGCTTTTATTTATTGCAAAGATGGAAGAGGAAGTTTTTGGCAAAGAAGCCTGGAGTTTAAAGCAGATAAAAGAAGAATTTAAAAACTCGCTTTCTGAAATTTTCATCTTTGAAAACGGAAAAAAGTTAGGTTATGTGATTTATAGAAAGTTACTTGACGAAGGAGAGATTTTAAGAATCGGAATAAAAAAAGAGTATCAAGGAAGAGGATTTGGGAAAAAGCTTTTAAAAAAGCTTTTAGAGATACTTAAAGAAAAAGGGATAAAAGCTGTTTTTCTGGAGGTAAGAGAAAGTAACGCACCAGCAATTAGACTTTATGAAAAAAATGGTTTCAGAGTTCTTGGAAAGAGGAAGGGTTATTATTCCGGGGAAGATGCCTTGATAATGGAAAAAATTCTGAAGTGAAAGATGAGAGTTGGAATAAACGGATTTGGAAGAATAGGAAGAGCTCTTCTCAGAGCAAGATTTATGTATCCTGAGTATCATCTCGCAGACATTGTTGCTATAAACGATCTTTCTTCTGCTGAAATGCTTGCCTATCTTTTTAAATACGATTCTGTTTACGGAAAAATTCCTTATGAAGTTCGAGTTGAGGGAAATTTTTTAATAATAAATAATAAAAAAATAAGAATCTTTCAGGAAGCTGATCCTGAGAAAATTCCCTGGAGAGAAGAAGGAGTTGAGTGCGTGATTGAAGCAACTGGAAAGTTTACAGATGGAAATATAGCAAAAAAGCATCTTCTTACCGGGGCAAAAAGAGTTGTGATCTCTGCAACTTCAAAAAATGAAGATATAACCATTGTAATGGGGGTAAACGAGGAGAAATACGATCCTACTAAACACTTTGTTATTTCTTCTGCCTCCTGCACAACTCACTGTGTAGCTTCTGTTATTTCTGTCCTGGGAAAATACTTTGAAATAAAGAGGGGTTTTATTACAGAAGTCCATTCTTATACAAACGATCAGCAAATTCTTGACGCAGTTTATAAAGGAGACTTTAGAAGGGCAAGAGCAGGTGCTCTTAACATTATTCCAACAACCACATCCCTGCTTGAAAGTCTGAAAAAAGTTTTTCCTGAAATTGCAGGAAAACTCGAAGCAGTTTCCATAAGAGTTCCGGCTCCTTCTTCAGCTTTAACAGAACTTGTCTTTTTAATAGATGCAGAGGTAACTCCAGTGGAGATTAATGAAATATTTAAAAATAATCAAAATAAGTATGTGGGATATACTGAGGAACCTCTTGTATCCATGGATTTTAGAGGGGATACGAGAAGCGCGGTAATAGATGGTGCTTTTACCAAGGTGATAGACAGAAACATGGTGAGAATTTTTGCATGGTATGACAACGAGTGGGGATACGCTATAAGACTGCTTGATCTCATAAAATACATGGCAGAAAAAGAGTTTTGAGTATGGAAAAGTTTACTTCTAAAGCATTGCTTGCAAATCTTGCACAGACATTTGTAAAAGAGGTTCGCTATGATCCAAAGTATAACCTCTTTCTGGAGATTTTTGGAAGTTATCCTGCTTTAAAAAAACAACTTGAAGAACTTTTAAAAGAGCTTTTTCATCCGTATAAAAATGACTTTCTGGTGCTTGACGAATGTAGAAGCTTTTTCTTAAAAAACATTTCCATTTTGCTCAAACATGAGAAGAAATCTCAGGGATACTGGCTTGTTTTTGATATTCTTTTTAAGTTTTTTGGTAAAAACAAGGATCTTAATATAAAAACAGCAGAGAGTATTTTTTCCGTTCTTGATAAGAGTATAGAAACAGTTGATAACTTTAAGGAACTTGCCTCTGTTTTTCAGGAGGTTCTCAAAGCAATAGTTAACCTTCCTAACGAATACTTTAGTAATTTTCTCGAAAATTACTACTCTTTTAAAAGGCTTGCGAAAAAGCTTTTAAAGTTTGAAATTTCAGAAGAGCTAAAAAAAATTCTGGTTCAGCTTTTAAAAAGGTCTTTTATTTTTACTTACGAGGTGTGGAAAAAGCTTGCAGAAAAAGGAATAGAAAGACTTTTTAGAGATGTTAAACTTGAAGAAAAAGGAAGATTGCTTTTTGAAAGAGAATACTATCAGGATCTTATAATCCGGAGTTATGCTTCCCAAACTCTGGAGGAACTCTTAAAACTTCCGGATCATCTTGAACTTCTAAAAACTTTAAAAGAATTTATATACAAGATAAATTCTCTGCCAGATACGGAATTTTCAGATGAAAACAAACTTCTCTTTCTTTTTGAACTTATAGAAACCCCTATCTTAAAACTAATTCACGAAGAGCTCATAAGAGAGGTTAATAACATCCTTGTTTTCCTGATAGATTCCAAGTCTCTTCATAATCTTGACGAATTCCTGGTTAAGTTTTTCAAAATTTTAAAGGCAAGACTTAATCTCTATCCCTGGACAGCCCTTGAGTGCATAAAAAACATAGGTATCTGCATACTCAACAAAAAAGAAGTTTATTTAACAGAGGTTCTTATAAACGAAATGATAAAGTTTGGATTTCAAGCTCCTCAGGTAAAGGGAATAGACATTTACTGGAAGATAAAACAAAATCCTCATCATCTTTTAAACATAAAGACATGGCTTGAGATATTTAAGGTAAATCCCGAGTGGTGTAGTAGTTTGCTTGCAGGTCTCATTTTAAATCTGAAGCTTTACGGAGTTTCTATAAAAGACACCGATCTCTTTCAAAAAGAGGTTACTCAGCTTCTTAATGCAAACATTAAACCTGTTTACAATCTCGTTAAGCAGTTCTGCAAACTTCTGCCAGTTTATTACAACGAGATCGGAGCAGAGGGACTGATAAGAGATATTTCAACTGAAATAGACGAAATATTTCAGAGAAAAGATACACTTATTCACTTTTTGAGAAAGTTTGTTCATATAGAAAATTCGAGTCTTGCTATAGACTTTATAAAAGACATTTTGAAATTCTGGCTTACTTTAAATCCTGAGTTTATAAAGAGATACATTCCTGACGATCTTCACAAAAAGATTTTTGAAGAGGAAGCAGAGTTTCACAAAAAAATGCATGGTTTAATTATTCAACTTGTTCCTTCAGGAAACGTGGATGATCTTGAGATTTATTTAAAAAAAGAAGCGGGTGAAATGAAAAAAGATGTGGAAAAACTAAAAGGAGAAGAAGTATATAAAAAGAAACTTCAGCTTTTACTTCACTTATACAAACTTGAGCATCAAAAGTATTACTGGACACTTGATGATGTTGATGACTTTGTGAACGAAGAATTAAAAAATGATTTTAACTTTGTTTCAGAGATAAAACCACTTATTTTGAGCAGAGCAGAGCCTGAGAAAAAACTCGACAAACTTCTGGGATGGTTAAAAAGACTTAAAGACAAAGTGATACTTTCCCCTGAGAAGTTTACTCCAGTTGAAGAAATTCTTGTTAAAAGACATGTTGCAGTAGATATTCCTTCTATGTATGGAAGATACAGAGAAAAAAAATTTGATGCTCTGGGATTAAGTTTTAGACTTGAGTATCTTGCTGATAGATACTTTGAAGAAGTTGTGGAGAAGTTTAATCCTTCCTTTGTAAACAGGGCGTCTTTTTACGAAATATACAAAATTTTGAAGCTATTTAAAAAAGCTCTTGAAATTGACGGAATCTTTTCCCAAAAATTTGAAATTTACCTGAGGCTTCTTGAAAGTTCTTTAAAGAGTTATCCTTTAAGTTATGCCCAGTATCTTGATATTTTTAAAGGTCTTGTAGATGGGGTGCATCACATAGTAAAAGTCTATTATGTTAATCCTTTTTTGAAAGTTTTTCCTCTTGTTTTTGAATCCCTTGATAAAGAGGCAATCAAGGAAAAATACAAAAACTGTCTGCGGTCTTTAAATGAAAAAGAAAGTTATTATTGTGTAAGCGAAATGGTAATAAGAGAAATTATTAATTCTGCTTTTGCTTTAAAACATCTGGATAGGTTTTTAAAGAAGGTATATCATCTTCTTTCAGGTTGTATTGAAAAAGTAG
>CAZWTB010000009.1:0-7131 GCA_964636875.1 uncultured Thermodesulfatator sp.
AGACTTTTCTCCTCAGGCTTACGACAAACTGGCTTGCGAATTCCTTCTTCTCGAAGAACAGGTGAGAAAACAGATTCAGATTCCTCTTCTTGATCAGATAAAAAAGTTTTGTATGGATATAGAGGAAAAACTCGAAAAAAAGGAAAAGGTGGAGCTGGATAAAAAGGAAAGAGCATTGAGACTTTTAAAATTTTTTAACAGGGTGGAAAAGCTGAATGCTTCTCTTTGTTCGAGACTCGTTGACAGAGCAAAAGACCTTGTAAAAAAGCCAAGTGAGGATAAAATAACTTTTGAAAACGAAATTCCGCAAATTTCCTTGGAGGAAGTAAAAAAGGAGTTAAAGGAGTGTCTTGAAAAAGAAACTTTTGGCGTGCTGGGGGAGAAATGAGTCCTAGGAAAAAAGAAACCAAGAAAAAGAAGAGCAGAAAAAAAGATAAAAAAGAAGCAAGGGATTTAAAAGAGCTTAAGAAAAAGGCAAAGGAAGTTGTAAAAAGACTTAAAGAGGAGTATCCTTCTGCAAGGATAGCTTTAAGATTTGAAAATCCTCTTCAGCTTCTTGTTGCAACCATTCTTTCAGCCCAGTGTAAAGACGAAAGGGTAAACGCTGTTACAGAGGAGCTTTTTAAAAAGTATAAAACAGCAGAGGACTTTGCAAATGCAGATCTTGAGGAGCTTGCTCAGGATATAAAGAGCACGGGTTTTTATCAGCAGAAGGCAAAATACATAAAAGAGTGTTGCAGAATACTTGTTGAAAAATATGGCGGAGAGGTTCCAAGGAGCATGGATGAACTTCTTGAACTTCCCGGTGTTGCGAGAAAAACAGCAAACATAGTTCTTTCAAATGCCTTTGGAATTGTGGAGGGGATACCGGTTGATACTCATGTAAGAAGGATTTCAAAAAAACTGGGGCTTGTTTCTGCAAAACAGCCTGAAAAAATGGAGGAAGAGCTAAAGAAAGTGGTAAATAAAAAAGACTGGTTTATTTTCCCTTATCTTCTTCAGGCACACGGAAGAAAGGTGTGCACAGCAAAGAATCCAAAGTGTGAGGAGTGCGTTTTAAAAGACCTCTGCGAGGAATTCAATGCTTCCCTATCCTAAGATCAATCCCGTTATTTTTAAGATAGGTCCTTTTTCAGTGAGATGGTATGGTTTAATGTATGTAATCACATTTTTTTGTTCATTATTTTTGTGCAGGTATCAGCTTAAAGAAAGAGGCAAAGAGGACCTAATTCCTTTTCTGGAAAACGTTTTATTTTACAGTTTTATAGGGCTTGTTGTAGGAGCACGAATAGGCTTCTGTTTTTTTTATTATCCTAAATACTTTTTAACTCATCCTCTTCAGATATTTGCTGTCTGGAAAGGGGGGATGTCTTTTCACGGAGGTCTTATAGGGGCGGTGCTTACAGGATACTTTTATGTAAAAAAACACAAACAATCTTTTTTGTGGTGGGCTGATCTCGTGGTGGTAACTGCTCCTTTAGCACTTTTTTTTGGAAGAATAGGAAACTTTATAAACGGAGAGATTTACGGGAAACCTACGAATCTTCCCTGGGCTATGATTTTTCCAGCAGGTGGTCCTGTGCCAAGACATCCTGTTCAGCTCTATGAGTGTATTGTAACAGGGCTATTTCTTTTTATTTTTATGTGGAAAATAAGAAAAAAAGATTATCCTCCTGGAACAAAGCTTGCCATATTTTTAATTCTTTATGGAATTTTAAGGTTCTTTTTTGAGTTTATAAGAGTCCCTGCCCAGGGATTTCCTTTACTTTTTGGCTGGATGACAATGGGGCAGGTTCTGTGTATAGGAATGATATTACTCGGTATGGGACTCCTTCTTTATATCAAAATCAGGATCAAGGGTAAAGAGACTATGTAATCTCTGGGCTATTTCTTTTGCATTAAGAAAGAACTCTCTAAATGCCCTTTCTCTTTCTTCTGGTTTATCAGAATTTAAAGCTTTGGAAAGGGACTGACAATTTCTGCATAAAAGTTTACGAAACTTTTTTCCAAGAGGATTTTCAAGCTGAATTTTGGCGTAAAGGGATGTATCCTGCCAGGCAAGTCTTCTCAGCACATTAAGCTGTCTTAAAAAACTCGGAGTTGCAAGAGAAAATACTTCTTCGATTTTGAAACCACTATCTTTAATAACCTTAGCAAGGAGAATAAGCCAGAAGTGATTTAGCACCTGGACAAGACCCATTATTTCGTCATGCCTTTTAGGAGGAATTTCAACGAGTTTCAGCCCCTCTTCCTCCATGGTTTTTACAAACCACTTCACAAATTCCTTCCCTCTTAAAGGATAATAAGCAATAATTTTCCCTTTAAGACTTTTTTCAAAAGGACCAAAGAGAGGATGAGTTGCAAGAAGTTCACCTCTTAAAAGGTATTTTTTCATATATTTAGCTGGTTCGTATTTTAAAGAGCACACATCCATAATCCAGTGGTGAGGTTCTACGAATTTAGCAATTTCAAATACAACATTTTCAAAAACTTCCATAGGGACTGAAATAATTATCAATTTGCACTTTTTAAAGAGTTCTTCTTTAGAAACTCCCTGATTTATATCTGAGATAAGAACCTCGTAACCCTTTTTTTGAAAGAGGTTTTTAAAGAGATTGCCCATTTTTCCGGCGCCACCGATGATGCCAATTTTAAAACCATCTTCCATTTCGTCCCCCTTTAAAAAAGTTAGCTTTATTTTACTTGGAGAAGTGCACTTCTGCAAGATCTTAAAATGAAGAATTTTAAAAAGACAAAAATTGAGAACCTTAAGATAATAAGGAACTTTATCCAAAAACAGTTGACAGAAAAAATTTTTGGATAATAATATAGCTCGTTATGAGTGTGCTTGTGTCTTTCAGTATCTTTCCTCTGGACAAAGGAGAAAGCGTTAGCCCTTATGTTGCAAGAGCTGTAAAAATTATAGAAAAATCAGGTCTTCCCCATGTTTTAACTCCTATGGAAACTGTAATAGAGGGTGAAAATCTTGACGAAGTCCTTCAGGTAGTAAAAAACTGCTTTGAAGAACTTCAAAAAGATTGTAAAAGGATTATCATAACTTTAAAAGTTGACTATCGCGAAGGAAAAACAGGAAGAATAAAGTCCAAAGTAGAATCAGTAAAAGAAAAACTCAAAGGTCTTTAGCAGGAGGCTCTGTTTGGAAGTAAAAAAAATCGTTCTTGCTTATTCAGGGGGGCTTGATACTTCAGTTATTTTAAAGTGGCTCATAGAAAAATATAAATGCCCGGTTATAGCTTTCTGTGCCGACCTCGGACAAAAAGAAGACTGGGAAGAAATTAAACAGAAAGGACTTAACTGCGGAGCTGAAAAAGTAATTATAAAAGACTTAAAAGAAGAATTTGTAAAAGAGTATGTATTTTTTGCTATAAAGGCAGGGGCAATTTATGAAGGGTGGTATATGCTTGGAACTTCTCTTGCAAGACCTCTTATTGCAAAAGAACAGGTTAAAATTGCAAGGGAAGAAGGAGCAGATGCAGTAGCTCACGGTGCAACTGGAAAAGGAAACGATCAGGTTCGTTTTGAACTTTCTTACTCTGCTCTTGCTCCAGACTTAAAAATTATTGCCCCCTGGAGAGAATGGGAGTTTAAAGGAAGACCGGATCTTATAGAATACGCCAAAAAACACGGTATTCCTGTCCCTGCAACTCCGGAGAAACCTTATAGCATAGATTCAAATCTTTTTCACACGAGTTATGAAGGAGGGATTCTTGAAGATCCCTGGCAGGAGTCTCCAGAGGACATGTTTCTTATGACAACCTCCCCTGAAAAAGCCCCTGATTCTCCAGAATACATAGAAATAGAATTTCAAAAAGGAGAACCAGTAGCAATAAATGGAGAAAAACTTTCTCCTGCCCGGCTTCTTTCCCGTCTAAATGAACTGGGAGGAAAGCATGGTATAGGCAGAATTGATATGGTTGAAAATAGATTCGTGGGAATGAAAAGTAGAGGAATTTACGAAACCCCGGGAGGAACAATCCTCCACATTGCTCACAGAGCTCTTGAACAGCTTACTCTTGACAGAGAAGTTATGCGACTTAAAGATTATCTCAGCATTAAAATTGCAGAATTAATTTACTACGGATTCTGGTTTAGCCCTGAATTTCAGCTTCTTAAAAAATTTGTGGAAGATAGCCAGCAAAGGGTAAACGGAACTGTTCGGCTTAAACTTTACAAAGGACAGGTTTATGTTACTGGAAGAAAAAGCCCTGATAGTCTTTATAAAAAAGAACTTGTAAGTTTTGATGTAGAAGGGGGCTACAATCAAAAGGATGCTGAGGGCTTTATAAGACTTCAGGGGTTGAGACTTAAACTTGGTAACTATTTTAAAGACCTGTTTTAAAAATTTCAAAACAGGGAGGGAGAAAGGATGAAAATTTTTATAGATAGTGCGCAGATTGAAGAAATCAGAACTGTTAAAAACTGGGGACTTCTTGATGGGATCACTACAAATCCAACCCTTCTTTCAAAAACAGGAAAACCCTGGAAAGAAGCAGCAATGGAAATTTTAAAAGAGGTTCCTGATAAACCCGTTTCCCTGGAAGTTCTTGCGGATGATTACGAAGGTATGGTAAAAGAAGCAAGAGAACTTGCTAAAATGGGGGACAATGTAGTAATCAAGATTCCCTTTACTCAGGAAGGGATGAAGGCAGTTAGAACCCTTGAAGCAGAAGGAATCAGAACCAATGTAACTCTGGTTTTTTCTCCTCTACAGGCTCTTATTGCAGCAAAAGCAGGAGCATCTTATGTTTCTCCTTTTATAGGAAGGGTTGACGACATAGCCTACGACGGAATGCAGATGCTTGAAGAAATAGTTCAGATATTTACACTTTATGATTTTGAAACCGAGATAATTGCAGCAAGTATAAGACATGTTGACCATGTTAGACGCTGTGCACTTATGGGGGTTGACATTGCAACCATACCTTTTAAAGTAATTCAGCAGATGTTTAAGCACCCACTTACTGACATAGGACTGAAGAGGTTTCTTGAAGACGCTCAGAAAGCAGGAATAAAAATACTTTAAAAATTTCAAAAAGTGTTCTCTTTTTTAAAAAAGTTAGATACCATTCTTTTTTATGCAATAAATCATTTTCATTCTCCTTTTTTAGACAAAATAGTTCCTCGCTTTAGCGAGGTTAAATTTATTTACCTTTTTTTTATTTTTACAAGTTTATTTCTTCTTATTAAATATTCTCCCAAAAGAAGTGTGTTTATTTGTTTTTTTTTAATTCTTGGTTTTCTCTGGGTTGACTTTAGTGTTGCAAGGATTCTTAAACCTTTTTTTCACAGAGAGCGTCCTTATGTGAGTATTCCAGAAGTTTATCACCTTGAAAACGAGAAGTTTAAGCTTTTAAAAAAGCCCCTTCACAAAAAAGTAAGTTTCAGCTTTCCTTCTTCTCATGCGTCAAATGTTGCCTATGCTTCAGCCTACCTGAGTCTTAACTTTCCTGCACTTTCTTTTATCTGGATTTTTTTTGCTTTTATGGTAGGATGGTCAAGAATATACTTAGGGGTGCACTATCCTTTAGATGTGTTTGCAGGATGGATTTATGGCAGTATCTGGGCATTTATTTTTTATAAACTCCAAAAAAATGTCTGGAAAAAGTTTTTCAGCTAAAAAATTTTTTATTTTTTTCTTGATTTTTTACACGCTGTT
Organism: uncultured Thermodesulfatator sp.; assembly: GCA_964636875.1. Taxonomy (GTDB): domain Bacteria; phylum Desulfobacterota; class Thermodesulfobacteria; order Thermodesulfobacteriales; family Thermodesulfobacteriaceae; genus Thermodesulfobacterium. Next base: position 5,678 of record CAZWTB010000009.1, read on the forward strand.
TAAGCTTTTTTATCTTGCAATTCTCAAACTTCCTCTTTCTTTTGACGAATCCTATTACTGGGACTGGTCAAGACACCCTGCTTTTGGATACTACAGCAAACCCCCTATGGTAGCATGGCTTATCTTCTTTTCGACAAAACTCTTTGGAAATACTGAATTTGGAGTAAGGTTTCCTGCTCTTTTGTGTAATGTTCTCACCCTTTTCGTCTCCTATCTTCTTACTAAAAAATATTTTTTTAAGTATCCTCCAGAAGAAGCAGAACAGAGGGCTTTCTGGCTTGTTTTAACCCTTGCTTTTGTGCCAATATTAACTGTTTACAGCTTTGTTATGACCATAGATCCTCCTCTTTTTCTCTTCTGGATTTTAGCTCTTTACTTTTTTCTAAACTATCTTCAAACCCTGAGCCCTGTTTCTGCAATCTTAACGGGTATCTTCTGCGGTCTTGGACTTCTTACCAAACAAACCATGCTTGCATTCCTTTTCTTTGTCTTCCTTTACCTTTTGTTTTTTAGAAAAAATCTTCTTCTTTCTTTTAAAACTCTTTTAATTCCTCTTGTTGCTTTTTTAGTGTATTCTCCCAATGTTTACTGGAATTTTAAACATGGTTTTATAATGCTCAAGCACACAGAACATCACTTTAGCAGAAAGTCCTTTTCTTTTTTAACCTTTTTAAAGTTTTTCTTGGGATGCGCTGGCGTCTTCTCTCCTGTTTTCTTTTTCCACTACTTAAAAACCGGGGTCAGCTCCCTGCATTATTACATAAAAAAGTATTCTATATTTTTTCTTTTTTCCTTTCCCTGGATGGTTTTCTTTCTCTTTTTTTCTTTTTTTGTAAAACTTAATCTTAACTGGATTTTTCCTTTTGTTCTTGCTGGATACTTTGCGTGGACTTATTTTTGCTATGATAAAAGACTGTTTAATCTTTTAAAACTTAATCTTTTTTTAAGTTTCTTTTTTTCCTTAATTATTCTGGGGCTTCCGATTTTCCCAAATGTCTATCCTGTTTTTTGTAGAACAATTTTAAAAAAGTTTTATCCCTGGAAAACCCTTGGTAAAGAGGTTGAAAAAATTTATTTAAAAGAGTGTAAAAAAGAAAAGCTTCCTCTTCTTACAGATAGCAGAAAAATTGCTTCTGCAATTGCTTTTTATACAACTTTTCATCCAGAAGTTTATGTAATAAAACACAGTAAACTTCCTGAAAATCAGTATCACATATGGAGGAAAGACACTGCTCTTATAGGAAAAGAGGTTTTTCTGGTTAAAGATGAAACTTCAGTTCCCTGTTATTTAAAAAAAGCGGAAAAATGCAGTATTATAAAAGTGAAATTTGCCAGAATAAAGTGGGTTTACAGTGTGTGGAAAGGGGTTTATGTTAAAGAGTGTAAGTAAATAAGAGGAAAAGAGGTATGTTTTATTGTCAGGAGTGTGGTTACAGAAGTGTAAAGTGGCTTGG
>CAZWTB010000010.1:0-4926 GCA_964636875.1 uncultured Thermodesulfatator sp.
TTATCACCCATGAAAGGGGAATTCCTGAAATAGAAGATTTTGCTTTGAATACTCTTTGTGCAGCAGGAACAGGTTCTTTTCTTGAACAGCAGGCAGCCCGTCTTGGATACACAATAGAAGAATTTTCAAAACTTGCACTTGAAGCTAAAAACATTCCCAGAATAGCTGGTAGATGCACTGTGTTTGCCAAGTCAGATATGATCCACCTTCAGCAGGCTGCTGTTCCTGACTGTGAAATAATTGCAGGACTCTGCTTTGCCATAATAAGAAACTTAAAAAGCAATCTTGCCAAAGGAAGACAGATTTTACCTCCTCTTGTCTTCCAGGGAGGAGTTGCTGCAAATCTTGGAGTAAGAAGAGCAATAAAAGAAATATTTAATCTTAAAGATGACGAGCTTATTATACCAAAATATTTTAAAATAATGGGTGCAATAGGAGCTGCTCTTTATGGGCTTGAAGGAAAGGCAACTTCGGATTACAAAGGTTCTGAAATCTTAAGACAATACTTAAAAGAAAGGAAATATAATCCTCCACGACACCCGGTCCTTTATCCTTTTAAGTCTCTTGAAATTTCCGAAAAAATTCAGAAAAAAATTGAAGAAAAAATATTCAGAAGAAAAGCAGAAGAAGAAATTGAGGTTTATCTTGGAGTTGATGTTGGTTCTGTTAGCACGAAGCTCGTTGCAATAGACAGAGAAGGAAATCTCATTGCCAAAGTTTATATGTTTCATCATGGGAAACCTCTTGATAGTGTAAAAACCGGGCTTATTGAACTCAGGAAAAAGCTTCCTGAAAAAGTAAAAGTAAAAGGAGTTGGAACAACGGGTTCAGGAAGGTATCTTGTTGGAGATTTCATAGGAGCAGATGTAATAAGAAACGAGATAACTGCCCAGGCTTATGGTGCACTATTTTTAGATCCGGAAGTTGATACAATATTTGAGATAGGTGGACAGGATTCTAAATACATTTACATAGAAAACGGAACCATATCTAACTTTACGATGAATAAAGCCTGTGCAGCAGGGACTGGTTCTTTTCTTCAGGAACAGGCAGTTAAACTCGGCGTTCCTATAGAAGAATTTGGAGATTATGCTTTAAAAAGCAAAGCTCCTCTTAAACTTGGAGAAAGGTGCACTGTTTTTATGCAGTCCGATCTTCTTCACTATCAGCAGCAGGGACTCCCAAAAGAAGACCTCATCGCTGGACTCTGTTATGCAATAGTTTATAACTATCTGAACAAGGTGGTAGAAAATAGAAAAATAGGTAAAAAAATATTCTTTCAGGGAGCAGTTGCTTTTAACAAAGGAGTGGTTTCTGCCTTTGAAAAAGTTCTTGGGAAACCCGTTATAGTTCCTCCGAATCACGAAGTAACCGGAGCAATAGGAGTTGCTCTTCTTGCAAAAGAAGAAACAAAAGGAGAAACCAGGTTCAGGGGATTTGATCTTGCAAATGTTAAATACACTATCAGAACTTTTGAGTGTAAGGGTTGTCCTAATCAGTGTGAGATCCATCAGGTCATTATAGAAGGAGGAAAACCCTATTATTACGGTGGGAGATGTGAAAAATACGAAGTCGATCACAGAAAACCAAAGGAGAACATCCCAAATCTTACCCTTGAAAGAGAAAAGAAACTTCTTTCCTATGTAAAGGAAACGAAAGAAGACTTTCCGTCTCACAAGGTAATAGGAATTCCAAGAGCACTTCAATTTTGGGAGTGGCTTCCCTTTTTTGCAACGCTGTTTCAGGAAATGGGATACAAAGTGGTTGTTTCTCCTCCTACTTCCAAGGAAATCATTAAAAAAGGATGTGAGCTTGCTCCAGCAGAACCCTGTTTTCCAATAAAAATAGCCCTTGGACATGTGAAAACCCTTCTTGAAATGGGAATAAAAAATATTTTCCTTCCCCAGATTACGGATCTTCCTCCAGAACACCCAGCTCTTGAAATAGGAAAGATATGTCCCTATGTTCAGAGTATGCCCTGGATCAGTCCTGCTTCTATAAATTTTTCTGAGTATTCTGCAAGACTTATAAATCCTGTTTTTCACCTCGGTAGAAAAGGAGCGGTTCTTAACGAGGAGATCAAGAATTTTGCCAAAATGCTTGGAGAGCCTGTTAGAAAGGTTAAAAAAGCCTGGAAAAAAGCAGAAATCGCTCAAAAGGATTTTCACGACTGGCTTAAGAAAAGAGGAAGAGAAATTCTTGAGAGTTTTAAGAACGACATAATACTTGTGATAGTTGGAAGACCTTATAATGCTTTTGATCCAGGGGCAAACCTTGCTATTCATCATAAAATAAGAAAACTTGGAGTAGTTGGTCTTCCTGTGGATATGCTTCCTCTTGAGGAGTGGAATGATCTTGAAGGGCTTGAGGGAATGTATTGGGAATACGGACAGAGATTCCTTTTAGCAGGTCACATAATAAGAGAAACTCCAAATCTTTTTCCGATTTACTTTACCAACTTTTCCTGTGGACCGGATTCTTTTATTCAGCACTTTTTTGAGGACCTGCTTGGTGGCAAACCTTTTATAGAAATTGAAGTTGACGAGCACAGTGCAGAAGCAGGCGTTGTAACGAGGCTTGAAGCCTTTGTGGATAGTATAAAAGACAAAGTCAGAAAGTATGAAATAAAGAAGAAATTTGTTTCTTTAAGGGCACAGCCTGTTGATGGCAGAACTGTTTATATTCCTTACATGACTGATCACGCAAGGGTGCTTGCAGCAGCTTTTAGAGCCTGTGGTGTTCCTGCAGAGGTTCTCCCTGAACCTGATGACGAAACCTTGGAGCTCGGTAGAAAGTTTACTTCTGGAAAAGAGTGTTATCCCACAGTTTTAACAACCGGGGATTTAATAAGACTTATAAATTCTCCTGGGTTTGATCCGAAAAAAAGTATTTTCTTTATGCCTGATAGTGGTGGACCCTGTAGGTTTGGACAGTATAACAGGTATCACAAAAAACTTTTGAGAGATCTCGGAGTTGACATGCCTGTTTATTCACTTCAGCAGGACATGGGACTTTACGAGGATCTGGATATTCTTGGAAAGGACTTTATGAAAATAGCCTGGAAGGGAATCGTTGCTGTTGACATTCTGGACAAGCTTTTTAGAGAAACTCGTCCTTATGCAGTTAATAAAAAAGAGGTTGAGAATCTCTACTGGGAAAGTCTTGCAAGGATAGAGGAAGCTGTAGAAAAAAAAGAAGATCTTCTTGAGGTTTTAAAGGAGATAAGGGAGAAATTTGAGAAAGTAGAAGTAAAAGAGGAGCCCAAGCCTGTTGTAGGAGTTGTGGGTGAGATTTATGTAAGAAACAATCGTTTTGCAAACGAGAATTTATATAGATTTTTAGAGGATCTTGGACTTGAAGTATGGCTTCCACCTGTTAGTGAGTGGATTTATTTTATAAATTACACTTCCAAGGTATGGGCAAAAAGGATGGGATTATTTAAGACGGTTTTAAGATATGTTCTGGAGATGCAGTATCTTAAGTGGGAGGAGAAGAGGTTTATAAAACTTGTTAAAGATTTACTCAAAACTGCAGAGGAACCTGGAGTTGAGGAACTTATGAAACTCACTGCAAAGTATGTGCATCCTGATTATGAAGGAGGAGAAGTTTTACTTTCTGTTGGGAAGGCGGTTGAGTATTTGAAGCACAATGTTTGCGGAATAGTAAATGTTATACCTTTTGCATGTATGCCTGGAAATGTTGTGATGGCAGTTTTAAAAAGGATAAGAGAAGGAGAAGGAGTAAGGCTTCCGGTGCTTACGGTTCCCTGTGATGGACAGAAGTCTCTCGGGACCAAGATGAGGATAGAGGCATTTGTTGAACAGGTTAAGGAGTATTTTTTCGGGAAAAGCCAAAATTTTAAAAAAAATTAAAATTAATAAAGAAATTTTAACATAACTTTAAATTTATAAATATTTTCTGGAATTTTGGTGGTTGATTTTTTAGAAAATTCATTTTAAATTTGGGTAAATTGAAGGAAAAAAAAGAAAACACTTTAAAGTATTTATTTAGTATTTTACTTGATAGTTTAACGATAGGGATAGCTGTTGCTTCTTCTATTGTTATTGCAGCACTTGTTGGATGGTGGATAGAGGGGAAAATAGAAGAGATATTTAAAGTTAAGGTTTCGCCTTGGGTAACAACGATTTTTATAGTTTTTGGAGTGATAGGAGGTTTTAAAAATCTGATTTATTTTAGTAAAAAGAGATTGAGAGAGGTAGAGGGAAAGAAAAGAAAGGAAGAAGAGAATAAAGAAAAATGATAAAACAGGCACAGGCTGAGCAATTCTTAAAGGAAATTGAACAGATTATAATTCTCACTGGGGTTTTAGGAAGCTTACTTGTATTTTTAATAACCGGAAATTTAATTTACAGTTTGTCTTTGCTTTTTGGAGTGATTGTAGGATATTTAAACTTTCGTTCTACTAAAAATGACGGGATAAAGACGCTTCATCAGGTTAGGCAGGGGCTTGCTCCTCAAAAAGGAGTTGTAGTTTATTTAAGTAAGTTTTACATAAGGCTTTTTGCTACAGGAATTTTGCTTTTTATTTTTATTAAATTTTTTAAGTTTCATCCTGTGTTTATCTTAGGAGGAATTGTTCTGGTTTATTTACAGGTGGTTTTAACCGGGATTTTGAGACTTAAAATAAGGAAAATAGAAATAGTATAAAAAATTTTTATAAAGGAGGAGGGAGATGGAGCATCCAATTTTATTTTTGTGTTTGATACTCGAAAAGCTTGGGATACCATCTGGACCTTATTATTATGAACACGCGGATAAGTATGGAATCTTAGCCAAGATTTTTGCTCCCCACATGGTTTACAGCTATTTTGTGTGTATTTTTATTATTGTTCTTGCTTTATTAGGGACCAGAAAAAAGGAATTTATTCCTGGAGGACTTCAGAACTTTTGGGAATTTACTTTAGA
>CAZWTB010000011.1:0-3449 GCA_964636875.1 uncultured Thermodesulfatator sp.
GAATTTCCTTTGAAATCTTTATGTCATCCCTGTAGTCTTCTGCAGAAACCCAGAGTCTTAAAATTTCCGCTCCGTATTGTTTAATTATGTCCTGAGGATGAATAACATTTCCCAGGCTTTTAGACATCTTTCTTCCCTGACCATCCACTACAAAACCGTGAGTCAGAATTCCTTTGTAAGGAGGGACTCCCCTTGTTCCAACAGAGCAGAGAAGTGAGCTGTGAAACCATCCTCTATGCTGATCAGAGCCCTCAAGATAAAGGTCCGCTGGAAAAAGGAGGTCTTCTCTTTTTTCAAGAACACCTGCAAAAGAAACACCGGAATCAAACCACACATCTAAAATGTCACTTTCTTTTTCAAATTCAGAGCTTCCACACTCAGGACAGACGGTTCCCTCAGGTAAGAGCTCTTTTGCAGTTTTTTCAAACCAGGGGTCACAACCTTCTTTTTCAAAAATAGAAATTACTTTTTCGTAATACTTAAAATCCTTTAAAATAGTTCCACACTTTGCACACTTAAAAACTGTGATAGGAACTCCCCAGACTCTCTGTCTTGAAATACACCAGTCAGGTCTTTTTTCAAGCATTGAGTAAAGTCTATTTCTACCCCAGGGAGGAACGAACTTGACTTTTTCTATTGCTGAAAGTGCCTTTTTTCTAAGGTCTTTTGCCTCCATGGAAATAAACCACTGGGTTTCAGCCCTGAAAATAACGGGTTTTTTACACCTCCAGCAATGAGGATAGCTGTGTTCAACCTTCCCGGAGAAAAGAAGGTTCCCTTTTTCTTCGAGCACTTTTAAAATAACTTCATTAGCTTTATCTATTTTCATTCCTCCTACCAGAGGAACATCTTCATAAAACCTTCCTTCTTTGTCAACAGGAACATAAACATCCAGTTCGTATTTTAATCCACACTCATAGTCCTCTTCTCCGTGACCAGGAGCAATATGAACAATTCCTGTTCCTGTCTCCAAGGTAACAAAGTCTCCGAGCACGATAAGACTTGTTCTTTCATAAAAAGGATGATATGCGGTTTTTCTCTCAAGAATTTCAGGATTAAATCTTGCAAGAATTTCAGGAAGGTCTCTGTCAAGTTCTGCACAAAGAGCAGATAGTCTTCCTTCTGCGATGATAAATATTTCTTCGTCCCATCTAATTAAGAGGTAGTCAAATTCAGGATTAAAGGCAAGAGCAAGATTTGCAGGAAGTGTCCAGGGAGTGGTTGTCCAGATGAGAATGCTTGGTCTATTTGTAAACTTGAGATTTAAAGATTTTTCAAGAAAACAGGTTGTTTCTTCAGTAAGAGGAAATTTGACATAAATAGAAGGTGATGTGTGGGGATTGTATTCTACTTCTGCTTCAGCAAGGGCAGTAACGCAGTTAGGGCACCAGAAAACTGGCTTTTTTCTCTGATATACCTGATCGGTTTCAAGAAATCTCAAAAATTCTCTTGCAATAACCGCCTCGTATTCAGGATTCATTGTAAGGTATGGAGATTCCCACTTTCCAAAAACTCCCAGGCGCTTAAATTCTTCCATCTGGATTTTTATAAACCTCTGGGCATATTTCCTGCAAGCTTCTCTAATGGTATTTGGAGGAAGCTCACCTCTTTTTACTTTAAGTTCTTTTTCTACATTAAGCTCTATAGGAAGTCCGTGACAGTCCCATCCAGGAACATAGGGGACTTTAAATCCTGCCATAGACTTACTTTTCACTATTATATCTTTTAAAACTTTATTTAAAGCAGTTCCAAGATGTATGTGCCCATTAGCATAAGGAGGTCCATCGTGTAATATGTAAATTGGAGCGTCTTTTCTTTTTTCAAGCATTTTTTCGTATATTTTTTCTTTTTCCCAGAATTCCAGATACTTCGGTTCTCTTTGAACAAGATCGGCTTTCATTGGAAAATCGGTCTTAGGAAGATTTAAAGTTTCCTTCCAGTCCATTTAAAATCCCCCCTTGATCTTTATAATATTATTAAGAATTTTTAAAAAACTTAAACTTATTTTATCACACATTTAAAAATTTTCCTACTTTTCTTTTTTTTATTTAGCACCAAATTTTTAGGATATTTCTTAAAATTCTGGAAAATGGGCATGGGTTTCATTGTAAATTCTGGAATACAGGGTAAATTAAAAAGAAAAAAGGAGCGAGTTTATGCTACCGATTCTTCCACTTAATACATCATCTTTTGAGAAGATCAGGAGGAAGGGTTATTTATATGTGGATAAGACGAAGTGGATATATAGACTTCTTACAGAGGGAGAATGCTATTTTCTTTCTCGTCCGAGGAGATTCGGGAAATCTTTGACGGTAAGCACATTGTGGGAGTTATTTAAAGGGAATAAAGAGCTTTTTAAAGGACTATGGATATACGACAAATGGGACTTTAAGCCCCACCCAGTGATTGTGTTTGATTTTAATAGTATATCTCATGCAACTCCGGAAGAGTTAAAAAATAGTCTGCTGATTCATATCAAATTTCAGGCACAGCAATTTGAAATAGCTTTTCCAGAAGAACTTACCTTTCCAAAGGATGCATTTGAATATTTAATAACTATGCTTTACAAAAAATACAGAACCGGAGTGGTTGTGCTTGTGGATGAGTATGACAAACCCATTTTAGATCATCTGGGAGCCGGGGAGGAGCGTTTTAGAATTGCAGAAAAAAACAGGGATGTGTTGAAAAGCTTTTTTGGAGTGTTAAAAGGTGCTGGCACAGTGGATGAAGTTGAATTTGTTTTTGTTACAGGAATAACCACATTTAGCAAGGTTTCCATGTTTTCGGAATGGAACAATCTTGTGAATATTTCCTTTGACGAAGAATTTGCAGATTTTCCAGGATACACAGAAGAAGAAATTTTAAACAATTTCAGAGAGCATCTGAAATATTTTTGTGAGAAGAACGGGATAGAGAGTGTGGAAAGATGTATGGGGGAGATTAGATACTGGTATAATGGATACAGGTTCAGTCCTTATAGTGAAACAAGGATCTATAATCCTGTTTCAGTGATGACAGCGCTTTCTAAAGGAAGATTTGGGAATTACTGGTTTGAAACAGGGACTCCCAGCTTTCTTGTGAGACTCCTTAAAAATAGACTTCACACTTTGCCAGATTTTGAAGAATTTAAAGTAAATGCCAATGTTTTTAAAGCATTTGACCTGGATAGACTTCCTGTTGAGGCAATTCTCTATCAGGCAGGTTATCTTACTATAAAAGAAGCTTTAAATCCCAGCACCTGGGTTTTGACCTATCCGAACAAGGAGGTAAGAGAGAGTTTTTGCGATGTGCTTTTTATGGAGGCAGTGGATTTGAACTTCAGACCAAGAGCCCTTGTGGATGACCTTGGACAAGCCTTGAGAGATGAAAGATTTGAGGAAGTGGCACCTATTTTAAATGAGATGCTTGCAGAGATTCCTTATACACTTTTTGTCAAGGCAGATGAGAGG
>CAZWTB010000012.1:0-3765 GCA_964636875.1 uncultured Thermodesulfatator sp.
ACTGAAGTAGGGCTTCTTTATCCTTTGCAGAAGGAGAATCCAGAGAAGAAGTTTTATCATCCTGCTCCTGAAAAGATGCTCTGTAAGTCTATGAAGAAAATAAGTCTTGAGGATGTGCTGAGGTCTCTTGAGAATCTTGAGTTTGAGATAGTGCTTGAGGAAGAGGTATTAAAGAGAGCTTACAAAGCAGTCTCCCGCATGCTCGAAATTTTTAAGTAAAGCCAGATATTTATCTACCGGAAATGAATTGTAGCTTATAATTTTTCTATGTTGTCGGGATATGTATAAATTTCTATCCCTAAATCTTCTGCTACTTTTTTTGCCATAGGTTCAATCATTGGAGAAATTATAATCATTCTGCTAACCTTTTTTCCTTCTTTCTCCTCATAAAAATTTTACTTTTCTATAAAAAGCATAAACATCGGATTTACTCATAGAGGACTTTATCTCTCCTGCAATTATTTCTCCATCCTTTATAATAAGATCGAGTTCAACCTGGTCAGGTCTGCCAAAGACTTTCCCTTCTTCATCCATGGCAAGATATTTTTCAACTTTTACAGGGAAACTTTCTTCTAAGATGCCTTTTATAGCTTCTCTAAAAGTGGTTTCTGCCTGAAATCCCCATCTTGCTCCAATTGCTCCTATCCCTACATCATATAAACGGTGCAATCTCTTTATTTCTCCCATCAACTCTCTCCACTTTCTCTCGGACTCTTCTTTTAATTCTCTCCATTTTCTTTCAGATTCCTGCCATCTCCTCTCGGACTCTTCTCTCATTCTTTTTATTTCTTCAAGAAGTATTTCAAAACGGCTCTCAGCCACTTCTTTATAGGGGCACTGTTTAAGCACATTCTGAAGAAAACTTCTTACATCGGGATGTTCCCTGATTAATTTTGGCAGTTCTTTATAAATTATTTCTTTAATTTCTTGTTCACTTAAACTTCTGATTGCTTCTCCCATTTTTATTCCCGTTTTTTACTTTTCTTTTATTTTTAAAAATATTATTTACTTTACTTTTTGTCAAGAGTAGTAGTTTTCATTCCCTGCACTTTAGTGGTGTTATTTAATCTTAAATTAAAATATAGTATATAATACAAAAAATAATAACAAATAAAATACTTTATAAAAATCTTCGTATCAATTAAAATTCTGCAACTTTTGTTTTTAATTTATCTAAAACTTAAAAAGCAGTTTAACTTGACTAAAAGACACAAGAGTAATATAATAAATAAAAAAATTTTGAATCGGAGGTTAATATGCCAAAAAATATAAAAAAACTTTTGGTAACTTTTATTATTTTTATTATAGGAAATGGAATAAGTGCTTCTGCGTCTTCTATAGACTTTACTTTCTACACACCCCAGGGGAAACGCTATTCCCTTTCTCAGTTCAGAGGAAAGTATGTGCTCGTTAACCTCTTTGCAAGCTACTGTCCTCCCTGTATAGTTGAACTGGGAATCCTGAATAAAATCTCTCAGAGCTGTAATCCCAAGGAATTGAAAATTATTTCCCTTATGGTTGACACAAATGACGGTTTTCTTCTCTCCAAGATCGTTTCCGCAAGAAAACTCAATTACACAGTTGGACTACCTACCCCCAAAGTTTTTAATGTTTTCCCGGACTTTGACATTACTCCAACAACATACCTCATAGACAAAAAAGGAGAAAAAATCCAGAAATTCGTCGGGTATAAAACATATGAAGAGTGGCTTCAAATTTTAAAAAAGTATGTAAAATGTAATTAAGGTAAAATTTTTACCTGAGGGCAGCCTTCTTCCACTTTTCCGATTAGTTTTGCAAAAATTCCTCTTTCAGAACCCTTTTTTTCAAAAAGTTCTTTTTTTTCTTCTGGAACTGCAATCAGGAACCCTCCTGAAGTTTGAGCATCAACAAGCAAAATCAAATCATCTTCACTTACATCAGGATGCACTTCTGTAAATTTTTTACAGAAGTTTAGATTTTCGTAATCTCCTTCTGGAATTATTCCCATACTTAAAAATTCTCTGGCTTCTTCTAAAAAAGGAACTCTGCCTGCGTGAATTATCAGGGTTTTTTTACTTGCAAAAGCCATTTCAAGGGCGTGTCCAACGAGCCCGAAACCAGTTATGTCTGTTGCTGTTTTTATTTCGCACTCAATCAGCACATCAGCGATTTTGTCGTTAAGCTCAGTCATAACTTTTACCATTTTAAAGTAAACAGGGCTTTCTTCGTCAAAAAGTTTCCCTTTGTAAGCAGTTATAAGAATACCTGTTCCAAAAGGTTTCGTAAGATAAAGAAGGTCTCCTTTTGAAGCACTTCGGTTAGAAATGAGTTTTTCTGGATCAGCAATGCCAACAACTGCAATTCCGTATTTGGGTTCTGGATCGTCAATACTGTGTCCTCCTCCAAGAAGCACCCCTGCTTCGTTAAGTTTGGAAGCTCCTCCTTTTAAAATCTTTTTTAAAATTTCTTTTGGAACTCCTTTTTTGGGAAAGGCAATAAGATTTAAAGCAAGTATGGGTTTTGCACCTGTTACATATATGTCTGAAAGAGCATTTGCAACTGCTATCTGCCCAAAAGTATAGGGATCGTTTACAACCGGGGTAAAAAAGTCCACGCTGAAGACCAAAGCTGTTTTTGAATCAAGTTGATAAACAGCAGAATCTGCTCCATTTTCAAAGCTCTGAAGGAGTCTTGGAGAAGAAGGAAGTTTTAATTCCTGCAAAATCTCCACAAGAAACTCCTGTGGAAGCTTCGCTGCTCAGCCAGAAGCTCTTGTCATCTGCGTAAGCTTTACTTCTTCAAGCTTTTCCTGCACACTCACTTGTATCTCCCTTTATTTTTTCTATTGCATGAAAAAGTATTTTCTTAAGTTCCGGCAGAATTTCTTCTATTGCTTTTGGACTCCCTGGAAGATTAAGAATAAGAGTTTCTTTTCTAACACCTGCAATACCCCGGGAAAGAGCAGAAAGAGGAGTTATGGGATAACTTATATATCTCATGTATTCTGCTATACCGGGGATTTCCTTTTCTATTACCTCCTTGGTTGCTTCTGGAGTCACATCTCTCGGGTGAACCCCTGTTCCACCACTCGTTAAAATAACATCAAGCTTTTCTACATCGCACCACTCTTTTAAAACGGCAGAAATCCTTTCTTTTTCATCAGGTATCACCTGATAAAACCTGCACTCCCATCCCCAGTCCTTAACGATTTCCTTAATCTTTAAACCAGAAAGATCCTCTCTTTCACCTCTGCTTGCCCTGTCACTAAGAACCAGAATTCCTGCTTTTATTTTATTGTTTTTCTGCACTTTCTTTACTTTCTGCAATAATCTTTTCTGCTATCTGCGGAGGAACTTCTTCATAATGAGAAAACCTGGCAACAAAACTTCCTCTTCCAGCAGTAAGTCCCTGAAGTGAAATAACATAGTCAAGAATTTCTGCCATTGGTGCTACTGCTTTTATTTTAGTATGCTTTTTTTCTTTTTCAATATTCATAACTCTTCCTCTTCTTGCATTCAAATCTCCGACCACATCCCCGACATTCTCATCTGGCACTGTTATTTCAAGCTCCCAGTATGGCTCAAGAAGAACCGGGTTTGCTTCCTCAACTCCTTTTTTAAAACAATGAAAAGCTGCAATTTTAAAAGCAAGATCTGAAGAATCAACCTCATGCGATTTACCATCGTAAAATTGCACTTTTACATCCACAACAGGATATCCTGCAAGAGGACCCTTTTCCATTGCTTCTCTAACTCCTTTTTCAACAGCAGGAACATAGTTTCT
>CAZWTB010000013.1:0-1874 GCA_964636875.1 uncultured Thermodesulfatator sp.
GAAACACCATAAAGAAATCCAGAACATGTAGCAGAAAGATCAAAAGCACCTGCATTTTTTGCTCCTATACCATCCTGAACAAGCACTGCCATAGAAGGAATTAAATATTCAGGAGTAACTGTTGCACATATTATAAGCCTGATTTCTTCAGGAGAAACTCCTGCTTTTTCCATAGCTTCTTTTCCTGCTTTTATTGCAAATTCTGTTATATTTTCTTCGTCTTTTAAAATTCTTCTTTCTTTTATTCCTGTTCTTTCTGTAATCCACTTATCTGAAGTTTCAACCATTTTTTCAAGATCAAAATTGGTTAAAATTTTTTCAGGAACAGCCATACCGATTCCGAGGATTGCACTTTTGACTTCTTCAGGATTCACCTTTTTCCTCCTCGGGAAGGTTTTCTTTAATTGCAGTGTCCAGCTTTTTAACAAGATCTACTTTTATAAAATTAATTGCCTGTTTAATTGCATTTTTGATTGCAATTGCATCAGACTTGCCGTGTCCTATTATTACTGCACCTTTTACTCCAAGAAGAGGAGCACCTCCGTATTCTCTCCAGTCTGTTTTTTTCTTAAAATTTTTTAAAGATTTTTTAGCAAGAAACATACCAAATAAAGATAAAAAGGATTCTTTTACTTCATTTTTTAGCATTTCTATTATTGCTTCTGCAAGACCCTCAGAAAGTTTTAAGCATATGTTTCCTATAAATCCATCACACACAACCACATCTGTATCTCCAAAGTAAATGTCTCTTCCTTCTATGTTTCCTGTGTAATTAAGAAAAGACTTTGAAAAAAGGATGTGAGTTTTTTTTACGAGTGTGTTTCCTTTTCCTGTTTCTTCACCTATGGAAAGAAGCGATACTCTTGGATTTTTTCTTCCCCATATTTTTTCGAGAAAAATACTTCCCATAACTCCGAATTGAAATAAGTCGTAAGGTTTAGAGTCCACATTAGCTCCTGCGTCTATAAGGACTATGGGATTTTTAAGAGTTGGAAGGAGGGTTGCTATAGCAGGGCGTCTTACTCCTTCGAGTCTTCCGAGTATAAAAATACTTCCTGCAACCACTGCTCCAGAATTTCCAGCAGAGACAAATGCATCGGCAGTTCCTTCTTTAACAAGACGCAATCCTTTAAAGATTGAAGCGTTTTTTTTCTTTTTAAGAGCCTCTCCAGGAGGCTCATGCATTTCAACAACCTCTTCACTAAAAATAGTTGTAATCCTTTCTTTTCCTTCCCATTCTTTTAAAACTTCTTTATTTCCTACGAGAAAAAGATGGAGATCAGGAAATTCTTTTAAAGCAAGCTCAGCTCCTTTTAAAGTTACAGAAGGAGCAAAATCACCTCCCATTACATCCAGAACAACTTTATACATACTGCAAGTGTTCTAAATTAAACTTCTTCCTGTTCTATAAAAGCCTTACCTTTATAATATCCACAGGAAGGGCAAACTCTGTGAGGGAGCTTGGGAGCTTTACATCTCGGACAAAAGGCTATGCTTGGTGGTGTAAGATGTTTGTGTGCCCTTCTTTTCCCTCTACGAGATCTTGAAGTTTTCCTCTTTGGAACAGCCATACTTCTAACCTCCTTGCTGAGAATTTTTTTTCTGTAAAAGCTCTTTTAGCACTGCAAAAGGGCTTTCTTTTTTTGGTTTTTTACATGTGCATTCTTTTTCATTAAGGTTTGTGCCACATACCGGACATAGCCCTTTACAATCCTCTTTACATAGTTTTTTATAAGGAAGACTTAACAAAATTTCCTCTTTTAAAAGATCTAAAAAAGAAATCCAAGAGTCCTCGTAAAAACTAACTTCCATGTCTTCCTCTGTTAATTCTCTTTCTTCTTCCAAATTTAAAGAAGCAGAAGGTTTAATATTAA
>CAZWTB010000014.1:0-29284 GCA_964636875.1 uncultured Thermodesulfatator sp.
CTACAGTGGCTCCAGGAATAGCAGAAGCTCTTATAAACACTGCCATGGGACTTTTTTGTGCTATTCCTGCAGTTATTGCTTATAATTACTTCCTTTTGAAAAAGGAAAGATATTCCAGAAGAGTGGAAATCCTTTTTAAAAGGATTTTACTATTAACGAAGAGAACTTTATTTATTTCTATAAAAAGTTCAGTAAAAGAAGTATAAAGGGGGCGAGAGCCCCCTTATTTTTAGATTTAGAGAGAAGCAAAGGTTTTTTCAAGTGGAGGAACAACCTGCTTCTTTCTGCTCATTACTCCGTCAAGCCAGACACTCTTTCCTTCGAGTTTCTTTCCAAATGTCTTTTCCACAATTTCAGGAGCATCGGTTACCACCATGAGCTCGGTTCCTTCTTTCATAATATCGGTAAGCATAAGAACAACTGTGTGATAACCGCCTTCCTGTTTTAACTTCTGAAGTTCCTCGTAAATTTCGTTAAGTCTCTGTTCTATAAGTTTAAGATCAACGAGTTCGATCTGTCCAACTCCCACTTTCTTTCCGCTCATGTTGTAATCTTTGTAGTCTCTCATTATAATGTCTCTTGCACTCATTCCAGAAACATCGGAGAGTTTGGATTTAACTTCTACTCCAAATTCTGTAATGTTGTCAATACCTGCAATTTTAGCAAGTTCCTCTGCAACTTCTTTGTCCATATCAGTTGTTGTTGCAGACTTAAAAATTACAGTGTCACTTAAAATTGCAGAGAGCAGGAGTCCTGCCATTTCTTTGGGAATAGAAATTCCGGTTTTATCAAAGAGAAACTTAAGAACGGTTGCAGTGCATCCAACAGGAAAGTTTACAAAAAGAATTGGATTGGGGGTGGTAACATCACCTATTTTGTGGTGGTCAACTACTGCAACGATTTCAGCTTTGTCAATATTGTCAAGACTCTGAACCTTATCGGAGTGATCTACAAGAGCAACTGTTTTACCTTCTCCATCAGTCATAATTTCAGGAACAGATACACCAAATTTCTCAAGAACGAATTTGGTTTCTGCATTGGGTTCACCCTGAATAACAGGCACTGCTTCCTTGTCAACCTTCATGATTTTGCATCCGGATTTTTTCCATTCATTTAAAAGATATGCAAATACAATAGCAGAACACACTGAATCTGTATCAGGCTTTTTGTGACCTACTACATAAATTACATCACTCATACCCCACCTCCTGTAGTTTTGTTTTTTGAAAAATGAAATTATTTTTGAATAATTATACTTATTTTTTTCACTTGTCAAGTGGCGAAAAACACTATATAATAAAAGTAATAGGTAAAAAAAGAAGAATATGGGAGAGTAAGGGATAAAATTTTAAATTTTTTTATTTATTAAAAATTTTTTGAGGAGTTAGAAAATTGAAAAGAGAGGCAGTAAGAATAGATGTGACCATACCTCTGGAGGTGAGAAAAATCTCTCGTGAGGAAGTGGAAAAATTGAATGCCAGAATAGTGGGAGATGTTCCGATGTTTTCTTATGTTCCTTTAAAGGATACTGTTGACGAAGCTTTAAATACCTGGTTAAAACTTATTAATGCCAAACTTGATTATCTTATAAATCTGCTAACCAGAGAGAAAGAGGGTTTTAATAATCTTCCTTATGAAAAGGTCAATCTGAGTGAAAAAGGAATGAGATTTCCTTTTAAAGAACCTTTAAAACCGGGAGATTATGTGGAAATAAAAACGGTTCTTGATATTTATCAACCTCTTGGATTTTATTTATACGGAAGGGTGGTTAGATGTGAAAAAAGAAATGGTAAATACGAAGTTGCAGTAGAATTTGTAAATTTACCTGTTGACATAAAAGAAAAAATTGGTTTTTATGTATTGCAGAAGGAAAGAGAAATAATTAGAGAAAAGTATATGTAATTAGGGTTAGATGCCTTCAATAGTAGGTTTTATAGTAGTTATAATTTGTGTTTTTGGTGGATATACTTTAGAACACGGAAATTTTTCGGTTTTAATACAGCCTATAGAATGGCTTATTATATTTGGGGCTGCAACCGGGGCTCTTCTTGCAGCTTCTACTCCAGAAGCCTTAAAAGGAGTTATTCAGGGAGCTATCCAGGGACTTACCAAACCACATGTTTATGGCAAACAGGACTTTGTTGATCTTTTGCTTCTTTTAAATGAAATATTTAAAAAAATTAAAAAAGAAGGACTTATTTCCATTGAACAGGATATAGAAAATCCAGAAGCAAGTAAAATATTTTCTGCTTATCCCAAGGTTTTAAGTAATCATGTTGCTCTTGATTTTATAAGGAATACATTTCGTTCTATTTTAACCACCAATATTACTCATTTTGAGCTGGAAGCTCTTCTTGAGGCAGAGATAGAAATCATTCATCATGAAATTTTAACTCCGGTGCATCGTCTTGAAAAGCTTGCTGACTCAATGCCTGGACTTGGTCTTGTTGCAGCAGTTCTTGGAATTATTCTTACCATGGGGATGATCGATCAACCACCAGAAGTTCTCGGGCATCATCTTTCTATAGCTCTTGCAGGAACATTCATAGGAATTCTTACCTGTTACGGTTTTATGGTTCCACTTGTTCAAAAACTGGAATTTTTCTGCCAGCAGCAAAAAGAATATCTGGATGTAATAAAAACAGCTATAGTCTATTTTATAGGTGGTGGGGCTCCTCAAATAGCAGTGGAATTTGCAAGAAGAACAATACCACCTCACTTAAGACCATCTTTTGAAGAACTGGAAAGCCTTATGAAAGGTAAATAAAATGTCCACCCCTCCTATTATAATTAAAAAAGTTAAAAAAGTCGTTGCAGGACACCACGGAGGTTCCTGGAAAATTGCTTATGCAGACTTTCTTGCAGGAATGATGACATTTTTCCTTCTTATGTGGCTTATCAGTATCATGTCTCCAAAACAAAAAGCTTCTATTGCAGCATATTTTAAAAAGTTTAACATATTTAAAAAAGCCGGTTTAAGTATGCTTCTCGAGTATTATAAAACAGGAACCATAGAAGTCCACAGAATAACTTCTGAAACCCCCACCAAACTTCCTGTTATAAAAGGTATAGGAGAAAAATTTGAAAAGGTGGTAAAAACATATCTTAAGTCTTTAAAAGAACACGTTTTAATAAATGTTAATGAAAAAAAAGGGGTGGTAAAAATAGAAATTATAGATCTGGTTAACAAACCTCTTTTTAAAAGTGGAAGTGCAGAACTTACTCCAGAAGCAAAAAAGATTTTAAAAGTTTTTGCGGAGGTATTAAAAGATTTACCGGTAACTATTTCTGTGGAAGGACATACTGATGCTGTTCCTTATAAAGGTGGAAAGGTTGGGAATTGGGAGCTTTCCACTGCAAGAGCTCTTTCTGCCATGCTTGAACTTGAAAAGGACGGAGTGCCTCCCCAAAAGTTTAAAGAGGTGGTGGGATACGCTGATAACTTCCCTTTGTTTAAAAATCCATACGATCCAAGAAATAGAAGAATAACACTAACCCTTCACTACCATCCTCCTACCAGAAAATTTTCCAGAATAACTCCTTCAAAGGGCGGAGAATAAAAATATTTATCCTCTCTGTCTGAAAACGACTTTTACAGGCACCCTTTCAAAGCCCAGACTTTTCTGAAAGGCATTTCTCATAAATCTTTCCACGTTCTTGGGTATGGTTTCAGGATCTACATTTACAAAAAGAACAAAAGTAGGAGGTCTCACTTCAACCTGAGTGGCATAGTAAATTTTAAGTCTTTTTCCTTTTACTGAAAAGGAATAATTGTTTTTTATCTCTCTGAGAACCCTGTTTACAAGTCCTGTGTTTACTCTTATACTGTATTCCTGATAAATTTCATCGACCATGGGGAGGATTTTATTTACCCTTCTACCTGTTTTGGCTGAAATGGTCATCATGGGGAGCCAGGGCATAAACCTAATACCGTATTTTATTCTCTCAAGCATAAGGTTCCCGAGTTCTCTTTTATTATCAAAAAGATCCCACTTGTTTATAAGAAGAAGACAGGCTTTGTAGTGTTTGTCAATCTGTCTGAGAAGTCTCTGATCCTGTCTGGTGATGCCTTCCTCTGCAGTAATCATGAGCAAAACAACATCAGCTCTAACAAGGGTATCAAGTGCTTTGTCAACGCTGAATTTTTCCACCCTTTCTTCTATTTTTGCCCTCCTTCTGATACCAGGGGTGTCTATCAAAATGTAGCTTTTTCCTTCTGGTGTGGTGAGCATTATGTCAACGCAATCTCTGGTTGTTCCAGGTATTTCAGAAACAAGCATCCTTTCATATCCAATAAGCTGGTTAATAAGGGTGCTTTTTCCTACATTTGGTCTTCCTATTACTGCAATTTTAATGGGTCCTTCTTCGGGAATGTCAATGAGTTTATTCTGAGCATATTTTTTTATAAGTTCTTTTACCTGATTTACATTTTTGTTGTTTTTTGCTGAAATGGAAACAACTTCTTCAAATCCAAGAGAATAAAAGTCAAGGGCTCTTTCTCTATCCTCTTTACTTTCAACCTTGTTTATTACGAGAATTACTGGTTTTCCGAGTTTTCTTAAAAAGTCTGCAATTTTCATGTCTTCTGCAGTA
Source organism: uncultured Thermodesulfatator sp. (assembly GCA_964636875.1). GTDB lineage: Bacteria > Desulfobacterota > Thermodesulfobacteria > Thermodesulfobacteriales > Thermodesulfobacteriaceae > Thermodesulfobacterium. The sequence goes on from CAZWTB010000014.1 coordinate 4,594, forward strand.
ATTCCCTGTTTTGCATCTACAAGGAAAAGAATTAATTCTGCTTCTTCAAGAACCTTTCTAACAACTTCGATAACCGCTCTGGTAAAAAAGTCCTGTCCTCCCCAGTCTATACCTCCTGTATCTATAATCACAACTCCTTTGCCTTCTTCAAGTTCAAGATAACCCTCCACTATGTCTCTTGTAACTCCAGGGGTTTTTTCCACTATAGCCTTTCTTTCTCCTATGAGGGTGTTAAAGAGTGTGGACTTTCCTACATTTGGTCTTCCAACTATTGCAACTTTCATAAAATCCCGCCTTTATTTAATTTTATAAGGATTTATGGTTACCACAGGAACCGGAGAATTTTTAACAACTCCTTCTGCAACACTACCAAAAAGAATTTTGTCAATTCCCTTTCTTCCATGGGTTCCCATTACTATAAGGTCAGCCTTTTTTTCCTCTGCAGTAGCTATGATTTTTTCCACAATATCTCCTTTTACTATAATTGTTTCCACATTTTTAAAATCTGCAAAATGGGTTTTTACAAAATCTTCCATTGACTTTTTGGCACCTTCAAAAAGAGTTTTTTCGAGATCAGAAAGGGTCTTAAGATCTACATATATCCCTTCGTAAGTGGAAAGATCTTCAAGAACATAAACAATAATAAGATCTGCCTCAAGCTTTTTTGCAAGAGATTTCGCCCATTTACAAACAATTGGAGCGACTTCTGAAAAGTCAACAGGAACCATTATTTTTTTTATTTCCATTTTCTCCCTCCTCTTTAAATAATCTGGCTTCTTAAAATAAAGAATTATATTATCTTTTTTCGCTTTTTTCAAATTGATTTTTCAGATTTTTATTATAACATAGTTTGTAATTTGTATAAGAATGATAAAATTTTTTTAAAGATGAACAAGGAAAAAAATGTAATTTTTTATACTGCAAGTGCAGGAAGCGGAAAAACCTATCAACTTTCAGTGGTTTATCTTAAACTTTTAAAATCTCTCTTTGAAAAAGGAAATCTTTCTCTTAAACCCATCCTTGGTATTACTTTTACCAATAAAGCCTGTTTTGAAATGAAAGAAAGAATAATACAATTTCTGAAAGAAATAGCACTCAACACGGAAAAAGGTAAAATACTTAAATCTCAGACTGGAATATCTTCTGAACTTGCAGAAAAGTTTTTAGATGAAATTTTTCTAAATTACGATGAATTTCAGATAAAAACCATAGACAGTTTTCTTTTACACCTTTACAGGGGACTTGCTTATGAACTGGGACTCGTTGCAGACTTTCGAGTAAAAACTTATATAGAAGAAAGTTATATGGAAAAAGCATTAAACAGGATTTTCGAAATTGCTCAGAGAGAAAAAGAACTGGAAAAGTTTCTGGAAAAATTTACAGATCACATTCTTGAAACAGAAGAACAGCTAAAAATGAATATAAAACCCAGATTAATTTCCGGACTAAAACAACTTGTGGAAAAAAGCACATATAACAGAGAATTTGCTTCTTTTCTGGAAAAGATAGAAAAAACAAAATTAAAAGAACTTCTTCAAGAAGTAGAAAAAGAAGATAAATTGGAGGAAAAACAGAAACTGGTTATTTCAGGAAAATATTATCTTTATCTATTTTCTTTAATAAAAAGTAAACTTGAGGAAGTTTTTGAGGAAGAAAAGATCATTTACATGGGGAGCTGGAAAGAAAAACTCAGCAATTATCTTTCAAGGGATTTTATTCCATGGATTTATGTTAAAATGGGAGGATTTGAGGGGATTATAATAGATGAATTTCAGGATACAGATCCTCTTCAATGGGAAGCCATGTTTCCTTTAATAGAAAATCTGGTTGGCGAGGGAAAATTTCTGGTATGTGCAGGGGATCCCAAACAATCTATATTTAAATGGAGAGGAGCTGATCCCTTTCTTATTAAAGAACTTAAAAACTATTTTCCACAAGAGCAAATTAAAGAAGAAGTTTTAAACAAAAATTACAGAAGTTCAAAAAACATAGTTCAGTTTAATAATAACTTCTTTTCACTCTTTAAAGATGAAAATATCAGAAAAAAAGTTCTGGAAAAGTTGATTTTTGGCACAGACGAAAAAAACGAAACATTAAAGAAAGAAATTCTTGAGAAAGTTTCCAGAAGTTTTGCAGAGGTTTTTTCAGAGGTAAATCAGATACCGGAAAATAACTTTTCTGGAAAATGGGAGATCAGATTTGTAAAAATTAAAGATAAAAATGTTTTAAAAGAGAAAAAACAATCCGTCAGGTTAAAAGAGAAAATAAGAGAGGCTGTAAAAGAAGAGGTTTTGGCTCTTATTCAGGAGCTAAAGAATAAGGGGGTAAAAGATATAGCCATACTGCTCAGGAAAAACGAACACATTTCTGAGATGTCTTCCTATTTACTTTCAAAAGGACTTAAAGTTATAGGCTCAGCTTCTTTAAAACTCAAGGAATCACCTGTAGTAAGCTCCCTTGTTTCACTTTTGAAATTTATGGAGTATCCAGAAGATGAAATTGCTTTTGCAGGAATACTTACAGGAGGACTTTTTCCAGAAGGGTTAAAAATAATGGAAGAATACAGAAGTTTTATTTTTAAAGGGGGGTATCTTAGTTTGATAGAATTTGTTAAGAATGAATTTCCTGAATTCTGGGGAAAACTTGATGAACTTTATGAGACAAGTAAATTTTTAAATCCCTACGAATTTTGCAGAAAATTTATCAGGGATTATAGAATTTTTGAGCGAAAATCCGGTGAACAGGCTTATGTTTATAAATTTTTAAGTATTCTTCTGGAATTTATTACCAAAGCAGGCGATCTTTCTGAATTTCTTGAATACTGGGATAATTATGCTCAGGATGAACTGGAAATGCCCAGAGATGAAGAAGCAATAAAGGTTCTTTCCATTCATCTTGCTAAGGGGCTGGAGTTTAAAACAGTTATAATACCTCTTGACTGGGATACCCGGGCTTTTAAAACCGAATTAAAACTGCTTTTTCATAAGGGAAGTTTTTATAGAGCCAAAAAAGAAGAACTTCCTGAAGAAGTAAAAAAAAGCTGGTATCTTGAAAAAGCCAAAATAGAGCTGGAACTTTTAAACCTTTTGTATGTTGCTTTTACAAGAGCCATTGAAAACCTTTATATTATTGTTCCAGAAGAAAAAACTCCCAAGCCAGGAGAAATTTTTAAGTGGCTTTATTCATGTTATGAAGAAAAATTTTTTAAAAATTCGGACTCTATAAGTTCTTTAAGTTCTTCATAAGAATTTACCAGATAATCTGCTTTTAATTCAGGATTTTTAAAAGATACAAGAGGAACTTTACAGGCTGAACACAAGTTTTGATCCACTTCAGAATCTCCTATGTAAAGAGTTTCTTCTGGAGTAACCTTAAAATGTTCCAGAATGAGTTTAAGAGCCCTGGGATCGGACTTGGGCACCTTTAAAGCACACATTACATAGTCAAAATATTTTTCCAGATCAAAATGTTTTAAAAGCGGTTCTGTAGAAGTGGTTCTATTTGTGCAGAGTGCAATTTTAAATCTTTGCCCTGCCCACTCCAGAAATTCTCTCAATCCTTTTTCCATTTTCATATAATCAAAAAACATAGAAAATGGAGTTTCTTTTTGAATTTTTTTAGCTTCTTCCAGTTTTTCTGGATGATTTCTGAAGAGATATTTGAGACATTCATCCACGGTGTGCATGTGAATAAATTCTACATCTTTTTCTGACATGGGAGAAAGCCCGGCTTTTTTTAAAATATAATTATAAAACTCCACATTTGCCTGCTTTGAATCAAAAAGCACTCCGTCACAGTCAAATACCAGTAGTTTGAGTTTTTTATTCCCCATAATTAAAACTTCGTGATCAGATTTATTAATTGATTATTTTTTTCTATGTATGATGTAATCCGCTATAAAGTTAAGAACATTTTTAAAATAATTTTCTGGCACCTCATTAAGTTTTTCTCTGGCAAGTTTAACATATTCCTCAGCTTTTTCCTTTGTTCTGGAAAATCCCTGATATTTTTTAATAATTTTTACTGCTCTTTCAAAATCCTGATTATCAGGTTCTTCTTTTTTTAAAAGATAAATTAATTCTTCTTTTTCCTCAGGAGAAGCTGATTGAAGAGTATAAATTACAGGAAGAGTAATTTTCCCTTCCTTAAAATCCTTTCCAAGGTCTTTTCCGGTTTCTACACTCGTATAGTCAAGAAGATCATCCACCACCTGGAAGGCAAGACCTATGTATTTTCCAAAATTTTTCATATTTTCTCTATGCTTTTCATCTGCTCCTCCAAGCAATGCTCCAACCTCACAACACGCAGATATTAAGACAGCTGTTTTTCTGAAAATAACTTCTTCGTAATCTTCAAAAGTAAGTTCTGTATTATCGAGATTTATAAGCTGTAAAACCTCCCCTTCACTCATTAAAAGGGTGGTATGAGTTATAACTTCCATAATTTCAGGATCTTTAAGAGCACTTGCTATTTTAAGAGATTTTGCATAGAGATAATCTCCAACCAGTATGGTAGCCTGATTTCCCCATATATTTCTTGCTGCTTTTCTTCCTCTTCTAAATTCTGCAGAATCAACAACATCATCGTGAAGAAGCGTGGCTGCATGGAGATATTCAAAAAGAATAGATGTTTTATAAACAGTGTGTTCTTCATCAAAAGGAATACCATTTTGCGAGAATAGTCTGGCAGAAATAACTGAAAGCAGAGGTCTTATTCTTTTTCCCCCTGAAAAAACTATGTATTCACTCACTTGATTTATAAAAGGATGCTGAGATTTTATATAATTCTGTAAAGCTTTTTCTATAAGACTGATTTCTTTTTTTAAATAGTCCATATAATCCAGTTGATTTTTCATTAATCTACCCCTTTAAAATTTTCGTTTTTTTGAAATTATACTTGGAAAATCGCTTTTGAGAAGAGGTATTTAAAAATTGTTGACTTTTTGGGAATCAGGGATAGTATAGAAAGTATGAAAAAAATTGGATATAGGTTTCTTTTTCTGTTTATAATACTAATATCCTTGTTATTCTTTTCAGAAGGATTTTCTCAGGAAAATCAGAATAATTTAGTAATTGGTAAAATAGTAAAATTTGAGGGAAAAGTTTATGTGAAGGGCATAAAAGATATAAAACCTCACAGAATAAAGAAAGAAGTTTCTCTTAAAGTTGGCGATTGTATAAAAACAAAAATGAAATCCCGGGCTTTTATCAAATTTATTGATGGTTGTAAGGTTGTTCTTGACGAAAACTCAATTTTGTGTATCCAGAGTTATAAAAAAGATAAATTAAAGAAAGGAAGAGTTTTTTATAAAATAAGAAAAGGTGTTAAAGGGAAAAGACTTGCTGTTTCTAATATTTTAATAGGTGTTAAAGGGACAAAGTTTGCAGTAAATTTTAATGGAACGTGTTTAATTGCTGTAAAAGAAGGGACAATATGTGTAGAAAATTTAAAAGGACAATTTAAAAAGTATAAAAAGAAGGTGATTCAGGAATTTGAAAGTTTTAAGAAAAAACATATAAAAGAATTTAAGAAATATAAAGAAAGAATGCAAAAAGAATTTTATGAATATGTAAAAAAATTCAAGCTGGGAAGTGGAGAAGCAGTCAGTATTAAAGGTAATGAAGTAATATCGGTAAAAATTCCCGAAGAAATGGAAAAAGGTTTTTCTTTACTCGACGCATTTTAATGTTACCTTTTCTCCTTTAAAAGCAATCTGTCCGGAAATCGGTTCTATTACTTCAGCTCCTATTACAAAGTTAATAGGTTTCCAGGAGGAAAAAGGTTGATTTTCTCCAAAAGAATAAGGGACAAATACCGTATCTTTTCTAATGCCCTTAAAAAGAACAGCAAGGCATACAGCTTCTCCATATTTTGAAATTATTTTTACTTTTTTTCTATCTTTTATACCAAATTTTTTGGCAGTTTCAGGATGGATTAAACATATTTGATTGAGGGCAAAACTGCTGAGCAATTTTGACCAGTGTGTAGCATCTCCCATAATTGCTCTTGAAGGTCTTCCGGTAATAAGATTTAAAGGAAACCTTTTTTCTTCTTCCTTTTTAACAATTAATTTCACTTTTTTGGTGTAATATTTATTTTTCAACAGGGGAGATTTTATAAGTTTATTCAGGGGTTTAAGAATTTTTTCTCCTTTTTTAGCAATATCAGGATCCGTATAAAATTCTGGAAATTCTGGAATGCCGTAAACTTTCAATTTGTGTGAAGGGTCGTCAAAGTGAAACTTTTTGTCCTTGGTATGAAAAGATCCATTTATAAACAGAGTTCTTCTTCCCTTTGGATATCTTAAAGCATGAGTATTTTTTTCTTTTAAGAAGTCATTTATGGCAAAACCAAATCTTCCACATGCAAAGTTTATTATTTTTTCGTGATCTTTAAGATATTCTGGAATATAATCAGACCATCCCATTTTTCTGGCAAGTTCCACCCACCACCATCTATCAGGTTTAGCTTCTCCTGGAGCATTTATAAGCTTGGGCACAAGCACAAATCTGCTATCATCAGAAACAGGAGCTATAGTTCCTGCTTCTATCCATACTGCAGCCGGTAAAATATATTTAAAATATCTTACATTAACACTTGGAACCACTCCATTCCACACAGTAAGTTCCAATTTTTTTAAAGAATTTCTTATTTTTTCCTGTTGAGGCCATTGGGTTAAAGGACTGCCTGTAGAAATAAATGCTTTTAATTTATAAGGATATTCTGGATCTTCCAGGGATTTAAACCAATCCACTGGATTTTTACCAAGAGCAGGTCTGGTTTTGGGACAAGCATCCCTGGGAATTGGTATTTCTCCTATTTTAGCACCGCCATTATTTAAGCAGGCATATCCACAGGAAGGTCTGCCAAAGTGTCCTGTTATAGCAGAAAGAAAATAAAATACCCTGTGAGTCTGCACAGAATTGGTGTGGTGACTTAATCCTGAATTTCCTACAATTATTGCTTTTTCTGTAGAAGCATACCTTTCTGCAAGCTTTTTTATAAGATCTGCAGGGATTCCAGTAATCCCGGAAGCCCATTCAGGCGAATATCCTCTTTCCAAAAGTTCTTTTTTAAATTTTTCAAATCCTGCAGTGTATTTTTTTATAAATTCTTTATCCTCAAGACCTTTTTTAAGGATATGATATATCATAGCGAGTCCCAGAGCCATGTCTGTTCCAGGGCGAACAGGTAGCCACATATCACTATATTTTGCAGTGGTGGTTTTTCTTGGATCAACGCAGACAAAAAAACAATTTCTTTTTCTTTTTTCTTCAAGAAGGTTGGCAAAAATTACAGGACGGGTTTCTGCCATATTACTTCCCACAAACATGTAAAAATCTGCAGAATAAAAATCTCCGTCTTCATAAATCCATGGAGTATGAGGAGTTCCTGTAGTTAAAAGACCTGCTATTTTACCTGAAAAATTACAGAAAGGACCTGTTTTTTCCCAGTTAGGAGTTCCATAAAGTTTAGCAAAAGCTTTACTAACAAGTCTTCCATCAAAAGCACTTCTTCCAGAAGCCCATATTCCAAGAACCTCTCCTCCAAATTTTCTTCTTAATTCCTTTAAGTGATAAGCTATTTCATCAAGTGCCTCATCCCAGGAAATTTTTACCAGTTTTTCTCCCACTCTTTTTAAAGGATATTTTAATCTTTCAGAAGAATTAAGGATCTGTATGGTACCTATGGGTTTTATACATATTTTTCCTTTTGTTACAGGATCATCTGGATTACCTGTAACATGAATGAGTCGTCCATTTTTTATATAAACAAGCATACTGCATCCACTCTGACACCACATACATCCAGTAACAAAAACTTCGGCACCTTTTAAATCTTCCTTTGCCAGATTTAAAGCTTCTGCATAGGAAATAACCGGTTTCATGCTTCCTGCAATAGAAAGGGATATCAGAGTTTTTAAAAACTCTCTTCTCGTCATTTTACCCTCCTACCGGGATTTTTGAATATTCAAAAAACCTTTGCCACAAAAATTTGAAATTTCTATATTTTGATAAATACATTTTAGAAATGAAAGAAAGGAGAACTTATTGAAAAAAACAATTTTTTTCTCAAATTGTTTAATTTGAAAGATCTTGGAGATGGTTAAGAAACAAAGTGCTTGCTAAAATAAAATTAGGTGTTAAAATTAAGTTCCCAAAATTGAGATTAAGTAAAAAATGAAAAGGAGGGAGAGGAGAGGTGCCTGTAAGGATCAGACTTATGAGGTTTGGTAGAAGAAAAAGACCTTTTTACCGTGTAGTTGCAGCTGATTCAAGGGCTCCAAGAGATGGTAAGTTTCTGGAGGTCCTTGGATATTATGATCCTTTAAAAGAGCCTTTTGAATTTAAAGTAGATGTGGATAAAGTAAAAAAATGGCTTGAAAAAGGAGCAGAACCAACTGAAACAGTAAGAGCGCTTCTCAGGAGAATAGGTATAAAAGTTCAGAAAAAAGCTTAGAGTAAATTTTTCTAAAGGGGGAAAAGGATGAGCAAGCTCAGGGATCTGGTGGAACACATTGCCAAAGTGCTTGTGGATAATCCTGATGCAGTTCAGATAAATGAAATAGAAGGAGAACAGACCTCTGTTATTGAATTAAAGGTTGCAAAGGAGGATCTCGGAAAAATAATAGGAAAAGAAGGTAGAACTGCAAAAGCTATAAGAACGATTCTTGGAGCTGCTTCCAGCAAGCTCCGTAAAAGAGTCGTTCTGGAAATTATTGAATAAAAAGAGTGCTTGTTCCTATAGCTCGAATACTTGGACCTCACGGTTTAAAAGGAGAAGTTAAGACTTTACCCTTTCTTTTAAATGTAGATGTATTTTTAAATATTAATATTTTCTATCTTGATAAAAATAAAAAAGATTTCTTGGAAGTAGAAACTATTAGAAGAGGACCCGGGAACGAAATTTATCTCATTAAATTTAAAGGTGTAGATTACGAATTTGCCAGACTCCTTAAGAATCGTGTTCTTTATGCAGAAATAGAAAATTTACCCCCTCCTGAAGAAGATGAATTTTATTACTTTCAAATTTACGACTTTCAAATAAAAGACAGAAAAGGGAAATTCTGGGGAAAAGTTAAAGAAGTTATTCCCATGGGAGAATATGAGCTCCTTCTGATAAAAGGACAAAAAGAATTTTACCTTCCTCTGGTTGAAGAATTCGTTGAAGAAATGAATTTTAAAGAAAAAGTTATAAAAGTAAAAGAAATAGAGGATCTTGTAAAAGTTCAAACAACAGAAAAATAAAATGCGAATTGATATAATAACCATATTTCCTTCTTATTTTGAATCACCTTTAAAAATTGGACTTCTTGGTAAAGCCATCGAAAAGGGATTAATCAATATTAACATTTTAAATTTAAGAGACTTTGCAGAAGACAAACATAAAACAGTTGATGATGAACCTTTTGGTGGTGGAGAAGGAATGGTTTTTAAACCCGAGCCTCTTTACAGAGCTATAACCTCAATAAAAAAAGAAAATCCTGAAGCTAAAATATTATACCTCTCTCCTCAGGGAACTCTTTTAAATCAGAAAGTTGCAGAAAAACTTGTTAAAAATTCTCACCTTGTTTTAATATGTGGAAGATATGAAGGCATTGATGAAAGAATTAGAAAATACTTTATTGATGAAGAAATTTCCATAGGAGATTATGTAGTTTTTGGAGGAGAAGTTGCAAGTCTTGTGCTTGTAGAAACACTTGCAAGATTAATCCCCGGAGTTGTAGGTAAAAAAGACTCTGTAGAAAAAGAATCTTTTTCTTCTGGTCTTTTAAAATATCCCTGTTATACAAGACCCAGAGAATTTCTCGGATACAAAGTTCCTGAAGTTTTACTAAGTGGAAATCACGCAAAAATAGAAAAATACAGAAAAAAACTTTCCCTTGAAAATACTCTGAGAAAAAGACCTCACCTTCTTAAAGATTATCCGTTTTTAAAAGAAGATTTTCGGATTTTAAAAGAAATTCAGGAAAAAATCAGAATTTATCTTTTTCTACTTCATTATCCGGTTTATAATAAGAACAGGGAAGTAATTACTTCAGCTATAACTAATTTTGACCTTCACGATCTTGGAAGAACTGCAAGAACTTACGGAGTAAAAGGTTTGTTTATAATTCAACCTCTTGAAGATCAGAGAGAACTTGCAGAAAGAATAAAAAAATACTGGACACAGGGAAAAGGAGCAAAGTATAACCCTTTAAGAAAAGAAGCCCTTGAACTAATTCAGGTGTTTCCCTCGTTTGAAGAAGCTGAAAAAGAATTAATAAAAAGAGAAAAAGAAAAACCGGTTTACATTGGAACAGACGCGTCCCCTAAAAGAAATTACATTTCTTATGAAAAAGCAAGAGAACTTGTCTGGGAAAAACCGGTTGTTTTAATTCTGGGAACTGCATGGGGACTTACCGAAGAATTTTTAAATAAATGTGATTACTTTCTGGAACCTATCTGGGGTAGAATGGATTTTTATAATCATCTTTCAGTAAGATGTGCAGGAGCTATTCTTCTTGACAGAATCCTTGGTCCTTATGCAATTTTTAAAAAGACTTCTTAATTGTTATATTTCTTCGGTGATAAAAATATTTTTTACATCCTGTTATTTTTTCTCCAAAATAATAGGGAATAAATGGAAATAAAATAGAGCTCCACAACCCAGATCTTCTTTTAGCCTCACTGCAAAAAAGAAAATAATTCTTTTTAGGAAATAAATAAATAGCTCCTTCTTTAAATGTTTTTCTCAGGATCCACAAATACGGGTGTAACCACTTTGTAATTTTGCCTCCTTTTATTTTTAAAAAGTGATTTTTACTTCTAAATAAACATACCTCAGAAAATATTAATTTTTTCTCTAATTTTGCCAGATATAATTTTTTTAACTCCGGCTTTCTGGCATAAAGAAAAGTTAATCCTTTTATTTCTGCATAAAAAAGAAAAGGATTATTAAAAAAGAAAAACTCTGCATTTCCCTCGGGAGTTTTTAAAAATGTAAAATTTTTTAACAATTTTTCCCCAATTTTTAATTTTTCACTTGTAAATGCTTTGTATATATCAGAAAATTGATCATTTTCTGAAAATTTAAAAAAGGAAAATTCTTTTATTCCCAGTTTTTTTAAAATTGCAGAAATTCTGGAAATTTTCCATTGGTTTTGGCAGTTTTTACACCATGAAAATTCATCAAGGAGAAGATAATTTTCCTGAAGATGCTTACCGGTTTTAAAAAGTATTGAAATTTCTCCTGGAGTGTCAAAAAGTATAATTGCAGGAATATTTTGATAAAATTTTGAAAAAGTCTTATAAACAAGAAAAAAACTCCCATAAAAGACAAAAAAAGCTAAAAAAATTTTAAGTGTTTTTTGTAAGTGAATGTGTTTTAAAAATAAATTTTTAAAAATCAGAAAAAAGAAAGGGGTTAATATTAGGGAAAGGAAAAAGAGATTTACAGGTATTTCAGGAATAAAGCAGGGAGAAGGAAGTGGTATGGAAAGATAGATGTAAAAACTTTTTTCAAGAAGATAACTTAAGGTAAGTGCCAGAGAATGCCAGAAAAAGGAAAAAAAGGCTATAAGAAAAGAAAGAGGAATAAAAATAAATCCCCAGAAAAATCCAGCAACAAGATTATTTATAGGAGTTGCAAGTGGAAAATTCCCAGTAAGATAGATTATAAAAGGACACAGAATAAAACTCACAACAAGAGAAGCAAAAATTGAATAGAAAATTTTATAGATAAAAAAATTTAGAATTTTAGAAGGATTTTCAGAAACAGAAAGCAGGTTGTTTAATAGAGGAAGAATATAGTTTTTAAACAATCTATCTGCAAGAATAAGAGAAAATACTGCAAGAAAAGAAAGCTGGAAGGAGACATTTCCAACAAGGAAAGGCTGAAACACAAGGCTGAGCACAGCAGTAATAATAAGAATAATCAAAGAGGAAGTATCTTTAAATATGAGTCTTGAAAAAATAAAAATAGAAAAGAAGACAAAGGCTCTTAATGCAGAAGGGTAAAAACCAGATAGGAGCACAATCAGAAAAGAGGGAGGCAGAGCAAGAATTCCAGCTATGTTTTGAAGAGGATGATGGACAACTAAGGGCAGGTGTCTTAATAAAAAGAGAAATAGAAAATAAAATAGTCCAAAAATCACTGCAAGATGAAATCCTGAAATAGCAAGAAGATGATAGACCCCCTGAAGTTTAAGTTTTCTGAGATATTTAAAAGGGATATTTCTTTTTACACCCAGAACAAGAGCCTGAAAAAGTCCCTTTGCCACAGGAGGCATCTCCTCGGAAAACATAAAAAGTTTAAACCTCAATTTTTCAAATATGGATATTTCCCCCTCTTTACATAAAGGTTTGGTGGAAACTAATTTTACTTTTGCAGATAATCCACTGCTTTTAAGAAATTCTTCTCCAGAAATAGAAAAAGGATTTAAAATGTTTCTATAAAACGGAACTACTTTTAAAATACATACATCCCCGGGTTTAAACATTGTATTTTTGGTTTTAAATACGATATTTCCGGTTGATAGTCCATATCCATAAACCAGAAATCCCTGAAAAAAGGGTTCTACTTTTTTGATTTTAATCAGATATTCTTCCGGGTTTTGAGGTAATTTTCTTTTTGAAGAAAAAGGAGAAAAGAAACTCAAAGCAGAAAAGAATATAAAAAAGGAGAAACTCCACCAGAAAAAGAGAGATTTTTTCCTGGAAAAAAGGAGTATATAAGAGAGGTAAATGAAAATCGGGAAAACAGTAAGGTAAAGAGGAAGATTGTAATAATTAGCAAGAAGGGCAAAAATAAACGAAGAAAAGGTTAGGAATACAGGGGTTTTTACCTCGGGGAGAAGTTTTTGTAAGTGATAAATTTTACCTGGGTCTTTTTCCAAAGAGGGACTCACCAATTCTTATTATGGTGGCTCCTTCTTCTATGGCTATGTGAAAATCTCCACTTGTTCCCATGGAAAGTTCAGTAAATTCTTTTCCTGCAAGAGGTTTTAATTTTTCAAAAAGCTCTCTCATTTTTTTAAAATAAGGTCTAACCTCTTCTGGATTTTCCTTCCAGGGCGGGAGACACATGAGCCCGATTACTTTTATTCTGTTAAATTCCTGTATATTTTCCCAGAACTTTTCGATTTCTTCAGGAAGCACCCCTGCTTTGGTTTTTTCTTTACCTACATTAACCTCTATTAAAACCGGCACCACTTTGTCAAGTTTTTCTGCTCTTTTTTGAATTTCTTTGGCAAGTTCTATTCTATCCAGAGTTTGAATAACAGAAAAAAGAGAAAGGGCTTTTTTTACTTTATTTGTTTGAAGACGTCCTATGAAATGCCATTCTATATCAAGATTTTTCAGTTCTTTTATTTTTTTCTCCCCTTCCTGAACATAGTTTTCTCCAAAAAGCTTAACTCCCAGTTCATAAAGTATTGCTATTTTTTCCGGGGGTTGTTTTTTAGATGCTCCCAGAAGCTTAATTTCTTCAGGATTTCTTCCGACTTTTTTACATGCATTCTCTATTTTTTCCCTGATAATGTTCAGATTCCTGAAAAGAACTTCTCTTAGTTCCTGCATATTCGTTATTTTAAACCTGTTTTTAAAAAATAAAAGATTACTTTAACCTTTTGTCTGGAAAAGCTTTAATAAGAGATATATTGTGGTAAAATAAAGAAAACATGTGGTATCGCCCCAGAAGTCTTGAAGAATTTATAGGTCAGGAGAGAATTAAAAAAGAATTAAAAGTATATATTTCTTCTATAAAAAAAAGAAACGATGTATTTCCGCATACATTTCTTGTTGGAGCCCCTGGTCTTGGTAAAACCACTATAGCAAGAATCATAGCTTTTGAATTAAAAAGGGATTTTAAAATAACCTCAGGACCGGTGCTTGATAAAGCAGGTATTGTAGCAGGGCTTCTTACTAATTTAAAAGAAGGAGATATTCTGTTTATTGATGAAATTCACCGTATGCCCAAACAATGTCAGGAACTTCTTTATTCTGCTATGGAAGACTTTGCTTTAGACATAGTTATAGGAAAAGGAAACAGCAGTAAAACTATCAGATTGTCTCTTCCCAGATTTACTCTTATAGCAGCAACAAATAAACCCAATCTTTGCCTTCCCCCTCTTCTTGATAGATTTCAGTTAACTTTTAAACTCGATTATTATTCAGATGAAGAAATAAAAGAACTTGTAATAAAAGTTGGAAGTTTCTGGGAACTGGAGATACAGGAAGAAGTTGCTTTAAAACTTGCTAAAGCTTCAAAAGGAATTCCAAGACAGGCTTTAAATCTTCTTAGAAAATTGAAAGAATTTGCATTATTAAATGTAAAAGGTAAAGAAAAAAATGAAAAAATTAAACTTGATAAAAAATTACTGGAAGAATTTTTTAAAATTCTGGAAATAGACGACTGGGGGCTTACTCCTGAAGACAGAAAGTGTCTTTTTACTCTTTATCAGGAATTTAACGGGGGACCGGTTGGTCTTGCATCCCTTGCTCTTTCTGCTCAATTAACCCCTGAAGAACTTGAAACCCTTTATGAACCTGCTTTAATACGCCTTGGACTTATTGCAAGAACCAAAAGAGGGCGTGTTCTTACCCGTAAAGGTTATGATTACCTTAAAGAAAAATTAAAATTATAATACCTTTTGATAGCAGATTCCGCTAAATTGTTTTTTTGCCTGCTGAGAAAAATCTTTTTAATAAACCTGAATTTTGAGATACAGCTTGATTTTTAAAAAATAAAAGTTGCATCACCATAAGAATAAAAACGGTATTTTCTTTTTATAGCTTCTTTATAAGCTTTGAAGATTAAGTCTCTTCCTGCAAAGGCGCAGACTAAAAGTAAAAGAGAAGATCTGGGGAGATGGAAATTTGTAATCATTGCAGAAATTACTTTAAATTTAAAACCGGGATATATGTAAAGATCACACAATCCTTTGTATGAAGTTAAACCTTTTAATGCAAGGAATTCAAGTGTTCTTACCACTGTTGTTCCAACAGCTATTATTCTTCTCTTTTCTAAAAGAGCTTCTTTAATTTCTTTTACTGTATCTTCTTCCACTTCCACATATTCGGGTTCGAGGATGTGTTTTCTTATGTCCTTCTGTTTTATAGGAGCAAATGTGCCGTATCCCACATGGAGGGTTATAAACTTAATTATCACTCCTTTTCTTTTAAGTTCTTCAAGAAGTTCTTTTTCAAAGTGAAATCCTGCTGTAGGAGCAGCTATAGAACCTTCTTTTTCTGCAAAAACAGTTTGATATCTTTCCAGATCATACACCTCGGGCTCTCTTTTTATATAAGGAGGAAGTGGGGCTTTTCCAAGTTTTAAAATAACCTCTTCGAGTTTTTCAGAACTTTTTAATAATACTTTAAATTTTCCTCCTTCAAGTTTTTCCAGCACTTCTACTTCTATGGTATTATTTATTTTAATACGGGTTCCTTTTTTTATCCTTTTTCCCTTTATAAGGGCAAGCGTTTCGAATTCCTTTCCCATGGGTTTTTTAAAAAGAAGTAGTTCAGCTTCTCCCCCGGTTAACTTTTTTCCTTTTAATCTTGCAGGAAAAACCCTGGTATTGTTTAAAACAAGAAGGTCTCCAGGATTTAGATAGTTCTGAATTTCTGTAAATTTGTCATGAAATTTTAGTTCGCCTGTTTTTCTATTTATTACAAGTAATCGAGATTCAGAGCGTTTTCTTGCTGGATAATAAGCAATAAGATCTTCAGGGATTTCATAATCGTAAGTGTCTATACAGAATTCTTCGGGAATTTTCATATTAAATGACTAAAATAAAACCTCAGGTATTGTTTCCAGAGCCAGCAGATCTTCCACTGTTTCCCTTTTTCTTACTATATAAAATCTATCATCAATTACCAGGACTTCTGGAGGTCTTGGCCTTGTATTATAATTTGAGCTCATTACAAATCCATAAGCCCCGGCACTCATAATAGCCATTAGGTCTCCTGAAGAAAAAACAGGAAGCTCTCGATCTTTTGCAAAAAAATCTCCACTTTCACATATCGGTCCAACTACATCTACCACTTCTTTTTTATCCTCTTTCTGGAATACAGGCACTATTTCATGATAAGCATTATAAAAAGAGGGTCTTATAAGATCATTCATACCTGCATCAACTATAACGAATTTTTTTTCTCCATTTTTTTTGATGTATAAAACTCTGGTCACAAGGATTCCTGCATTTCCAACTATTACTCTACCGGGCTCCAGTATGAGCACTGCTTGGATTTCTTTTATTTCTTTAATAATTGCTTCTGCGTATTCCTGAGGAAGAGGTGGTTCTTCATCCTTATAAACTATTCCCAGACCACCACCCAGATCCAGATATCTGAGATTAAATCCTGCATCTATCAACTCTTTCCATAGTGTTTTAAGATGTTTGAGTGCGTCTATAAAAGGTGAAAGTAAAGTAAGTTGAGAACCGATGTGAGCATCAATTCCCACTGCTTCCAAATAAGGACTATTTTTTGTTTTTAAATAAAGCTCCATTACCTCTTCTTCAGGTATTCCAAATTTATTCTTTTTTAACCCTGTTGAAATATAGGGATGGGTTTTGGGATCAACATTCGGATTTACCCTGAGGGAAAATCTTGCTTTTTTACCAAGCTTTTTGGCAACCTCTTCCAGAATAAAAAGTTCTGCAGGACTTTCTACATTAAACATTAATATGTCCTGTGAAAGGGCAAATTCTATTTCCTGGGGAGTTTTTCCTACTCCTGAAAAAACCACTTTTTCAGGAGAAATCCCTGCTTTTAAAACCCTTTTTAATTCTCCACCAGAAACTATGTCTGCTCCTGCACCAAGATTTCCGAGAAGTTTTAATACAGCCAGATTTGAATTAGCCTTTACAGAATAGCATACAAGATGTGGTATTTCATTAAAAGCAGAATCAAAAACTTTAAAATGCCTTTTTATTGTTTTTGCAGAATAAATATAAACAGGGGTTCCGGTAACTTCTACTATTTTTCTTACAGGAACATTTTCACAAAATAATTCCCCATCACAATAATTAAAATAATGCATGTTTTTCTCCTGCTATTTTTTAGCTTTTATAATATAACCTAAAAGTCATTGAAGTAAACCTTAAAATAAAACATAAAAGAAACTTGTAAATCTTTTAAAAGAAGGTAAATTTAGGTTGATAATAATCAATTTCAATAAAAAGCTTTGTAAAAATGAAAAGGGAATATATAAGAACCTTTCTTAAGGAAAATGCTCTGGATGCCTTTTTGTTTTCTTCTTCTCCAAGTGTTTTTTATCTTTCAGGATTTAAATCAACTAATGCTTATATTATTATCACTCAGGAAAAGGAATGCTTTTTAACAGACTCCCGGTATTATGAAAAAGCAAAACAGGAATTACAAAATTGGGAAGTTTATCTTATAAAAGGAAATACTTTTAAATTTTTAAAAAAATTTTTAAAAAATCTTGGGATAAAAACAATTGGTTTTGAAAAAGATAGAGTAACTGTAGAATTTAGAGAAAAACTGCGGGCAAAGGGGATAAGATTAAAAGGATTTTCCGGGGTATTAACTCCTCTGAGGATTCGCAAATCTTCTCACGAGCTTGCAATTTTAAAGGAAGGTATAAAAAAAACAGATCTGGTTTATACAAAGGTTTTAAAAAGATTAAAACCCGGTATAAGTGAGCTTGAATTAAGAGGATTTATAGTGGAAGAAATTTTTAAAGCTGGAGGGCTTGGAGAGAGCTTTCCTGCAATAATTGCTACCGGAGAAAATTCTGCAATTCCTCACTGGGAAACTTCAAACACTCGAATAAAGAACAACGCCCCCCTTCTTATAGATATGGGAATGCTCTGGAAGAATTACTGCACCGATTTTACCAGAACCATTTACTTGGGAAAACCCAGTAAAGAATTCCAAAAATATTTTGAAATGGTAAAAACAGCCTGGTATCTGGGATTTGAAAAAGTTAAAGTTGGCACCCCTGTGGAAGAGATAGACAAAGTTATAAGAGAGTATTTTTATAAAAAAGGGGTTCTTGATTATTTTATTCACGCAACAGGACATGGCATAGGGATTGAAATACACGAACCTCCCCGTATATTTTATCAGGTAACCGGTAAAAATAAAAATAAATTTGTTATAGAGGAAGGGATGGTGTTTACCATAGAACCTGGACTTTATTTTTCAGGAAAATTTGGAATCAGACTTGAGAATATGGTGCTTGTAGAAAACGGTAGAGGACTGGTGGTTTCTCAGATCCCTCTCGAAATAGAGATTATTGAATTTTAAATATGAGTGAAATTTCATCACAGATGAAAAAACTTAAAGTCGCTCTTGTAGGAAATCCAAATGTAGGAAAAACCAGTATTCTTAATCATCTGGTGGGAAGTAATTTAAAAATAGGAAACTGGTCAGGGGTTACTGTAGAAAAAAAAGAAGGGCATACCTTTTTTCAGGAATATGAAATAACTTTTATAGATCTTCCCGGGGTTTATACTCTTCAAAACCCTTCTTCTGAAGATGAAAAAGTGACTTTAAATTTTTTACTTAATGAAGACTATGATGTTATTTTAAATATTGTTGAAACTCCCAAACTTGAAAGAGATCTGTTTCTGACAGTTCAGCTTCTTGATTTTGAAAAGCCTCTGGTGCTTGTTTTAAATATGGTTGATGAAGCAGAGAAAATGGGAATAAAGGTGGATGAAATAAGACTTTCTGAATTACTGAGAACAAAAGTAATAAAAACTGTGGGAAGAACAGGAGAAGGTGTGAAAGAAATTTTACCAGCAGTGGTTGAAGTTTTTGAAAAGAATATCAAACCGATAAATATAGAGTATTCTCGAGAAATCGAGGAAAAAGTAAAAAGAGTAAGGGAAAACTTCTCAAAACCCAAGTGGCTCTGTCTTGAGGTGCTTTCAGAAAAAGATCCTGATGTGGAAAAAACAATAAAAGAAAAAAGACTTATGGTGTCTCAGGGCATAGCAAAGGAAGTCGCTTATAAAAAGTTGCTTCCCAGACAAAACATTACTGAAATACTTGATAGTCTTCTGCTTCATCCTGTTTTTGGAAATATCTGTTTTATTTTTATAATGTATTGTTTTTTTAAAGTATCTTTTGATTTCTCGTCACCTTTTATAGAATGGATTGATGGATTTATAGAGAATTTTTTAACTCCATTAACTTTAAAAATTTTAAAAAGTTCTGGAGCTCCAGATTTTATTGGTAGTTTTTTTTCCTCTGCAGTAATAGGAGGAGTGGGAATAGTTCTTACTTTTTTACCTCTTATTTTTACCATGTATTTTTTGCTTACACTTCTCGAGACTTCTGGATATCTTCCCAGAGTGGCGTTTTTAATGGACAGATTTACTCACAAAATAGGATTACATGGACAGAGCGTTATTCCTCTGGTTCTTGGATTTGGATGCAATGTGCCTGCTGTAATTGCAACCAGAACTTTTCAGGATACAAAAGATAAACTTATAGTAATGTCTATGATCCCTTTTATTTCCTGTCCTGCAAGACTTGTAGTTTTTTCTTTTATTGCAATGACATTTTTTGAAAAACCTGCTATTTTAATTTTTTTCCTTTATTTTACAGGTATAGTGCTTGCCATCTTGACGAGTTTTGTTCTCAGAAAGACCCTTTACAAAAAAAAGCTTTCTCATTTTGTTATGGATCTTCCACCTTACAGAATTCCTTCCTTTAAAGTGCTTTTTAATATTGTCAAGGTTCATATAAAAGATTTTATTTATAAAGCTGGGACTGTGATTTTTCTTGTTTCTGTAGGGATGTGGCTACTTTTAAATCTTCCTCCTGGAGCAAAAAATATCGAAGAAAGTTATGCAGGCAAAGTGGGGAAGGTTCTCAGTTATGCTTTTAAACCCATAGGACTTGGAGACTGGAAAATTTCAACTTCTATAATATCCGGTTTTCTGGCAAGAGAAGCCATTCTCAGCAATATGGGGGTTATTCTGGCAGAAGCCAGAAAATCCAGAGATATAAAAAATTTTAACTGGAGAACTGCTCTGAAAGAAGAAATTAAAGATCTGGGCAGGGCTATACAGGATGCTTTTTTTTCTCTTTTCCATTTTCTTCCAAGTGCCTTTGAAGTATCTCTTGAAAAAAGTAGTTTAAAAGAAAAAATTTCTCAAATTATGACCAGAAAACAGGCTATTTCTTTTTTACTTTTTGTTCTGATTTATAACTCCTGCCTTGCAACTGTGGTAATGATGTGGAGAGAAGGAGGAAGAAATTTTGCTCTGGGATTTCTTGTTTACAGTTTTTTTCTTGCCTGGATAATCTGCTTTTTAAGTTATAATTTTCTTTTAGCCTGGTTTTATCCCTGAATAGAGTGTAACTATTCCCATGGTTAAAGGCTGGGCTTTTATTTTTACAAACCCTGCTTCTTTAAAATAATTTTTTACTTCTTCTGGAGGAGGAAACTTTTGAACAGATTCAGCAAGATATTCATATGCCTGTTTGTCTCCTGTAAGAACACCTCCGAGCCACGGCATATAATGAGTTAAATAAAAAAGATAAATTTTTTTAAAAAGAAAGTTTCGAGGAAGGGAAAATTCAAGAACAACAAGCATCCCCCCGGGTTTTAAAACCCTGTAGAACTCTTTTACAGATTCTCTTCTATGAGGAAGATTCCTGAGTCCAAAAGCTATACTAATTCCTCCAAAGGAATTATCTTTAAAAGGTAGCACCTCTGCATCACCTCTCAGAGGAAAAATGTAATTAAGAAACTTACGAAGTCTTTTTTTTCCATACAATCTCTGAACTCCATAAGCAAGCATTTCAAAACTAAGATCAAGAGCAAAGATTATACTGGGATTTTTTTTTAATATAGCCAAACTTAAAGTAAACGGTCCACAACACAGGTCAAGAAGTGGAGCTTCTGCATTTTTTAAAAGTTCTGCAACCTTTTTTCTCCAGAACCAGTCCTGCCCAAAACTTCCAATAAAATTAACTAAATCATACTTCCTTACTATTCTGTCAAATTTTTCTTTTACAAATTTTTTATGTTTTTCAGCGAAATCTGTCATTTTTTCTCCTTTAAATTTTCAAAAACTTTAATTCAGGAACTTCTTTTAATATTTTTTTCTTTTTTAAACATTCGCAAAAATAAAGAAAAGATTTCTGTTTAAGTCCTGAAAAGTCAAATTCAAGATGAGTAAGATAATTATATGCAAAGTCTTTTGGAACTTTAAGATGACTTTTTTCTACTATGTGTCTTAAATTAGAAAAAGATTTTGCTCTGGAATAATAAAGATCAAGAGCAAGTTTTTTTAAAGCATCGCCGAAAACAGAAATAAACTCAGCTTTTACACATAGTAAAGCAAAAACAAAGGGAAGCCCGGTATGTTTTAACCACAACTCTGCCAGATCTGTTACCATTCCTTTTTTAAAACCTATATTTTCAGGAGACAAACTGAGTTTTAAAGCCTCGTCTCCTATGGCAAGATAGGCGTGTATTTCTTCTTTTTCTTCCTGAGATAGATCCTGCCAATTTTTACTTAAAAAAATGTATTCAGGCATAACCCCAACAAAGTCTTCAAGTAGAACTCTTAAAAGAAGAAAAGAACTTTCAGTTTCCGGAGTAATTCCTATTTTTTTTCTATCAAGTTTTTCAATTTCGAGCTTGTGAAATAAAATAACACTTTTTACTTTCCCAACTGCACTTATTGAAATATCAGGGATAAGGAAAAAATTTTTAAAATTTCTGGCAAAAAACACACTTGAGCTAAGAGCACAATGAAGTATTCCCTGACTTAACATTTGATTAAGTTTTCTGGG
The DNA here is from genome assembly GCA_964636875.1 of uncultured Thermodesulfatator sp. Classification (GTDB taxonomy): domain Bacteria; phylum Desulfobacterota; class Thermodesulfobacteria; order Thermodesulfobacteriales; family Thermodesulfobacteriaceae; genus Thermodesulfobacterium. The sequence continues at coordinate 26,364 of CAZWTB010000014.1, forward strand.
AATTTCAGGACACAATTTAAAATAAGAATCTTTTTTCAGATAAAAGAGAAAAGGCAGAGTGTTAAGATAAATAGGGAAGCCCACTTTAAGTTTGTTCTCTGTATTTGTAAACATTTGTTCTATAAATCACCTCCTTTTGGGAATTTACAAGAAGAGTAATTACTTCAGAAAAGTTTTCTGGAAGTGAATTTTTAAGGTTTATCACAATAAAAAAAGCTAAAAAACCTGGAGAAAGTGCACCAAGATTTTTAAATCCCAAGATATTTGCTCCTCTGAAAGTAGCCATCTCAAGAAGCTTTTCCAGAGAAATTTCAGGATAAAAAGATGACAGGGCTTTTAGTTCCTCCCAAATACTCAGTTTATCATTGCTCGCAAGGCTATCTGTTCCAACACACGCTTCTATTCCATTTTCTATCAGTTCTTTTAAAGGAGGCTTTCCCACGCCTATAAAGAGATTGCTTCTTAAACATACACATACTTTGGTATTTGTTTTTTTAAGAATTTTAATGTCTTCGTTATTAAGATGAACAGCATGTATCAAAAGGGTGTTTTTATCCAGTATTCCCAGAGAATAGAGATACATTACAGGACTTTTACCCGGGGGAGAGAAACTTTCATTCCACTGTCCTTTTTCTTGAAGGAGTTTTTTAAAAAAGCCCTTTCCAGTTTTAAGGAATTCTACTTCTTCTTCTGATTCTGCACAATGTATAACAAAAAGTTTTTTTCTTTTTCTTGTATAGGACTTAATAGCCTGAAGAAGTAAAGGAGAAACTGTATAAGGAGCATGAGCAGAATATGTTACTTTAAAACCGGAACATTCTGGAGGGGTGGATAAAGGACTGAGTTTTTTAAGTCCTTTAAAATCAATAATTTCCTGAAAGTAATATCCAAAAAAAGGCGAAGAACAAACAGAATCCAGGGTTATTGCAGAATTACTCACTTCTCCAATTATACCAATACCATCCTTCCACATTTCATTTAAAGCCATCCTGGCAGATTCTTTCATTTCAAAAGGACTTAATTCTGCCTTTTTTTTGATAATATTTTTTACCCAGAAACCAAAACTTCCAGAAGGAGAAAGACGAAATCTTAAAGCAGAAAGTTCAAGATGGGTATGGGCATTAACCAGAGCAGGAAGAATTATTGAATCTTCAAAATCAACAAGTTTTGCTCTTTTGCATTCTCTTTTTATATCTTTAAATTTTCCTATTCTTACTATTTTTCTTCCTTTTACTTCTATTCCACCATTGAAAATAGGTGGTAAAGTAATAGGTAAAATCCACTTTGCTTTAAAGAGATAATGAGAATGAGGATAAAGTTGAATTTCTTCCATATTTTTGGAACCGGAGAGATTTACTCAAGTAAAGTATAATCCATTTTTCTTCTTTTTGGAATATACCCGGCACTTTTAATGTAATGGCGAATTTCTTCTTCACTCATACGATGAGAAACTCCTGCAGCAGAGACTACATTTTCTTCTATCATTGTGCTTCCAAAGTCGTTTCCTCCGAAGTCGAGTGCAATTTGGGCTATGTGAGGTCCCTGAGTAACCCAAGAAACCTGAATATTGGGTATATTATCAAGAAATATTCTGGAAATAGCAAGCACCTTAAGGTATTCCACTGCCCCTGCTTTTACAAGATAATTTAATCTGGTGTTTCCCGGCTGGAAAGTCCAGGGTATAAAAGCAGTAAATCCTCTGGTTTTATCCTGAAGACTTCTTATTTTGAGAAGATGTTCTATTATCTCCTCACGAGTTTCTATATGTCCGAACATCATGGTTGCAGTGGTTTTAAGTCCGAGTTTATGAGCAATTTCCATAACTTCGAGCCATTCCCTGGAACTGGCTTTGTTAGGAGACAAAATTTTTCTAACCCTATCTGAAAGAATTTCTGCTCCTCCACCAGGAATTGAATCAAGTCCAGCTTTGATCAGTCTTCTGAGAACTTCTTCAATAGAAAGTCCTGAAATTTTGCTGAAATGAACTATCTCTGGTGGTGAAAATCCATGAACATGAATTTCAGGAAAATTTGTTTTTATAAATCTCAGCATATTTTCATAAAAATTAATCTCAAGTTCTGGATGAAGCCCTCCCTGTAAAAGGATTTGATAACCACCAAGTTTTATGGTTTCTTCTATCTTTTTCCCGAGTTCTTCAAAACTTAAAACAAATCCTCCTGATTCACCAGGAGCTTTATAATAAGCACAAAATTTACACCCAGAAATACATATGTTTGTATAATTTATATTTCTGTCAACTACATAAGTAACTATTTTTTCAGGTTTTAATCTAAATCTTACTTCCCTTGCAAGAAATCCAAGTTCATGAAGTTCAAAATCAAAAAGAATAAGTCCTTCTTCTTTTGAAAGTCTTTCACCTTTTAAAATTTTCTTAATTACTTCGCTTTTTACAGGTTTCATTTTTTTAACCACAAAAAAATTTTTTATCCATTTTAACACCCTATTTAGATAAGTAAATATAAAAAAACAGCAACTTTAAAACATTAAAAGCTTTTCACGTTTTTCTTGTAAAATTCCGGAACTTGGTTAAATTGAATTAAAAGTTAGAAAAAGGGGTTCACAGTATGCTTCCGGTTCTTCCACTTGATACTTCAAGTTTTAAAGACATAAGAACGAAAGGTAAGATTTATGTGGATAAAACCCCCTGGATTTACAGAATGCTTACCCAGGGAAAGTGCTACTTTCTCTCCCGCCCAAGAAGATTCGGAAAGTCTTTAACAGTCAGCACTCTGTGGGAACTTTTTAAAGGGAATAAAGAGCTTTTTAAAGGATTGTGGATATATGATAAGTGGGATTTTAAACCCCATCCTGTAATTGTGTTTGATTTTAATAAGATAGATCGGGAGAATCCGGAAACTTTAAAAACAGCCCTTTTTGAAGAAATAAAAAAGTATGCTCAA
>CAZWTB010000015.1:0-6095 GCA_964636875.1 uncultured Thermodesulfatator sp.
CCATATATTTTCTGGAAGGAAGAAGAAGTTCCTGGTGGATGGCAGAGAGACATTAAAGAATTTAGAAAGCGTCATCCAGCGTAAATTTGAATTGGAGTTGTTAAATTAGAAAATAAAAATATGAAAATAAAAGGAGGGCAAGATGGGCAATGACAAGGCAATTGAAAGGTTGCAGGAATTGTGGAGCAAGTATGAGGAGATAGAGGGTAAGTTTAAAGAGTTGGATCCTGTATATCAGGAACCTTATTATCCAGATGTAGCGGAGAAGCTTTATAATCCTGACAAGCCGATGCAGAACAGAATTACAGATATAGGACCTCCTTATTACTGGCAGTTTTTACCTCCTATTATTAAGAAAAATTATGGAAAGTGGGTATCTCATGAAATTATTCAGCCTGGAGTTGTAAAAAGGGTTTCTTCTACTGGAGATGTGGTATATGTAGTAAGATGTGGAACTCCGCGTCTTGAAACCACAGATTATATTAGAGAAATTTGTGAGATAGCTGATAAATATTGTGATGGATATGTGCGCTGGACTACCCGTAATAATGTAGAGTTTGTAGTAGATTCTGAAGAAAAACTCAGGGCACTTCTTGAGGATCTTAAGAACAGGAAACATCCTCATGGTTCTTATAAATTTCCTGTTGGAGGAACTGGTGCATCTGTAAGTAACATTGTTCATACTCAGGGATGGATTCACTGTCACACTCCGGCAATTGATGCTTCTGGAGTAGTTAAGTCTATTATGGATGAACTTTTTGAATATTTTACTTCTCATAAACTTCCTGCAAAGACAAGGCTTGCTCTTGCTTGTTGTTTGAACATGTGTGGAGCAGTTCACTGCTCTGATATTGCTATAGTTGGAATTCACAGAAAACCACCTATGATTGAAGACGAGAGATTACAGCATGTTTGTGAAATTCCTCTTGCAATAGCTGCATGTCCACTTGGTGCTATTAAGCCTGCTACAGTAGAAATTGATGGACAGAAAAAGAAGACAGTTAGAGTTAATGCTGAGCGTTGTATGTTCTGTGGAAACTGTTATACCATGTGTCCTGCTATGCCGATTGCTGACGGAGAAGGAGACGGTATTGCAATAGTTGTTGGAGGAAAGGTTACTAATAGAAAGACACCTCCCAAGTTCTCCAGAGTCGTTATACCTTACATCCCCAATGAACCTCCTCGCTGGCCGACCACTGTGAAATGGATTAAGAAGATTCTTGAAACCTATGCTCAGCATGCAAGAAAGTATGAAAGAGTTGGTGAATGGATTGAAAGAATTGGTTGGGAAAGATTCTTTGAATTGACAGAGATTCCATTTACTGAGAAGAGCATTGACGATTACAGACTTGCTTACACCACTTATAGAACAACTACCCACTTTAAGTTCACCAAACATGTAGATGAAGTTAAAATTGAAGTAGAAGGCTAAAAAAAATTTAAGAAAAGGGGTGATGAAGATGGACATGGAACAACTTAAGCAGAAGATTATGGAAGTTATGCAGCAAAAAGTAGGTAAAGGAGGAAAAAGTAAAATTTATCTTAAAGATTTACAGAGAGAAATTCCTGAAGCCAAGGCTCGTGAAATTAAAAAAGCTGCTAATGAGCTTGTTCAGGAAGGAAAGCTTGAATATTTCTCTACAGGAAGCACAGTGATGTTTGGTCTTCCTGGAGTAGGAATGGGACTTGAAGCTGGTAGTGAGAAACCTGAAGAAAGCTAAAAATAGAATTTCGATAATAATCAAGGAGGCGGAAAAATTCCGCCTCCTTTTTTTATTTTTTAAACAAAAATTTTATTTTCGTGTACACCAGTAGGAATAATAGAGCCTTTCCAGGCAACGATTCTTGAAAGGAAACAGTTAGGTTTTATTTTCACTTCGTCGTCTATATAAACCCAGTTTTTTAATTTTATATTTTTTCCTATGTTTTTAGTTTTGATAATAAAAGGCGTATTGTCAACTTTTATTTCTGGTATTTTAATTTTTTTTAAAATCAAATCTTCGTGAGCCTGTAGATAATTATTAATAGTTCCGATGTCTTTGAAGTAATGTTTTAAGTCAAGATAAGCATGAACAGGGATTTTTTTTATAAGAGCTTGATATAACTTTATTAAGTCCTTTTCGTAAGGTAGTTTATTTAAAATAGAAACTGCTTCAGGTGTAATTATTTGAATACCTGTAAAAGAAAATAGAGGTTTTTTGGTTGTTCTAAAAGTAAGCACTATCTTTTTTTCAGGATCAATACATACGTTTGCATTATCTCCTTTGGTAAAAAGCATCAAAACTTTAAAATTATTTTTTTGAAAATGATCCAAGAGAGTTTTTAAAGGAAAGTTAGTTAAAATGTCACAGTTTATTAAAAGAGTGGGTTCTTTCAAGAAAAATTTTTTAGCATTTAATATAGCTCCTCCTGTTCCAAGGAGTTCTTTTTCTATAAAAACTTCAATTTTTAATTTAGGAAATTCATTTTGTATTTCTGAAAGAAAATTTAAAATTTTTTCTTTTAAATGATAAAGATTTATTCCTATGGAGTGTATGCCGAGCTTGTAAAGAGAAGAAACTATAATTTTAAGGATAGGTTTTCCAAGTATAGGAAAAAGGGGTTTGGGTAAAATTTGAGTATAAGGTAAAAGTCTTGTGCCTTTTCCAGCAGATAATATAAAAGCCTGCAAGTTATTAAATTAAGTGTTTTGTTTTTTTTCTTCTAATTTTTCAAGATCTTCATTTACATCTGCGGATTTTAAAGCATCTTTAAAAGCTCTGATACCTTTACCAAGCCCTGCTCCTACTTCAGGAAGTCTTTTAGCTCCAAAAATTAAAAGAGCTAAAAATAAAATAATAAATAACTCCTGACCACCTAAGGATGGGAACATTTTAACCTCCTTTTTTAGAAGTTTTCTTAAATTTGCTGAGTCTAACTAAAATTATACCTACTTCATAAAGAACTGTCAAGGGAAGAGCAAGGAGAATTTGATTTAAAGGATCAGCTCCAGAGGTTAAAATTGCAGAAATAAGAAAAGATAAAATAATTGCATAAGGTCTAAATTTTTTTAATTTTTCGTAATCAGCGATTCCAAAAAGTGAAAGCATTAATAAAAAAGAAGGGATCTGAAAGAGTATTCCAAAGATTATAAAGACTTTTAGAGAAAAACTTATATATTCTTTAAGAAAAGGTTTAAATGTTAAAAACTTTTCTCCAAAAGAATAAAAAAATTTTAAAATAAAAGGTAAAAAGATATAATAAGCTACCAGATCTCCTATAATAAAAGAAAAACAGGTTAAAACCAGGGCACTTTTTACCCATTTTTTTTCATGTGGATAAAGTCCTGGAGCAATGAAACTCCATAGTTGATAAATTATATAGGGACTGCCTATAATAAATCCCATTATAATCGAAAGTTTAATATATACAGAAAAAACTTCAGGAAAAGTTCTAAAAAAAACAGAAGAAGATGCAACTTTTTCAAGAGGAAGAACAAGAAAGTTTATAATTTTCTCGGCAAAAATGTAAGAAATAACTGCTGATATACTCCATCCTACAAAAGCTTTGATTATACAACCTCTTAATTCTATAAGATGATCTGTAAGAGGTTGTTTTTTATCAGAAAGAACTTCTTCAGACATTTTTTAAAGTAAAGATTCAAAAGTTTGAGCTATATGTTCTGCATCTATACCTGATTTTCTAAACAATTCTTCTGGTTTGCCAGAAGTGAGAGGTTCTTTATGTCCTAATAGTTTTATTTTTACATTAATGGACTTTAAACTGAAAAAGGCACATATTTTGTTCCCAAGCCCTGTTTCAATAAAATGATCTTCAACTACCAAAATATTTTTATATTGAGAAGCTTTTAAAATGTCCTCCTCTGGAAAAGGTCTTATAGAAGCGACGTTTAACACAGCAACATCAATACCTTTTTCTTTTAAAATCTGCCATGCAGAAAGAACATTGTGAATAGCAGTTCCATAGGAAATTATAACCCCCTGCTTTCCTTCTCTTATCCAGTCTGCTTTTCCCGGGACGAATTTATAATTTTCGTCAAAATAAGGAGTTCCATCAGTTTTAGTAATAATTGGTATTTTGGATCTTCCCATTCCAACAAAAATGTTTCCTTTTCTTTGAGCAATAGTTCTTATGATATGATCAGTTTGATTTGGATCAGCAGGCATGTAAATTTCAAAATCCGGTAGATTAAAAAGAAGTCCTAAATAATCTATACACTGGTGAGTTGGACCGTCTTCTCCAACATCTGCTCCAAGATGGGTGGAAACAACTTTTAAAGCAGTTTTGTTAAGAGAATTTAATCTCAACTGGTTGTAAACTTCATCTACAGCAAAAACCCCAAAAGTTGAGAAAAATACAAGGAAGCCTTCTTTTGATAAAGCTCCTGCTACTGAAGCTGTGTGATGTTCCTGAATACCTGATTCAAAAAATACATCAGGAGAAAACTTTTTAAAGTTTGTCATTTTTACAGAACCTTCAAGATCACAGGTTAATCCAATGATCTTGGGGACCTCTCCGGGTTTATTATTTTTTTCTGCAAGTTTTAAAAGAGCCTTACCATAGGCACTTCTACAATCTGTTTTAACATCAGGGGAATAAATAACAGGTTCAGAGGGCTCAATTTCTACTGGTAGAGGATCATGAGGACAGTGAGGAAACTTTATTGTCCAAGATTTCCTTTTTTCTTTAAGAATATCAAGTTCAGAAGGATCAAATCCGAGTTCTTTTAAAGCTTCTTTAGCAAGGTCTTCTGGTAAAGCCATACCATGCCACTTTGGATCGTTTTCCATAAAAGAAATACCCTTTCCCATAATTGTATGAGCAAGAATTGCAGTTGGTTTTTCAGGATCTTCTACTTCTTTAGTTATGGCTTTTTTAAGGGCTTTGTAAATTTCATTAAAGTCGTGTCCATCAATTTCTATTAGATTCCAGGAAGTAGCAAGGATTTCTTCTTTTATATTTTGAGGCATTACCTGAGAGATGTCTCCTCCTATTTGAAGTTTATTGTAGTCTATAAGAGTGATGAGATTGTTAAGACCGAACTTTACAGCCCAGCGTCTTGCTTCAATTACCTGTCCTTTTTGCTGTTCACCATCTCCCATAAGACAGAAAACCTTAGAGTCAATTTTTTTCAATTTTAAAGCCATAGCCATTCCACAGGCAGAAGAAAGACCCTGTCCAAGATTCCCGGTATTCCATTCTACTCCAGGAACAGCCTGTTCTACATGCCCTGCAAAAGCAGAACCACACCTTCTGAATTCCATTAAAAAATCTTCCTCAGGGAAAAATCCAAATTCACAAAGAACACTGTAAACCCCGGGACTGATATGTCCCTGACTTATAACTATTCTGTCCCTTTCCGGGTGTCTTGGATTTTCTGGAAAAACTTTTGCAATGGAATAAAGCACAAGTAATAAACTTAGAGATGAAAGAGAACCACCAGGATGACCACTCCCAGCAAGTGTAGTAGCAAGAATTATTCTTCTTGCACATCTTTTAAAAGCTTTTTCAAGACTTTCTAAATCTTCTTTACTTAAATTTTCTTTATTTAAAGATATTTTCTCCATTTTCCTCTCCTCCATTAAAAAAATTTTTAGAAATTTATACCTTGAGAAGAATAAAAATCAAGAGGATATACAGGAAATTTTTGAGAATTTTATGTGCTCTTTTTTTCTCTTTTCATGGCTATTGTTCCGGTTCTAACTATTTCTTTTATTCCCATCGGTCTTAAAAGTTCTATAACAGCCTCAAGTTTGTTTTTATCTCCTGTTACTTCAAGGACATAACTTCTTGGACTGACATCCACGATTTTACACCTGAAAATTTCACAAATTCTAAAAATCTCTTCTCTGTTTTCTTTTTCTGCCCTTACTTTTATAAGAGCCATTTCTCTTTCTACAAATTCTCCTTCTTTAGTAACATCCGTGACTTTATAAACATCTATAAGTCTTCTTAGTTGTTTTATAATTTGTTCTATTATTTGTTCATCACCATGGGTTACGAGAGTTAAACAGGAAAGCGTGGGATCTAAGGTTTCTGCAACACAGAGACTATCTATATTAAATCCTCTTCCACTGAAAAGTCCAGCAATTCTT
>CAZWTB010000016.1:0-1882 GCA_964636875.1 uncultured Thermodesulfatator sp.
AAGATTTTTGAAGGAGCTAAAACACCGGAATTAAAAAAGGAAATTGCAAAATACTTTAAAAGTGTTAAACTTTTTAAACCAGAAAGCAGTCGCAAAGAAAGTAAAGAAATCTTTTTTGTCGCAAAAAACTTTAAGGGAGAAATCTCTTAGGCTTGAGAATTTTTCACACATCTGACTGGCATCTTGGAAAAGTCTTCTTCGGAAAAAAACTTCTTGAAGAACAGGCTCTATTTTTTGAAAAAGAATTCTTCCCTGCTTTAAAAGAGCTTAAACCTGATGTTCTCGTGGTAACCGGAGACATTACAGATAAACCCCACCCTGACTACGAAACCCTGAAACTTTTAAAAGAACTTCTCCTCCGATTGTTTAAAGAAAAAATTTTTACCCTATTTATCCTTGGAAATCACGACTCAAAAAGAATAAGTCTTTACAAAGAATTCTTAAAAGAAGGTGGGCTTCTTTTTGTTGACGATACAGAGTTTCTCTTCTCACCTTTAAAACTCACTGACTCTCAGCAGAATCCTTTTTACTTTTATCCTTTTCCTTACTTATCAATTTACGAACTGAAAGAGCAGGTAAAAACTTTGCCAGTTTTTAAAAAATGTAATCTTGTGGAAACAGACTTTAGAAATTTTATCAATATTTTGCTTAAAAGTTTAGAAGTTAAAAAGCCGGCTATTTTTCTGGGACACTTTGCAGTGGAATATGGATTTTTCACAGGAGAAGAAGCAAGTTTAAAAGGATTTCTGGGTGAAGAAACTCTGCCACTTGAGATTTTTGAAAATTTTGACTTTCTTTTACTCGGACACCTTCACCGTCTCCAGAAAGTAAAAAACAGGTTTTACTATGCTGGTTCAATTCTTCCCTACAGTTTTGAAGAAGCAGTTTACAGAAAAGGAGGCTGGTTTTTTGAAATTAAAAATAACAAACTACTTAAAGAAGAAAAAATTTTTCTTAATTCAACACTTCCTTTAAAAGTAAAATGTGGATTTTTTGAAGAACTCATAAAAGAAAAAAAAGACGAAAGTTACATAAAAGTAATTTTAAAAAATGAGCTCCCTGTTTTACATGCCTTTGAAAGACTGAAAACAATTTTCCCAAATCTCCTTGTTCTGGAGTATCAAAAAGAAAAGAAAAGGACAGAAGAAGAAGTTTCTTTTAAGGAAAGTAGTCTGATAATAGAAAGAGAGAAACTTGACGAAGAGGAAATGTTTAAAAAATTTTACGAACTTGTGGAAGAAAGAGAAGTTGACGAAAGGTGTTTTAAAGTGTATAAAAAGTATTTAGAAGCATTTAAAAAAGAACTTCAAAATAAATAAAATTAAAAGGAGGGGGATATGGCTGTAAAAGCAATTGTTGCTGGAGCCGGTGGTAGAATGGGAAGCACTATAATAAAACTTATCTTCCAGAACCCTGAAATAGACCTTGTTGCTGCTTTTGAACATCCAGAACATCCTGCTGTTGGAAAAGATGTAGCAGAAATAATTCCCGGTCTTCCTAAAACCGGCATCATCATTGAGAATTCTCTTGAAAAAGTCATAGAAAAAGGTGATGTCATAATAGACTTTACTTTTCACAAAGCCTCTCTTGAACACGCAAAAATAAATGCAAAATACAAAAAAGCAATGGTAATAGGAACCACTGGATTTACAAAAGAAGAACTTGAAGAAATTCACTTTCTTGCAAAAAAGAACTTCCCTCTTGTTCAGGCTTACAACATGAGTCTTGGAATTAATCTTCTTTACAAACTTGTTGAAATTACTGCAAAAGTTCTTGGAGAAGGATATGACATAGAAATTATAGAAGCTCATCATAGAATGAAAAAAGATGCTCCAAGTGGAACAGCTTTAAAACTTGCTGATGTAATAGCTAAAACCCTTGG
>CAZWTB010000017.1:0-4495 GCA_964636875.1 uncultured Thermodesulfatator sp.
TCCTCTCAAACTTCTGCTTCGCCATCTCCTTCTCCTCCCTCTTAGTAAATTTCTATATTTAAAATGGAGCCCACGACCGGACTCGAACCGGTGACCACTTCCTTACCAAGGAAGTGCTCTACCTCCTGAGCTACGTGGGCTCCTTATTTAACTCAATTGGAGCGGGTGACGGGACTCGAACCCGCAACCCTCAGCTTGGAAGGCTGATGCTCTACCACTTGAGCTACGCCCGCACCTTAAATCCTTAAATGGAGGGGGGAGGATTCGAACCTCCGAAGGCATACGCCAGCGGGTTTACAGCCCGCCCCCTTTGTCCGCTCGGGCACCCCTCCATTTAAGCCACTAATAAATTAACTTATTTTGAAATTTTGTCAAGACCAATTTTTAAGATTCCATCTTCTTAACTACATCTTTATAGTATAAATCAAATACCATCGCCATTGTTCTGAAAATTAAATGAGCAAATTTAGAATAAAGCACACCTAAAAAGAGAATAAATACAGCTACAAGATGTCCTAAATAGAAGAGTGATGTAATATTCTTAATACCAGGTATGGAACGAACAACCTCTATTCCAACTCCTGTAAGTCCTATAATAAGTAAAAGATAAAGTAAAAACAAATCAGCATAACTTGTCTTTATAGCCCCTTCTCCAACTGCTTTAGTTCTCCCTGCAATCATCATTATACTTCCATAAATAAGAAGAACCGCTCCAACATTACCAAAAAGCTTAACAGGATGCTTAAGAGGACTCCACGGAGTATGAAATCCTAAAATATCTGCCATGAAGAATACAACCGCAGTAGTAATCGCAAGAATAATGAATGCATATATAAGCATCTTGTGCGGCATTGCTCTCCAATTGTTTACATTACACTTTACAAATCTCTCGTGCTTAATAATTTCCTTAATAGCAGGAACTAAATAAGTTCTTAATATTTTCCACATACCATAACGATACGCCTGAGGCACATTAAAATTCTCTAAATACGCATTCCACATCCTGCTCAGCGTATTACACATCAAAATAATAACAATCGCAGCAAGTGGTAAAAATACCACATCTACCATTAATACCCTTGCAGGTAAATGTAAAAACAAAATTTCATAATGGGGACCACCATAAGGGAAAGAACTTGCATCAAAAAAGTTAGGAACCCCACCAAAAGTGGCAAATGTAGCAAGTAATATCCAGCACAGAGCTATACCTATAAGAACAGGTATTCCCCATACATTATTATAAAGAGAATATATTGCCTTAAAAGGCATTGCTTCTTTTATAACAAGCATCCTCAAAGCTGCAAGAACATCTCCTGGTCTTGCATTTCTCGGACAATACTTATTACAATCTCCACACTGATGACACAACCATACTCCAGGATCATTAAGAAGTTTCTCTTTAAAACCCCATTGAGCCAAAATCATGTGCTTTCTTGGAAACGGAGCTTCATCAGGAGACAAGGGACATACTGTAGAACAGGTTGCACACTGATAACACTTTTTTAAAGTGTCTCCACCAGCTTCCTGCAATTCTTTTATAACACTTAATTCGGGGTCAACCCTTACCACATCGTTTCCCATAGCCCTCTCCTCCTTACCATCCTTTAAATGGATTTTCTTCAAATCCTTTCATTTCTTCTGCAAATTCATGTAATTTTTTAACTGCTTCATCTACCTCATCTAAAGCTACCGTATGGAGTGTAACTCTTTCAGATTCAAGAGCAAGCTGTTGTAATGTTTCTGCTACATTCTCCATTCTCCTGTTAGCAAGCTCACTTCCTTTAATAAAGTGACATTGATAGTTTTCTCCATATTTACAACCTAATAATAATATACCATCATACCCCTTACTCATTGCGTCTTTAACAAAAGCTACATTAACAGATCCCAGACACCTCACCGGTATTATTCTAAAAGATACAGGTATGTTCTTCTTCTGATAAGCAGCAATTTCAAGAGCAGGCAATGCGTCGTTTTCACACACAAATGCCATAAGTCTATAAAGTCCATATCCCTGCTCTGGCATTTCTGTAGCTTTTATCATATTTCCTATCATATCTACTGAATAATCCTTAAAGCTGATGATTCTCTGTGGACAAGCTCCAAAACAGGTTCCACATCTACGACATCTCGTAACGAACTGAATCGGGAATCCTTTCTCATCTTCATTCAATGCACCAAATGGACACTCTTCTGTGCATCTCTTACACTGAGTGCACATTTTAAGGTCAAATTCTGGATAAGCATAATCCCAAGTCCTTGGATGAACCGCATGCCCTTCTTCAATAGCAACAAGACACTGAATTGCCTTCAGCGCAGCTCCTCTTGCATCCTCTATAGCCTGCTGAATAGTCATTGGCTGATGCACTGCACCGGCTGCATAAATACCAGTTCTCCTCGTTTCATAAGGGAAACAAATAAAATTAGAATCAGCATAGCCATAAAACAACTCAAGCTCTGGCAATGCAGGACCCTGTCTGTAATCAAGATTAAGAACTGCTTCTTCTGCTGTCACAGGAACCATTCCAATAGCAAGAACCACTACATCCACTTCTATTTCAATTTTTTCTCCAAGAAGTGTGTCATCTACTATCACCTTAACTTTCCCATCACTTCCCTCAGAAACCTCTACTACTTTACCTTTTGTTAAAAATACACCAGGATCATCCTGCAAGGTCTTATAAAAATTCTCAAAAATTCCCATTGTTCTCATATGATCATAAATTATGTATGCTTTTGCCTCAGGATCAGCCTCTCTTATATACTTCGCCTGCTTTAAAGATGCCAAACAACAAAAACCAGAACAATAAGGTAAATGATTTTCGTCTCTCTGACCAGCACACTGAATAAAAAGAACACTCTTTATCGGTGCTCCATCAGACGGTCTCTTAAAGTTACCAGCTTTTGCCATTTCTTCAAATTGAACATTCGTAATTACATTTTTAATATTACCATATCCAAGATCAGCAAGTTTACTTGCATCATAAGGTTTAAATCCCGCAGCAAGAACTATTGATCCAACTTTAATTTCTTCTTCTTTAGCACCAACCTTTATCTTAACATCAAACATTCCAGGAGCACCAGCTATACTAACAATTTGTGCTCCTTTGTAAACCTTTATATTATCGTTATTTTCAACTTCAGAAATTAATTCATCTACAATAGGAGGAACTAAATTTTTATAAGGTGGCTTTACTTCACAATGAGCTTTCATTTTAGCAACAAAACCACCAAGCTGTTTCTCTTTTTCCACTATTACTGCTTCGTATCCTGCTTTAGCTACTTCAAGTGCAGTAGTAAGTCCTGCAACACCGCCTCCTATAACAAGAACAGTTTTGGAAATTGGATCCTCTGGTTTGTAAGGAACAGGATGATTATAACTCTGAAGTTTAGCAACCCCCATTCTTACATAATCCTTAGCAAGTGCCATAAGTTCATCTTTAAAACTTACTCCTTCCACATACTCTACAGAATCATCTTCTAATTTTTCTCCGTTTTCTCCCACAGGAAATCTACTCCAGACAACCCCTTCTCTTAAACTTACTCTATCAACTGCTACTTTATCAAAATTAAATACATCATAATTTACTCTGTGGGAACATGCACATATACAAACTGCATCAAGTTCATCGGCTTTTATTTTTTCTTCTATAAATGCTCTTCCTTCTTTAGAACAAAGAATTTCTTTACTATAAACAGCGGTAGCTCCCTGCTCCCTTGCTGCATTTTCTAAATCTTCTATATTTAAACGTTTTCCTATATCACAAGATGTGCATATAAATACCCCTATTTTCTGCATCGCTTACCCCCTTACTATAGTTTGAATAGCTTTTAATGCAGCACCAGTTGCAGTCTCATTAGAAGTCATAACATCAAGAGGCATCTTAGCACAACCACACCCAATAATACCTTCTTCTCCTACCACAAATCCATTTTCATCTACAGAAAGCCCGGGAATATTCATCCCCGCTACACTCGGCTGCATACCAAGAGCAAGCACCACCATATTAACCTTCTCATTTATTTTCTTACCTGTTAAAGTATCTTCAGCAGTTACTATTAAATCCTTTGTTTCAGGATCTTCCTCAACTTTTGCTACCTTACCTTTTATAAACTTAACCTTAGCTTCCTCCTGAACCCTTCTTAAAAACTTCTCATATCTTCCAGGAGTTCTTAAATCTATATAGAAAATTAAAATCTCTGTTTCAGGATCCTGCTGAGCAAGATATAAACTGTGCTTTAAAGAAGCAAGACAACAAATATAAGAACAATAAGGAAGATGGTTCTCATCCCTTGAACCTGCACACTGAACAAAAGCAACTCTCTTAGGAGGCGTATTGTCAGAAGGTCTTACAATTTGTCCTCCAGTTGGTCCCCAAGGAGAAGCCAATCTTTCCATCTGCATATTTGTAATTACATTTGCATATTTACCAAATCCTAAATTATCAAGTTTCGTAGCATCATAAGGCTTCCATCCAGTTGCCCATATAATAGC
>CAZWTB010000018.1:0-2993 GCA_964636875.1 uncultured Thermodesulfatator sp.
ATATAACCCTTGCTATCTTCTGTAAAAGATAGTTCTCTTCATTACTTATCTGAGAAGAAGTTAAAAATCCTATACTATTTCCTCCATACTTCTCCTTTATCTCAAGAAGCTTTTCTGCAACAAAATCAAGTGCCTCATCCCAGGAAACCTCTTTAAAGTCTTCTCTAAGACTCTTCCTTAAAAGCGGTTTTTTAAGTCTGTCTGGATGTTTGTAAAAAGTAAAACCAAACCTTCCTTTTACACATGCTGAACCGTGATTTGGATGCTCGTCCCTAGGAGTAATTTCAAGAATACTCCCATTTTTAACCCATACCGTAAGATTACAACCAGTTCCACAATAACCACACACACTCTTTACAGCCCTTGCATCTTTTCTATTGTAAGGAACCACGAGATCCTTTTTAATAAGAGCTCCTGTTGGACACACATCCACACAATTTCCACAATTAGTGCAGTTGTCTTTAAAAGAAAAAGTTATGTACTCGTAAGGAGTCCCTTTGTTTATTATTTTAAAATCTATAGCATTATGAACGCAAATCCTAACACACCTCTGACAGGCTATACACTTATTAATATCAACTTCTATAAAAGGATGTTCCCTGTTAATAAGATACTTCATCCGTCTTGTTGCTTTACTGACTCCAATGTTTTCCTTAATCAAAATTTCTCTAAATTCGCATTTGTGAATACCTAAGCATCCACACCTGAGACACCTGTTTGCCTCTGCTATTGCTTCTTCTTCTGTAAAGCCTTCTACAACTTCGTCAAAGTCCTTTATTCTTTCTTCTGGAGGTCTTTCTTTAAGCCTCCTCCTTTTTTCAGGAGGAAAAAGCTCCAGAAATTTGGAATCTATTTCTTCTGGCCTCTTACCTCTTGAAAAATCAAATTTTATGGTAAAAAATGGCTTAGGAGGTGTTTTTCCTTCCATAAAATACTTTATACTCTGAGCTGCTTTTCTACCAGATGCAACCGCCTGAATAACTGTCTTTGGCCCATGAACAAAATCACCTCCTGCAAACACACCTTTAACAGATGTCCTGAGATACCCGTCAACTTTTATAAAACCGTCTTCTTTTACCTCAAGCTGGCTCTCAAGTTCTCCAAAATTCCTGAATTCGTCAGAAGCAGTTTCTCCCCATGCTCTAAAAACAAAATCTGCTTCAAAAGTAAACTCTGTTTCAGGTAAAACAACAACTTCTCTTTTTTCTGTAAGTATGGTTTTAGCAAGTTTTAAAAGAAATCTTTCTCCATTTTTTGAAATTTCAACAGGAGCAGTAACAAAAAGAAACTTAACCCCTTCTTTTTCAGCATATCCTATTTCTCTCTGAGGAACAGTTACCTCAACTCTTGATCTGGGATAAATAACCGTAACTTCAGAATTAAATCTTCTCAAAACCCTTGCAGTTTCTATAGCAGTGTAGCTACATCCAAGAATAACAACTTTTTTGTTTTGAAAAGGCTCGGTATTTAATTCACCTTTGTTAAACTTATACAGAAACTCTATTCCACTTAAAGCAAGTTCTTCCCCTTTAGCACCCCAAAACTTCTCTTTTCTAACTCCGGTTGCTATAAATATTGCATCAAACCCCTGAGAAAAAAGCTCTTTTAAATTAAAGTCCCTGCCCCATTCTTTTCCTCCCTGAAATTCTATTCCTCCAAGCTTAAATATACTCTCTATCTCTTTTGAAAGAACCTCTCTTGGAAGTTTGTAAGTAGGAATTCCGTATCTTAAAAGACCTCCTGGTTCTGGTTCTCTGTCAAAAATCGTAACTTTAAATCCTTCGAGTCTTAAAAAGTAGGCACAACTTAAACCACATGGACCTGCTCCTATTATTGCGACTCTCTTACCGTTTAAAGGTTTTACCTCAGGAAGAATTTCTCCATGCTTTAATCCATAGTCTGCAACGAATCTTTTCAGATTGTTTATTGCTATGGGTTCGTCTATTAAAGCTCTTCTGCAAACAGGCTCGCAAAATCTGGGACAAACCCTTCCAACTACTGCTGGAAGAGGAAGCTTCTCTTTTATCAAAGAAAGAGCAGACTTAAACTCTCCCTTGGCAATAAATCCTATGTATCCTTGTATGTTCAGTCCTCCTGGACAGGGAACATGACACGGAGCCTTGCAATCTCCATAGTGGTTCCTTACCAGATTTTCAAGAATCTGCTTCCTGATTTCTTTAATCTGCGGAGTATTGGTATAAACTTTTATGCTCTTTTCAACTCTGTATTCGCAGGCTCTTTTAATACCCTCCCCTTCTATCTCCACAACGCAAAGACCACATCTTTCCTTTGGAGGGTCTATGTCCTTAAGATAGCACAAACTCGGTATGTAAATTCCATTTCTTCTTGCTACTTCAAGAAGAACCTCTCCAGGCTCTGCAAAAACTTTAATGTTGTCAAAACTAATTACATACATACTTAATTTTCCTTACGAAAAGTTTTTGAATATTTTTAAAGAGTAAAAAACTTAAGCACTTTGCTTTAGCTCTTTTTCGAGGTTTTTCAAAAAGGACGGAAGTCCACTTGCTTCACGAGGTCCTACAACTATCTCCCAGTCAGGAAGTTCATCCTCAAGCTCTCCTTTAATTCCTGCTACATAACCGGGAATAACAAGCTTCCTGTGTTTAACCTTTTCAGCTATTCCGCACTTTTTTACGAATTCTGCAATGTTGTCTGCTCCGAACTTTCCTGCTGCCCATGCAGTAAGAACAGAAAGTCCGTCTGTATCTTTGATAAGAAGCCAGGTTGGAACGCGACTTCCTTCAACTTCTCCGTTAACTATAAAGTAAGTAAGTGCAAAGTTACAGGTTACTATAACAGGTGAATATTCGTCAGGTCCATTAACAGGATAGATTCCTTCTTCAACAACAAGTGGTTTCTGAGGATCTGTGTAAATGTTCATTCTTTCTATGAGGACATTAAGCAGAATGTCTGCTCTCAAGTCTGAAAGAATAATAATTCCTGCATACTTCGGAATAACAAGCCCTGCAATC
>CAZWTB010000019.1:0-3458 GCA_964636875.1 uncultured Thermodesulfatator sp.
GCTATAGAAGTTAGAATTAATGCAGAAGATCCTAAAACATTTAATCCTTCTTTTGGAACTATAACCCGTCTGGAAATTCCGCAGGGACCAGGGATAAGAGTTTCTTCTGGAGTTTACGAAGGAGCAGAAGTTCCCCCTTATTATGATTCTCTTTTAATGCTTGTTATGGCTGCAGGTGCGGATAGAAAAGAAGCTTTAAGAGTTATGGATAGAGCTTTAAGCAGAGGTCTTAGAGTTGAAGGAGTTAAAACTATCGCACCACTGCTTTTAAGTATAATCAGACATCCAGAATTTATAGCAGGAAATTATTCTACTCGTTTTATAGATGAGCATTATGAAGAACTTCTTGCAGCATTTAAAGAAAAAACAGCAGATGACGAAGCTTTAAAAATTGCTCAATATGTAGCAGAAATATCAGCTTTGGGACCACAGCCCTGGATGTAAAAATTAAAAGTTTTTAAAGGAGGAAAAAAGATGGACTATGTTTTTGTAAAACCTGGAATGAGCCCAAGGGAAATTGTGCAAAAAGTGAGAGAGCTTCCAGGGGTGTGTTTTGTTTCTGTGGGAATGAGAGACGCAGGACAGTCAGATTACAAAAATAGACTTCGAATATATGACTTAAAAACACTTGCTCCTTATTACAATGAGATGGGGCTTTTTGCTGCAGAATGTCATGGAGGAGCAAGGTGGCATGTAGGAATAATGAATAGAAAAGAAAGCCCCTTTGAAGAAATTGCGATTTTAAGAGAACTCATGCCGAATGTTCTTCTTCAGACTTTAATAAGAGAAACCAATATGTGGGGATACCGTCCCTATCCCAAGAATATCATTGAATACGTGGTTGAAAAAGTTGATATAGATGTCTGGAGGTGTTTTTCCTTTTTGAACGATATTAGAAACATGAGAACTGTTGCAGAAGTAGTTATGAAAAGAGGGAAGCTCTTTGAACCAGCGATTTCTTATACAGTAGCTCCCTGGTTTGACACTAAGTATTACTTAAAAGTTGTTGACGAGATAGTAGATCTCTGTGGAGGGGTTGATGAAATAATTTTCTGTATAAAAGACATGGCAGGAGTTGGAACAGTTAGTTCTATTACAGAGCTTATAGATGCTATAAAACAAAAGTATCCGGATCTTGTAATTAACTACCATAGGCACATTACAGATGGTCTCGCAATGCCTGTTCTTCTTGCTGCTGCAAAAGCAGGAGCAAAAATTATAGATGTGGAGGAGGATACGCTCGTAAGATTTTACGGGCATTCTCCGATTCTTGCGGTTGAAGCGCTTTTCAGAGAACACGGGATACCTGTTCACCTTAACAGAAAAGCTGCAGAAAAGGCGGTGCAGAAAGTCAGGGAGTGGATAAGGGATTACGAATGGTCGGAATCTCCTTTTAAAGGATTTGACCACATGGTAACAAAACACAAAATGCCTGGAGGTGCTTTCCCGAGCTCCTTTGAACAGGCAGAAAAGGGTGGATTTTTACATCTTATGCCTTACATCCTTGAAGTTATGTCTCTTTACAACCAGATAGTAAAATATTTTGATGTTACTCCTGGTTCTCAGATTACATGGGTAACCTGTAGTGGAATAGTAAATCGTTATGCTAAGGAACAGGGTGAAGCAGGAGTGAAACATGTTATAAATCTTTTGAGAAAATTTGTTGAAGAGAAGAAGCAGAACTTTTCTGCTGTGGAACCAGAGGAACAGGAAGAACTTCTCCAGCTTTTCAGACATGCACCAGGAGACTTTAAAAATCTTATACTTGGACATTATGGGAAACTGCCTGTTGGATGGCCTGATGAATGGGTTTATAAAAGCACTTTTGGAGATGCCTGGAAGGAAAAGATAAAAGAAAGAAGGGAAGATTCTCCTCTTGAATCCGTTCCTGACGAAGACTTGAATGTATTGAGAAAACAGCTTGAAGACGAACTCGGAAGACCTGCAACAGAAGAAGAATTTATTCTTTACTTAATGCATCCTAAGGATGCTATAGAGTTTATCAAGTTTAGAGAAAAATATGGAATAGCTCCTCTTGTGCTTCCAACCAAAGTCTGGAGACAAGGACTTAAAAAACCCGGAGATAAAGTTGAATTTGAACTTGAAGGGAAACCTTATTGTATTGAACTTGTTTCCATAGGAACCGAAAATGATGGAGTTATTCATGTGGTTTTAAAGGTTAATAATAAAACCAGAGTTTTTGAAGTTAAAACACCAAGAGCAAAAAAAGCAGAAGTAAGAAAAGCAACCCGTCCGAATGAAATAGGAGCACCTATAAGTGGAACTGTATGGAGAATAGGTAATCCTAAGAGAGGAAGTCTTAAAGTTGGAGACATAGTCCATAAAGGAGAAGAGATTGCAAATCTTGAGTCTATGAAGATGGAAAATCCGATTGTTGCACCTTTTGATGCTCAGATAGTAGAAATATGCGTTAAATTAAATCAGATGGTAGAAGAAGGACAGCTTCTTTTTGTTCTTCAGCCTCTCGAAAAAACAGAAAAAGAACAGGGACCTTCTATTGATAAATTACCCCATTAAGGAGGTAATAAATTATGAAAAAAAGAGTAATTTATATTTATTTAATAACAAGTATTATAATAAGTTTGATTTTCGGTTCTCTTGCACATGCCTGGGATATTTCTCTTCTGGTAAACGACGAAAACTTAAATTTTCAAATTCAGCATCCTGTTTGTACTTATTCAGGGAACCCTTTATTTCTCGGAAGCGAGGTTCACTATAATAAAGAAAATAGCGAAACCTCTTCGTGGATATTTTCTCCTTACTTTTTTGCATCAAGTTTTTATAAAAAACCTATAGATGTTAGTCTTGGTTTTAAAGGAAGTGTGGGAAAACTTGAATTTACTTCTTCAGGTAAAGAAGACATATTTAACTTTGCTTTTATGTTCAAAGTTTTGATTAATTTTAAAAAATATTTTAACATAGATCTTTTCTGGGATAACAGAGTTGTTTATGCTCCAAAAATTTTAAGTTTTGAAGATTGCGAAAAAGAATTTGGGGTAGATATTGCTCTGGGATGGAGAATCAATAGAGCCTCTTCAATTCTGGTAGCTTATAAATTTGACAAATTTGAAACACCAGGAGGAAACTGGAAACTTGACACTATTTTGGTTGGGACGAGAATTCATTTTTAAATATGGATCCTTATAAGATAATTAAAAAATATTATTCTTCTGAAAGTAAAGCTTACAAAATACTTGTTTCTCATAGTGAAGCAGTTGTTAACAAGGCTTTAAAGATAGCAGAAAAGTTCCCTCAGGTAGATAAAAACTTTATTTTTGAAGCAGGAATGCTTCATGACATAGGAATGATTTTTACCAATGTGCCTGTGTTTGGTTGCTACGGAAAGTATCCTTATATAGCTCACGGTTACTTAGGAAGGGAACTTCTTGAAAAAGAAGGTTATCCTAAGCACGCTCTTGTTTGCGAAAGACACATTG
>CAZWTB010000020.1:0-7555 GCA_964636875.1 uncultured Thermodesulfatator sp.
TTTTTAAACTTTTTGCAGTTGCAATCGCCTTTTCAGCAGTGTTTTGATATACAGTATTTCTTTCAACAGAATTGTAAAGAAGTGGTGGCTGAGCTCCTGCTTCCATTATCTCACCCCCGATAAATAATATAAATAATATAAATATTATAAAATACCTGCCCATGGTCTTCCTCCTTTAATTTATTAATTTATATTTTAAAAGTAATTGTTAGGCTTTCTCATTTTCATAATAAATTTTTTTTCAAATTATGTCAATCTCAATAAACATTAATATTTCTAAATTAATCCCTTTTATTAAAACTTTTCGTATTATTTTAAAAAAATTTGCTATTTTTCGCTACATTTTTAACCAATCCGGTAGTATAGTAAAAAAGTGTGTATGAAGCAGAGAAAATTAATAAATAAAAAGAAATTTAGAAAAAAACCCCCCTCCTGGTGGGCACAAGTTTTGGTAAAATAAAGAAAAAACTCCCCAGGAGGAGGCCACTATGCCCGAAGACCTAAAAACTATTTTATCACATCCTGAAAAAAAGGAAATATTTGAAAAAATGTTAATCGAAAAAATAAAAACCGAAGTAAAAAACCTTCTTGAAGCATTAGCCCTGGCAGAAAGAGAAATTTTTTGTAAAAAACAAGGGATGCAGGAAATGGCTTACAAACCGCGAAAAGATAAAAATAATGCGGATTTTCGCATTTGCAATGTGCAAAAAGATAATAAAGAGACTGAAAATCAGAAACAAAAAATTTTAAAAATTTATACACACAATTCTTGACACTATGATCCAGAATAAACACAGATTTAAAACAGTTGAGTTTTATAAAAAAGTGGTTAAAATTAGTAAAAAATAGGCGTATCCGTTTTTTTAACTCTTAAACTCTGCAGTGTTTACAGAAGAACAGGAAAGAGTTATAAAAGAAGATAAAGATGCCTGTATTATTGCAGGTCCGGGAACAGGTAAAACCTTTACTCTTATTGGTAAAATTAAATACCTTCTTCAAAACAAAAATATTTCTCCTGAAAAAATCCTTGTCCTTTCCTATGCTGTAAAAACCTCTCAGGAACTCAAAGAAAAATTAAAAAAAGAAAATCTGAATAGAATAAGAGTTGACACCTTTCACGGACTGGCTTATGATCTATGGAAGGAACACTTTTCTCAACCTCCTCCCCTTATCTCAGAAGAAGAAAAAAGAAGCATTTTAAAAAATCTTTTTCCTAAAATTAAAAAACCCCTTTTTTCTCAGGAAAACAAAAAAGTTTATTTTGAATTTTTGAAAAAAAGAGGCATTCTTGACTTTGAACTTCTGCTTCTGGAAGTTTCTTCCCTACCTTTACCGGATTTCGAAGGATATTACATATTTATTGATGAATTTCAGGATACTTCTATGGAAATTCTTAATTTTTTGAGATGTTTTAAAAAAGCGACTTTCTTTTTGTTCGGAGATCCCAATCAATCCATATACGGTTTCAGAGGGGTTAATCTTTATGAAATAAAAAAATTCTGGGAGGATTTTAAACCCCGGTTAAAACTTCTTTCTCTTACCAGAAGTTTTAGATGTCCTGTAGAAATTCTAAAGTTTGCAGAAAAATTTAAAATCTCTCCCTGGGAGGTTGAAACTTTTAAAAGTGACAAGAAAGGGGGTATTGTTCAGGGATTTTTTCTTGAAAATGTAAAAGAAGAAGGGAAACATCTTACAAAACTGGTAAAAAACTTTCTGGGAGGGCTTCAGCTTGAAGAACAGAGTCTTTTTTCCGTGTCTCCGGGAGAAATTTTTGTTCTTGCAAGAATAAAAAATGTCTTCTTTTATTTAAAAGACTTTTTTATTTCAGAGGGTATCCCGATAAATTTTCCAGAAGAAACAGCAGGAGAGAGTTTAAAAATGGTAAAAATGTTTTTAAAAGAAGTGGAATCATCGAGTTTACCTGTAGAAAACCACATAGAAACAGCTCCTTCTGAAATAAAATTTTTTCTGCAAAATCTCTGGGAATTAAGTGAACATGAGAAAGATAAATTTTTGATCTATCTTAAAAAAGCAGAAACAGGGGACTTTATGGAAACAAAAAGAGAGGGAGTAAATTTTCTTTCTATACATGCTTCAAAAGGGCTTGAAGCAGATTATGTAATTCTGGTTGGAGCTGAAAAAGGGCTTTTACCCCTTGAAATATTTCAAGATACTTTTCCAGAGGAAGAAAAAAGGCTTCTTTATGTGGCAATAACAAGAGCTAAAAAGGGATTTTATTTTACTTCTGTAAAAGAGAGAAAAATTTTCAATTTTAAACTTGGAGGAATATCACCTTATTTCAAAGATTTTCCTGTAAAAAAAATCTTCCCCACAGCCAGAAGACCAAAGCAGAAAAGTTTGTTTTAAATTATGTTAATCTCTGAGATCGAATTTTTCTTTCTGAGCAAGTTGTCTCATTTTAGCAAGAGCTTTTTTTTCTATCTGTCGTATACGTTCTCTGGAAACCTTAAACATATAACCTATTTCTTCAAGAGTGTATCCTTCATATTCTCCCAAGCCAAATCTCATACGAATTATTTTTTCTTCTCTTGGAGAAAGAGTTGCAAGAAATTTCTTAATTTTTTCTGAAACATCTTTTTTTCTTGTGGTTTCATAAGGAGATGGACTTTTTTTATTTTCTATAAAATTACCCAGGGTGCTATCCTCGTCCCCTATGGGTGTCTCCAGAGAAACAGGCTCTTTTGAAGTTTCAAAAATAACAAGGATCTTTTCATAGGGAACACCTGTTTTTTCTGCAAGTTCTTCAGGAGTGGGTTCACGACCAAGTTCTCTGGAAAGTTCATAAAATGCCTTAAATACATGATTTCTCAGTTCAAGAAAATGAACTGGAAGTCTTATAGTGCGGGTTTTGTCAAGTATTGCTCTGGTAATAGACTGTCTTATCCACCAGGAAGCATAGGTGCTAAATTTATTACCTTTTCTATAATCAAAACGATAAACCGCCCTCATCAAACCGAGATTTCCTTCCTGAATAAGATCTGCCAGAGAAAGTCCCTGCCTTATATATTTTTTTGCTATGGATACTACAAGCCTTAAATTTGCTTTTACCATTTCGTCTTTGGCTCTTTCTATCTGATTTATAAACTTCCTGACTTCTGCACAGAACTTTTTTATTTCCTTTTTTCTATATTTTTTCTCACAGGTATTTATCATTTCTTCCAGATAATTAACATAGGTCTTTTTAGGCTTAAGATTGGGATCTCTTCTCTTCCATTCTTTAATAGCGGATTTAAGTTCTTTTATTTCTTTACAATAACTTCTAACTTTTTCTATAAGTTCTACTATAGAATCAAAACCTTCTCTAATCTGCCTTGAAAGCTCCTCCTCTCTTTCCGGAGTAAGAAGTTCGTATTTTCCCATCTCTTTCAGATATAGAGAAAGAAGTTCTTCACTAACAGGTTCTGACATTGTTTCTTCTTCAAGTTCACCTTCAACAAAAGTAGAAAGTTCTTTCATCTTATCCTGAACTTTTTTCTCTATGTATTCCTCTCTTTCATAAGGATCCAGTTCTTTAAGTTCTATTCCGTAACTTTCCAGAAGATCAAAAATCTCTTCCATTTTATCAGGATCATTATACTCTTCGGGAAGGAGTTTATTTAAAACATCGTAAGTTAATTTTCCTGATTTCCCAAGTTCGAGAATCTTCTCCTGAAGATCTTTATTAGCCATTTTCCTTCCTCACCTCTCCCCTTTTTTGTTTTCTGTATTATACTATTTTAAAGTTAACCACTTTTTTTGCCTTTCCAATGTTTGATAAAAAATTATTTAAATTTCTAAAATATCTCCTGGCTCATCATCCTGAAGAATTCGGTTTAATTCCTGATATTAATGGATTTTTCAAAATAAAAGAAATTTTTCAAGTTCTAATTTTTACTAAAAATTTTAAAAAACTCAAATTAGAAACACTTAAACTTGCTTTTTCTTACTATTATAGAGATTTTTTTGAATTTTCGGAAAAATTCAACAAAGTTAAATCTAAAACTGCTTATTACTCACCTCCTGTAAAAATAGATTTTTTGCAAATTTATAATAATAGCACATTATGGACAATTGTCAAGCCTAAAATATGGATAAAAATTTCAACAGAAGGAATTTGGACACCCAAGAATTCTTTAATTCCTCTGTTTGTAAAAAAAGAGCTTGCTGAAAATTGGGCAAAGGTTAAAGGGGCTCTTTTAATAGAAGTTTTTCCGTCAAAAATACCCAAATACTTTACAGATGTCTTTAAATTCGGAGAAGAAATCTTTCTTGTTAAATCACTTCCCTACGAAGCCCTTAAAGGTCCTCCTATAGATAATAAATTTTTAAGAAAATACGGTCCCAAACAAAAAGTCCCTGAAAAAGAACCCCCTATAATTCCCTTTACACCACCAGAAATCGAAATCCCTCCTGAAGAAGAATTACCTTTCAGAAAAATTACACATGGTAAGAAAAAGGAAAAACCCTGGAAAAGATTTCAAAAAAAACGAGAAAAAGAAAAATATGGATAAAAAATGACCTGGAAAATTAAAATAAAAAAACCCCTTTTTAAAACATTGGTTTTTATTTCAATAATCCTCTTTTGCATATTTCAAGAAAATTTAATTCTTGCCAAAAATCTTCCTTCCTTAAAGCAGATTCTTAAAAAAATAGATGCCCTATATAGGGCTGAGTCTTCTTTTGCCCTTGTAGAAATGGAAGTTGTTTCCTATTACAAAAGAAAACTTAAACTCAAGTGCTGGACAAAAGGGAAAGATAAAACACTTATAGTTATCATCTATCCAAATAAGGAAAAAGGCATTGCCACCCTTAGAATAGGAAAGAAAATGTGGAACTACTTTCCCAGAATTAACAGAATAATGAGAGTTCCTCCTTCTATGATGATGGCTTCCTGGATGGGTTCTGACTTTACAAATGACGACCTCGTTAAAGAAAGCACCCTTTTTGACGACTATAAAGGAGAATACATTCTCCCAGATTCTCTTAACTCTCCAAAATACTTCTTTATAAAACTTACTCCCAGAAAAAATACCCTTTCTCTATGGAGCAAAATAGTTCTGGTAGTAAGAAAAAAAGACTTACTTCCAGTAAGAGAAGAATATTATAATGAAAAAGGAGAACTCGTTAGAGTGCTTTATTTTGAAGACATAGGAATAATCGGAGGTAGAAAACTTCCCAGGGTATTAAAAATGGTGCCTGTAAAAAAGAAAGGAAGATATACTCTTGTAAAATACTTGAAAGCCCGGTTTAACATCCCGATTAAAAACAGTCTCTTTTCTTTACGATCTCTCAGAAATGCTGAAAAATTTTAAACTAATTTTTACCTTAGCTCTGAGAAATGTTCTCAGAAATAAAAAGAGAAATCTTTTTGTTGTTTTAATGATTGCAGGAAGTTACTTTCTTTCGTCCTTTTTTATAGCACTTTCTGATGGAACATATAATAGAATAATTTCCGCTTTTACCTCAGCAGGGATAGGACATCTGCAAATTCACAAAAAAACTTATTTTGAAAATCCAGCTATTTATAAACTCATTAACTTTCCGGAGAAAGTAAAAAAAAGGATAAAAAAGATAAAATCCGCTAAAGTTTCTTACAGGCTTTATTCCCCTGCTCTATTTTTTACAGAAAAAGAGGTTGTTCCAGGTATTTTAATAGGTTTTGATCCTGAAAAAGAAGTGACAAATCTTTGCAGAGGCATTGTTAAAGGTAAATTTTTAAAGAAACATGAAAGAGAAGTGCTGATTTCTGAGAGTCTTGCTAAAACTTTAAATGTTTCTCCTGGGGAGATGCTGGCAGTGGTTTCTCAGGGACTTGATGGTTCAATAGCAAACGAGCTTTTTAAAATAAAAGGCATATTTAAAGCCCCGGAGATCGGACCAGGTAAAGACGCGGTTTGCATGGATCTTCAGATTTTGAGAACTTTCCTTAATATTCCTCACGGAGTTCACGAAATTGTGGTTTTATTTAAAAGTTATAAAGATGTAAACAAATATCTTTCTTTTATAAAAAACAAAAATTTTAACAATCTTGAATTTTTACCCTGGTATAAAGTTGCAGTGGAGTTTTACAAAGGTATGCAGGCTGATAGAAAAGGGATGTGGCTATCTCTTTTTGTTGTGCTGTTTATTATTTCTCTTGGGGTTTTAAACACTCTTCTTATGGCTGTTCTTGAAAGAACAAGGGAATTTGGCTTGCTTAAAGCTCTGGGCACTCCATTAAGTTTGTTAATTTCCATGATTTACACAGAAGCCCTTTTGATGCTCTTTGCAGGACTAATTTTAGGTTTTCTTCTTGCCTACCCCTGCAATTTGCTTTTCTCTGTAGTTGGTATCTCCTATCCAGAAGCTATAAAAATGGGTGGAATAGAAATTAAAAAAATGTATGCAGACTTAACTTTCAACAGTTTCTTTCTACCTGCTTTTTCTTTATTTATAGCAACACTTCTTGTATGTATCTTCCCTGTTTTTAGAGTTTACAAAATTTTGCCTGTAGAAGCTATGAGAAAAGTTTAAAAAATTTAAAATGAAAAAAGAACTCAGGTTTTGTATTTTCCTTATAATTTTCGGTTTGAAAAATCTGAAAAGAAATCCGAGAAGATCTGTTTTAACTATTCTTGCTATTTCTCTTGGGCTTGCTTCTTTAGTTTTTACAGATGGATTAAACGAAGGACTTAAAAGATTGATGATTTTTTCAGCAACTCACACACTTTCAGGACATATCCAGATACACTTAAAAAATTTTAAAAACAATCCCAAGCCAGAAAAACACTTTCCTTTTTTAACATTTCAGAAACTGCGCAATTTTAACTCAATAAAAACTTATGTAAAAGCCCTTGCTCCAAGGATTATTTTTAAAGGACTGATTAGTTCTGCAGAAAGCTCGCAGGGGATTCTGGTGTATGGAATATTTCCTCAATATGAAAAAGAAGTTTCTAAAATAGATGATGTTATCTGGAAAGGAAACTATCTTAAAAACCCGCAAAAAAATACAATTTTAATTGGCAGAAGGCTTGCTAAAAAGTTAAAAAAAGAAGTAGGAGAAAGGGTAATTCTTACCTCTGGAGATGTTAAAGGGAATTTGATACAGGAGGTTTTTGTTGTAAAAGGTATTTTTGAAACAGGTTTAAGACAGATAGACGAATATGTGGTTTTTATTCCTTTTAAAATAGCCCAGAAGTTTTTAAACATGGGAAATAATATCCACGAAATTGCAATTTTACTTAAAAATCCTGCAGATGATCAGAAATTAAAAAAAGAACTTTTGAAAAAACTGGGGGCAAAATACGAAATATTAACCTGGGAAGAAATTTTTCCTTCCTTGGCTTCCACTATCAGAATGTTTGACTTTTCTATAATTTTAATGAGTTTACTGCTATTTGCTCTGGTTGCTCTTCTCGTAGGAAACACACTTATTATGAGCTTTCAGGAGCGTTATTTTGAATTCGGTGTTTTACTTGCTCTTGGAACAGAACCTTTTCACATGTGGATTTTAATACTTTCTGAAGTTGCAGGACTCTGTCTTCTTAGTATTTTAGCAGGACTTGGTATAGGAGAA
>CAZWTB010000021.1:0-2027 GCA_964636875.1 uncultured Thermodesulfatator sp.
GGAGTGGTTGCTCTTACTCTTACCAGAGAACTTGGACCTGTTCTTACTGCAATAATGGTGGTGGCAAGAGCAGGCTCTGCTATAGCAGCTGAAATCGGAACAATGCGCATAACAGAACAAATAGACGCCCTTGAAATAATGGCGGTAAATCCCATACAATATTTGATTTCTCCGAGACTTATAGCAGGAATTATTGCCCTACCACTTCTTACTGCAATAGCAGATATAATCGGCATAGCAGGAGGTTATGTTGTCGGAGTTTTTGTGCTACACATAGATCCAGGGATTCTCATTGCCAGAATGAGAGATATGGTAACAACCGTAGATATTTTAAGCGGAATAATAAAATCTACATTTTTTGGAGCTTTTCTGGTTACTATATGCGGTTATAAAGGATTTTACACAAAAGGCGGAGCCGAAGGAGTTGGGAGAGCCACAACAGAAGCTGTGCTAATTTCCTCTGTAGGAATTATGATTCTCGACTACATACTCACTACTATATTTTTTTAAAAATGATTGTTATAAAAAACCTTAAAAAAAGTTTTAATGGTTTTGAAGTCCTGAAAGGGGTCAATCTAACCATTCCTTCTCACAAAATAACCTTTATAATGGGGCTTAGTGGAACCGGAAAAAGCGTTCTTTTAAAACACATTATAGGGCTTTTAAAGCCTGACAGTGGGGAAATCTGGTTTGAAGATAAAGACATTACCAAACTTTCTGAAAAAGAACTTAGAAAAATCAGACGCAAGATAGGATATCTCTTTCAGGAAGGAGCACTTTTTGATTCCATGACTGTTGAAGAAAATGTGGCTTTTCCTTTAAAAGAACACTTTAAAATGAAAAAGGAGGAAATAGAAAAAAGAGTTGATGAACTCCTTGAAGCAGTAAATCTTCTTCATGCTAAAAAGAAGTATCCCTCTGAACTTTCAGGAGGTATGAGAAAAAGAGCAGCTCTTGCGAGAACCCTTGCTCTAAAACCAGAAGTGGTTCTCTTTGACGAACCTACAACAGGGCTTGATCCTATTTTGCAAAATTCTATTCTTGCTCTTATAAAGAAACTAAAAGAAACTTACAATTTAACCTGCATTATAATAAGCCACGATCTTCATCTTGCTTTTAAATATGCGGATTTTATAGCATTTTTGCACAAAGGAGTAATAATAGAAAAAGGGAGTCCTGAGGAAATAAAAAAATCTCGTATAGAATTTGTTCAGGAATTTATAAAAAGCGGAATATTATTAGAGAGTTAAAGCCTAAAACAAAACGCTACTTATAAATTTCATGAAACAAAATTGAAATAAAAAATTTGAGTTATTCGTTTGATACTTTTATTGTTTTAAAAAGGTTGTAAAAATAAAGAGCTGTGTTAATTTTTAAAGCAAAATTTAAAACGGAGTGCTTATGTTTGAAGGATTAAGTAAAAGGCTTGAAACAGCTTTAGAAAAGTTTAAAGAAAAAGGAAAGCTCAGTCCTGACGACATAAAAAAAGGACTCAGAGAAATTCGTCTTGCCCTGCTTGAAGCAGATGTTAACTACAAAGTTGTTAAAAATCTCATAAGCAGAGTAGAAAACAGGGCTCTTTCCTCAGAAGTAATAGAAAGTTTAACTCCCTTCCAGCAGATCGTAAAAATAGTTTATGAGGAACTCGTTCAGACTCTTGGTGGGGAGGCAAAGGGCTTAAACCTCTCAGGTCCAAAACCAGTTGGAATACTTCTTGCCGGACTTCAGGGTTCTGGAAAAACCACAACCGCTGCAAAACTCGCAAGATTTTTAAAGAAAAAAGGACATCGCCCTCTTCTTGTCTCTGCTGACATATACCGTCCTGCTGCTATAGAACAGCTCAAAGTTCTTGCTCAAAAAGTTGATACTCCTTTTTACGAAGCTAAACCTGGAGAAAAACCTGTTGAAATAGTAAGAAATGCCTTTCAGATGGCAAAAGAACAGAGCAGAGACATAGTAATTATTGACACTGCAGGAAGACTTCACATTGACGAAGACCTGATGCAGGAGCTTATAGAACTAAAAGA
>CAZWTB010000022.1:0-1752 GCA_964636875.1 uncultured Thermodesulfatator sp.
AAAATGAATTTCAACTGATTTAATTTTAGCTGGTTTCTCTGTCTGCACGGTATTTTTTCTTTAGGTAAACCTGAATAGCTGAGACTGCTGCAGGAGTAATTCCTGGAATTCTTAGTGCCTGTCCTATGGAAGCAGGTTTAACCCTTGTGAGTTTTTCTCTTACCTCATTGGAAAGCCCAGGAACTTTATAATAATCAAGGTCAGGAGGGAGTTTCATACTCTCAAGTTTTTTAAACTTTTCCACTTCTTTTAGCTGTTTCTGAATGTATCCGCTATACTTCACCTCTGTCTCTGCTTCAGAAAGCACATCCTGTGGAAATTTGCGCAGATCCGGGATCAGCTCTTTAAGAGCCTGTATTTCAACTTCAGGTCTCCTTAATAGGTCAAAAAGTCTGATGCTTCCTTTTACAGGGGTTGAGCCTATGCTCTGTAAGTATCCATTTATTAAATCCGGAGCAATTTTTGTCTTTTTTATAAATTCCATTAATTCACTAAGTTTTTCTTTTTTTTCAAGATAAAGACTCCACCTTTCATCGTCAACGAGTCCTATTTTTCTTCCTATTTCAGTAAGCCTCAGATCTGCATTATCTTCTCTTAAAAGGAGTCTGTATTCTGCTCTTGAAGTAAACATTCTGTAAGGTTCGTCTGTTCCTTTTGTAACAAGGTCGTCAATAAGAACGCCGATATAAGCCTGGGAACGGTCTATTATTATGGGTTCTTCATCTCTGACATATCTCACTGCATTAATTCCTGCAATAAGACCCTGAGCAGCAGCTTCTTCGTATCCTGTTGTTCCGTTTATCTGTCCTGCAAAAAAGAGTCCGGAAATGAGTTTGGTTTCAAGACTGTGTTTTAACTGAGTTGGCATTGCGTAGTCGTGTTCTATGCCATAGCCAGGTCTTAAAATTTCTGCTTTTTCAAGTCCGGGAATACTTCTTACCATCTTCCACTGAACATCTATGGGAAGACTCGTGCTTATTCCATTTGGATAAACTTCTACTGTATCAAGTCCCTCGGGTTCTATAAAAATCTGATGTCTTTCTTTTTCAGGAAATTTAAAAACTTTGTCTTCTATAGAAGGACAATATCTCACTCCTCTCCCCTTTATTTTTCCCGTAAAAAGAGGGGAGCGATCAAGGGACTCCATAATTATTTTGTGGGTTTCAGGGGTAGTATAGGTTATAAAACAGGGAACCTGAGGAAGCGGGGGTCTTTTTCCTTTGTTTTTAAAGGAAAAAAGAGGAGGTGGATAATCTCCCCATTGTATTTCAAGTCTTGAGTAATCTATGGTTCTTCCGTCAAGTCTTGGACATGTTCCAGTTTTAAATCTTCCGAGCTCAAATCCAAGTTCTTTAAGATTTTCAGCAAGGCTATTTGAAGGAGGGTCTCCCATCCTTCCTGCTTCAAAGTGATTTAAACCTATGTGAATCAAGCCGTGTAAAAAAGTTCCAGGAGCAATTATTACTGCTTTTGCACCAAACTCCTCTCCAGGTTTCGTAGCAACTCCGTAAACCCTTTTATCTTTTACGAGAATTCTCGTTACCAGTGCCTGTTTAATGTAAAGATTAGGGGTTCTTTCAAGAACCCGCTTCATTCTATCCTGATATTTAAATCTATCTGCCTGAGCTCTTGTTGATCTTACAGCAGGACCTTTTCTTGTATTAAGTTTTCTAAACTGGATACCGGTTTCATCTATAGCAAGAGCCATTTCTCCGCCAAGGGCATCTATTTCTTTACCAAGGTGTCCTTTAG
>CAZWTB010000023.1:0-6664 GCA_964636875.1 uncultured Thermodesulfatator sp.
TCTTCTGCCCTTGCTTTTAAAAAGTTTAATTTAAATTCGGATTTTCCTGTGTAATAGGGAGAAGCATTTATGTTAAGGAGAATTTCTGCTCCACTTAATGCATAAAGTCTCTCAAGTCCTTCTGGATGCCAGATGTCTTCACATATAGAAATTCCTATTTTGCAAAAATTCAGTTCCAGAATAACTGGGGTGTCTCCGGGAAAAAAATATCTTTTTTCGTCAAAAACAGAATAATTGGGAAGATAGTGTTTATGATAAATGCCGAGAGTATTTCCCTGTTTAATAACTACCGCGGAATTAAAAAGTGAGAAGCCGTCAAAAAAAGGAAGTCCAATAATGGCAGTGGAATATAAATTTTGGGAAAATTTTTTAAGTTCTTCAAGTTGATAAAGAGTTTCGTCAAGGAAATCTTTTTGGAGGAGTAAATCTTCCGGGGGGTAGCCTGTTAGGGCAAGTTCTGGAAATACAACGAGGTGTGAATTTTCATCAAGTTCTTTCCAGAAACTGCAAATTTTTTTTCTATTTTCTAAAAGTGCTCCTACTGTTGTATTGATTTGAGCAATACCTATATTTATTTTCATTTTATTCAGGAGAAAGGGCTTTTTTAAAGTAAGAATAAATTTTTTTCAGATCTTCTTTATAATTTTCAGTAAGATGTATCATAATAACGGGTCTATTTTTTTGTTCAAGGGCTTTAAAGTCTCCGCATGCCTGAGAGAATTGTTGATCCCAGAAGGTATATCCTTCTCCAGGAATTATTTGATTTTCTTTTCTTCCTCTTCTTGTAAAGATTATAAATCTTCCGAGGATAGGACCACCTTTAAAAAGCTGTCCTGTGGAATGAAGGTATCTGGGACCAAAGCCGAATACTGTGCTACAACCCTTTTTTTCTCTTATTAGACTTCTAATATCTCTAAAGAGATCTTCCACTTCGTCATCTATGGGAAGATATGCCAGAAGTCCTACATAACTCCATGGAGACATTCCTGTAAAAAATTTTTTCAAAAGAGCGGTAAATTTGGGAAATTCTATACTTACTGTATTTTCGTAATAAAATCCCCAGCGTGTTTCTTCGTCAAGGTAAAATTCCATTCCAAAATCTTTTTCTTTTTTAAATTTTTCCAGGAGTTCTTTAGTTTTCTGTTTTGTAAGGACTACATCGGGTTCATCAAAAGGGTTTACACTCATAAAATAGCCGCACAATGCAATGGCAAGCATCCATCTAAAGACTTCTCCGAATATTTCATATTTATCTTCCAGAATCATAGTTTTAACAGGAAAACCTTCGGATTTAAGGTCCATTATTAATCGTTGGTAGATTTTTTCTCTTCCTCTAAGGGTTATATAAATAAAAGTTCTATCAGTTCCGTAGAGAGTTGGAGAACCTGGAGATTCACCTACTACAGGAACAAGTCCTGTAAGATCTTTTCCAAGGCTTTCAGCGACAAGTTGTTCTATCCAGAAAACAAAAGGTTTTAATAAAGGATCTACTATAAAAGTGATTTTATCCTGTCCTTGGATATAGCACTCTATTAAAAATTCTGCAAGCATTGCAGAAAGGTTATAGTCCCATGGTATATCTTTACCACAGGCTTCATACATGTTTTTTGCAAATTTAATTGCTTTTTGAAGGTCAAGTCCCATTAAACCAGCAGGAAGAAACCCTATTTCACTTAAAGCTGCATATCTACCTCCGATGTAAGGAGGATGAGCAAAAATTTTTCTAAATCCCAGTTCTTTAGCAGTTTTTTCAAGAGGGGATCCTGGATCTGTTAAAGCAACAAAATTTTCTCCTGGTGAACTTTTTAATTCCTCAACTTTTTTCCAAAAGTATTTAAAATGAGAAAGGGTTTCTATGGTTGTTCCTGATTCAGAAACAATTACAAAAAGAGTTTTTTCCAGTGGAAGTTTCTCAATATTTTCAATATTTTCAGGATCGTTTGTATCTATAACATAAAGTTCGGGGTATCCTTCGGCAGGCACAAAAATTTTGGAAAGAACAAGAGGAAAAAGTCCTGATCCTCCCATACCACACCATACTACATGAGAGAAATCCTTTTTTATTTCTTCTGCAAATATTTTTATTTCTTCAAGTTTTGATTCTATAATTCCCGGACCTTCTATCCAATCGAGTCTTTTTCTTATTTTTTCTTGAAGTTCTGGATCCTGAGTAAAAACTTCGGCTTTTTTTTCAAAAAGCTTTTGTAAAAGTTTCTGTTTTTCTTCTGATGGAAGATTTTTAGGTCTTTTTATTCTACCAAATTCTTTGTAGGTTTTTTTTATAATACGGGGATCTCTTTTTTCATTCATTTTTCTCACCTCTCAAGAATTTGACTTTTTATAATGATTTTTTATTATAACACATAGAAAACGCTTGACAAACCTTTTTTAAAGATTTATAATTTTATCCAATTGAGAATCTATTGCAATTATTTAAAAAGTAAATAAACAATATTTGAAATGAATTTTGAAAGGCTAAAATAAAGGGAGGGGGGAAGTGATAGTAAAAGAAAGTGTTGAAAAGATTTCTACAGAAGAAGTGTTAAAGGATTTTAAAAAATTTATAAAAAGAAAGGGATTAAAATATACTCCGGAAAGAGAGGAAATTTTAAAAGAGATATTGACTATTGAAGATCATTTTGATGTAGATGAACTTTATCTTAAACTGAAGAACAAAGGGAGTAAAATTTCTAAAGCTTCGATTTACAGAACTTTACCGCTTCTTATAGAGGGAGGGTATATTCAGGAAGTATATAAACAGGAGGGACATTCTCATTATGAAGTAACTTTAAATAAACTTCCTCATTTGCATTTTATTTGTATAAAATGTAATAAGGTAAAAGAAGCCATTGATGAAAAGCTTGCAGAGTTAATAAATAAATATGGTGAGGAACTGGGTTTTAAACTGCTTACATATCATCTTGAAATTTTTGGAATTTGTCCTGAGTGTAAGGAAGAGTTGTAATGTCAGGGGAAAGTATTCTTTTAAGTGAAGCCAGGTGTGGAGATAGAGTGAAAATTGTAGAATTCTTAGGTAGTGAAGAGGTTTTAAAAAAAATTGAGGCAATGGGATTAAGAAAGGGTAGTGATTTTGAAGTGATGCATATTTTTGGAAGAAATTTACTTTTAAGAAATGGGACTAATAGACTTGTTATAAGTTTGGATATAGCCAGGAATATAAAAGCAGAACTTCTTGAGAGAATACCGCGTCCCTGTGAAATGAGAGGGGGATGTAGAAAAAGAAGAGGCTGGGGATGGAGATGGAGGTGGGGGTGGAAGTGGAAATGGTAATATTTATTTTACATATTTAACAGGACTAAATTTTTTTTCCCAATTTTTTAAATAAATTTCAGTTATTTCCTGAATAATTTTGTTATATTCTTCAGAACTAATTTTTGCACCTTTTATACCGCCTTTTAAATTTATTTCTCCAAGAAATGGTCCTTCTTTTCCAATATATATCATATCCAGATGGGCATAGGGGAATTTACCTCTTTTCATTACAATTTTGCAGAATTTTAATTCTTCTTTATTTAATTTATAAGGTATTGCTTTACCACCAAAGAAAATATTTTTTCGAAAGTTTAAAAGATTTTCTCTTTGATAGGCTTCAAAATATCTATTTCCCAGAATAATTACTCTTATGTCTTTAAGATTTTCAAAGAATGGTTGAAGGACAAAGGGGAAGGGTAAAACTTCTGTTCCTGCAAAATTGAACACATCTTCAAGAGAATTCCATAATTTTATACCCAATCCACAATTAGCTCTGTCTTCTTTGGTTATAAATTTTTTAAAAGGGGTTTGAGCAAGATCAGTCATTACCTGAAGAAGGGTATTTTGATCACGGATCACATAAGTATAAGGGGGCATAAAATTTTTTAAAATGTGCACCTGTAAAGTTTTAGAAACACTTAGAAGCTGAGATAAGAATGAGGGGAAGGCTTCAACTTTTCTGTATGTAAGATCCAGGAATAAAGGAGTTTCTTCTTTTTTTAAAGGCGGACGAACTGCTACTAAATCTCCTTTTTTTAATTCGTGAAAGTGTTTTATAAATGCTTTATAGGTTTGAATAATATAAAAAGGTCTCATGGATATCAGTATTCGTTTTTGAGATGGGTTAGATCAGCATGGCAGTTAGCACAATAAAACTTTACAGGACCCATTACTTCAACTTCTTCTTCGACAGGTTCAAGACTCCCATCTTCTCCCTGAAAATAATGAACTATAAATGTAGCATTCTCTACCACTTCATAAAAATCTTCACTGTTATTACAATAAGGACATACAATTTTTTCTTTATATTTAATTTTAAAAGGTTTAGAAATTTTTATTTTATGAGTGCGAATAGAAGTTCTTTTTTCTGCCATTTGTTCCTCCTGAACCTATTCTTCCCTCTGTATAGTTCGGGTTTCCAAATTTTTTAAAAACCACTTAGCTCTTTTATACATTTTATCTTTTTTATTTAAAAATAAAAGAGCTTTTTTATAATGAAAAATTGCAGCCATGTAATTTCCTCTAAGCTGATAATATTTGCCAAAAATGTAGTGGCCTATACCTTTTTTTCCTATCTGTAAAGCACTTACTCCATACATGTAAAGCAAAAAGAAGTTATTTTCAAATAAATTCGGATAAGTATTAAAAAGTTTACTTAAAATAGCATAAGCTTGGGTATAATTCCCAATTCCAAAATAGGCTCTTGCAAATAGAGTTTTCTTTTTTAAATTACATAATTTTGAGACATAGTTTGGTTTTTTAAAGTTCAGATTTTTTAAAATAGTAAGACTTTTTTTAAATTTTCCCCATTTAATATACATTTCTGCAAGATCAAGTTTAAAATAATCTTTTGGAGGCAAGAATTCAATGGCTTTTTTCATTTGTTTTATTGCTCTTTTGTAAAATTTTGCATTTTCAAGAGCAAAGGCAAGTTTTAATATATTCCAGGGATTTTTCTTTTTCAGGAGCAATTCATTGTAATAGGGAATAAGTTGCAGGGGATCTTTTCCTGAAGTAGAAATTTTTATTTTTAGTCTTTTAAAATAAACAGGATCCTGTGCTATTAGATTTACATCTTTTTTATTTAAGGTTAATTTTTTAGCTATGGTGGTAAGGTAAACAACTCTTTCTGGTGGAAGAGGATGTGTGAGGAGATATCTATAATTTAATTCTATTGCAAGGCCACTTTTTTGAGAAAGCATTTGCATAATCTTTACCATTCCCCAGGGATTATAACCTGCACGAGTTAGAATTTGAATTCCTATTTTATCTGCCTCTTCTTCTTCTGCTCTTGTATAGGAAAGGAGTTTAGTTTGAGCAAGAGCAAGAGATGTGATACCAGCAACCTGACCTGCTTCTGGGCCACCTATTAAAAGAGCAGTAATTATAGCAGTTATTGTAGCGAATTGATATTTATTAGCAAGTTCTATTTGTTTGACAACATGTCTTGCAATATTATGAGCTATTTCATGGGCA
Organism: uncultured Thermodesulfatator sp.; assembly: GCA_964636875.1. GTDB lineage: Bacteria > Desulfobacterota > Thermodesulfobacteria > Thermodesulfobacteriales > Thermodesulfobacteriaceae > Thermodesulfobacterium. The sequence goes on from CAZWTB010000023.1 coordinate 5,470, forward strand.
AGGATTCCTGCAAGTTGATTTTCATCTTTTATAACATTGAAGACACCGGTGTTTATAAGAATATATCCGCCTGGAAGAGAGAAAGCGTTAAAGGAGTCATCTTTAACCAAATAGAAACTAAAAGTAAAAGGGGAAATAGAAACTCCTTTTTTAACAAGCAGATTTCCTATGGTATTGATGTAAATGAAGGCTTCGGGATCGGTATAGAATTTTAGGTTTTTAGATAATGATTTAAAAAGAAGTTTTCCGTATAATTTTTCAGTTTTAATGGAGATGATGGAATAGGAGTTTAAGGGGAATAAGATGAGGATAAAGACAAGGATGAAGAGGGATATTTTTTTCATTTTAAATTAAAGGGGGTGGCGGAAGCGTGTGGGAATTGAACCCACCCACCTCTTTTTAGAGGTGCACCGGGTTTGAAGCCCGGGAGGGACACCAGTCCCCTTACGCTTCCGTTTAAAAAGTTTTTAAAAATTATAAGGGGCTATTGGGATACCTGCGGCACCCGGAGAGCCCGGCTACCGTTGCTCCCTTTCGGGCCTGGCGGGGTTCACCGGGATCCGTCGCGCAGGTCCCAATAGCCTTATTCCTAAATATAATACATTTTCTAAATTAGTAAAGTTCTCTTTTACCCCTTCCTCTTACCCTGCCTTGTTTTTTATTTAAAACTTATAATTGTATTTTTAGACATGTTTACTAAAATAAAAATTATTATTTAACTATTATTCAACAGGAAATTCTTTTTCATGTCATTGCTTAATTTTTTATACATTTTATAAAATAGCTTTCTTGTCAAATCTTAAAACTTGTTTAAACTGAATAAAAAGTTAAACAAGGAGCTTTTTATGCTTCCAGTGCTTCCGCTTGATACTTCAAGTTTTAAAGATATAAGAACAAAAGGTAAGGTTTATGTGGATAAAACTCCTTGGATTTACAGAATGCTTACCCAGGGGAAGTGCTACTTTCTCTCTCGCCCGAGGAGATTCGGAAAATCTTTAACAGTCAGCACATTGTGGGAGCTTTTTAAGGGGAATAAAGAGCTTTTTAAAGGATTGTGGATATACGATAAGTGGGATTTTAACCCCCATCCTGTAATTGTGTTTGATTTTAATAAGATAGATCGGGAGAATCCGGAAACTTTAAAAACAGCCCTTTTTGAAGAAATAAAAAAGTATGCTCAAATATATCAAATAAC
>CAZWTB010000024.1:0-2472 GCA_964636875.1 uncultured Thermodesulfatator sp.
GGTGAGAGCGAGTGTATTGAGTTTTTCGTCGGGTTTAAGTCGTTTCAGGAGTTTTTTCAGGAAGAGTGTGAGAACCTGTTTGTAGAGGAACTCAAAGGAGTCTTCCTGGAAAACCCGCAAACCTGCGTCTGCATCACTGCCCACGAGGTATTTTTTGCCCTGGTGTTCAACGAGGCACGAGTCGTCGGGTTCCACTCCGTCCATTGCACTCTGGAAGTCAGGAACCAGGGAAACGAGCGTGGGTTCTTTCCAGGTTAACAGGTTCCCCTGAGCAGCAAGAGCAAATTTAAAAGCAGAATAACCGGGATCAATCACGGCTTTTACTTCCTGCATGGCTTACACCTCCCTGTGCGTGTTTTTTTATATTAACAAAATTTCAAATTGAAAAAAGAAAGATTACGACGATCTGATGGCGTGGGAGTTTGTAATAGAGGGGAGTGGAATACCGGAAGAATTACAAAGAAAAGAGAAGATTTCTCAGGTAGTTGTAAACGACCCTGTCAAGGTATAAATCCGTATAGGTAATTGCTCTTAAACACTGTTTAAATTCCTCTACAGAGAGACGTCCTTTTATTTCTACTCTACTTTTGAGCTTTTCAATTTCACTTTCAGGAATAAGGTAAGCAACCTGAACATCCAGGACGCACTCTTTAGTAAAACAGGGGTGCTTTTCGGGAAAAAGATGATAAGGAACGCTTTTTCGGGAACCTTCACGGTAATAATTTACCTGGGTTGTAGTGGTAAAAAAGACGTGTACTTTTATTTCATCAAGTTTACCAAAGTAAATTAAATACCTCGGCTTGAGCCGTTTGCTGAATCTTCCTTTAAATTGTTTATGTCTTATTACAGTGCCCAGGGGAAAGGGAAGCTTTTTCAGGAAAGTATCTGTCATTGAGAAGCGGTTAATTCTTCAAAAGTAGCCAATCTTTCTAAATAAATTTGCTTTTTTTCTTCTGGAAGGTCTGAAATTTCAATCTCGTCCTCAAATTTTATAACAGAGTTGGGTTTCTTTTGATAGGCTTTTTGCCAGGCTTTAATTTTTTGATGAGAAGCCTCAGAAAAGATTTTAGTGTCAATCCAGCGATCCCCATAAATCTCAACCAGGTCTTTCATGACCTGCAATTCCCAGGGAGAAAAAAGATTGGTGTCAGCTTCTTTTGAAGAAGGGAGAATTAAAACGACTTCACGATTCTGCTCTTTGATGCGTTTTACCTGATAAAGTTCTGTCTGAAGTGAAGAAGACTTTTTAAATTTTTGATAGAGTTCCTGAGGCACAGGTCCCCACTTCATGGCAACGTATTTGAGCCCAAAAACAGGAACACCTCTCTCTCTTACGGAGCGGAATTCAAGAAGAGCAAGGTATTTAAAAAGCCCGAGCTGGGTTAGATATTTGCCTGTTCTTTCAAAATGCTTTTTAGCAAACCAGGCTATAGCGGTATTAAGCTTGGCTTCGTAATAAGCATTCATGGTGACCACCTTCAGAGATTATTATAATTCTGACAGAAAAAAAAACAAGAGAAAAACACGCACTTTTTCTTCCCTTTCCCTGCCTGCGAAAAGAAGAAAACCGCCCGCCGTCGGCTGTCAGGGGCGAGCGTAAGCGAGTCCTGGAGCGTAAGCGGAAGGATGCGGAGCCGAAGGCGGAGCACCCTTGACAGCCCGGAGAGACGGCGGGTGGTAAAATAAAATGTGAGGCAGGGAAAAGGGGTGTTTGAATTTTAGAAAAAAGACAGTAAACTTTTAACAAAATACCTTATTATGGAGGAAAAAATGAGAACCGATACTGTGTCCATTCCTCTTGAGGTTATAGTTGAACTGTTAAAAAACTTAAATGAAGAAGCCAGAGAGAAAATTTTTGAGGAAGTTTTTCTGGAAGCAGATACTTCACCACTCACGGAAGAAGAAAGAAAACTTCTGGAAATAGCTGAGAGGGAATTAAGAGAAGGAGAAACTATTCCATGGGACTATGGGAAGTAAGATTTTCAAAACAGGGATATAAAGATTATAAAGCCTTACCTGAAAAATATAGAAAAAAGGTGGACAGAATTTTAAGTTTTTTGATGGGAAGGGAGAAAGTTGACATAAAGCCCGTTAAAGGAGAAAAAGACATTTATAGACTGAGAGTGGGCAGGTATAGGATGCTGATTAAATTTTATCGGGAAGAGAAGATTATTCTGGTGACAAAAATAGGAGTAAGAGGGGATATTTATAAGAAGTAAAACGGAAGGGAGATCTTCCTCCGCGAAGTTAAAAACGGGATGTATAAATAATATAGAAATTTTGACCGCCAGAACCCGCATGAACATAGGGTTTCAGAGGGGTAACTTTCGCAAAAGTTCGCTGATATAGAAAGTAAAGAATTAAATAAATACATCTTCAACATATTTTTAATTCCTTATTGATTGCTGAGTAAGAAAAATTTCCAGCGCCTGCCGAATTAACCTGGATTTTTTAGTTTTCAGTTCTCTGGCA
>CAZWTB010000025.1:0-36792 GCA_964636875.1 uncultured Thermodesulfatator sp.
CAGAGGAGGAGCAAGGTAGTGGGGTATTTCCAAAGCCGATGAGCGCGGAGAAGGTGTTCACAATTCTTGAGACTATGAAAAAATTTTAGTTCTCAATAACTTGCCTTTTTAAAAAGAGTGCTTATTTTTAATAAACAATTATAATATTTTGTCTCTTTTTTTGGGTTATCTTTAACCTTTTACTCTCTACACCCTGATTTTAGGAGGTTTTTTGAAAAAATAAGGAGGGAGAAAAAGCTGTCTTCAAGGAGGAGCTGCCTTGGAGGCAGTAATTCTCGCAGCTGGATTGGGAACAAGAATGGGAAAATTTACCCAAAACAAACCAAAAGGACTTATAAAAGTCGCTGGGATTGAAATAGTTCACAGAAATGTAAAACTCCTCTCAAAACTTGGTATAAAAAAATTTATCTTCGTTACGAACCCGAAATACAAAGAAACTTATCAGAAATTTCTCGAAAAACTTAAAGACTCTCTGGGAATTGACTACACTATAGTTATAAATCCTTATCCAGAAAGAGGAAACGGTTATTCTCTATATGTGGCAAAAACTGCTGTAAAAGAAAAATTCGTTTTAACGATGAGTGATCACCTCTACGAAGAAGAATTTTTAAAAAAAGCAATTACAAAAGATGGACTCATAGTTGACAGAATAGGAGCTTACATTGACAAAAGCGAGGCAACCAAAGTTAGAATAAGAAATGGAAAGATTGAAGATATTGGCAAAAAGTTAAATCACTATGATGGATTTGACACCGGGTTTTTCGTATTAACTCCAGAAGTATTTAAACACGCCGAGGACCTTGTTCAGAAAAAAGAAGTTGTAGAACTTAGTGAAATAGTAAAAAACGCAAAATTGCCGGCGGGTGAGGTTAGTGGATACTTCTGGATGGATGTGGATACCCCGGAAGAAAGAAAGCTTGCAAAACACTACCTGATTAAACTTTCTGTAAAAGGCACAGGAGATGGGTGGATTTCCAGATTAATAAATAGAAAAATTTCAACCAGAATAAGTAAATATTTAGTTGACTACCTTACTCCAAATCAGATCACCTTTCTAACTTTTCTTTTTGGTATTTTTTCTGCTCTGGTTAACTTTTATAGTATTCCTCTTGCAGGAGTTCTGTATCAGATAAGTTCTATTCTTGATGGAGTTGATGGAGAGATTGCAAGGGCTTCAACCAGAACAAGCAAACTCGGAGGCTACATAGATTCTGTTCTTGACAGATATGTGGACTTTGCCTTTCTTCTTGCTCTTGCCTGTGCAATAAGACCGGACTTTTTCTTCTGGATCGTGATTTCCTTTGCAATTTTTGGTTCTGTAATGGTTAGTTATTCAACAGAACGCTATAAAGCAGCATTTTTTGAAGATGTTTATAAAGTAGTGCCAGCAATGAAATATCTTCTTGGAAAAAGAGACGAAAGAATATTTTTAACCATGCTGATGTGCCTCTTTAATCAGGTGAAAGCCCTTTTCGTGATTCTTGCTGTGCTCAGCAATCTAAGAGTTATTTTTACTTTAATACTGGTCTGGAGGACAAAAAGAGCTGAACTAACTTTATAAAATAAAAAATTTTTAAAAGGAGGTGAGGAAGGGTATGGTGAGGGTGGTGATTTTAGGACAGGGATATGTAGGAAGCATTTTTGCAATCGGGCTTGAGAGAATAAAAAAAGGAGAACTTAAGCCCTACGGAATTCCTTTAAAAAACGAATTACCAATAAAAATAGAAGAAGTAGAAATAGTTGGTAGCTACGATGTTGATAAAAACAAAATAGGTAAAACCCTTTACGAAGTAGTCAAAAATTACTGGGATAACGGAACCATTCCTGAATCTTTAAAAAATATAACTATAAGAAAGGGGGTTCACTTAAGAAGTTTGAGAAATCTTCCTATAGAAGCTGAAGGGCTTGAAGATGATAAGACTTTAAAAGATACTGTTTCAGCTCTTGTTGAAGAATGGAAGGAGCTCAAACCTGATGTCTTTGTAAATGTATGCACAACAGAGGCTTTTGTTCCTTTTGGAGACAAAAGTTCCCTTATTGAAGCAATAGAGAAGGATCAGAAAGATAGAGTTACTGCAACCCAGGTTTATGCTTATGCCTGTGCACTTTATGCAAAAGAAAATGGAGGAGCTGTTTTCGTTAATACCATACCAACTCTTATAGCAAACGATCCTGCTTATGTTGAGCTTGCAAAAGAAAGCAATCTCGTGATTTTTGGAGACGACGGAGCAACTGGAGCAACTCCTCTTACTGCTGACCTTCTTGCTCACCTTGCCCAGAGAAACAGATTCGTTAAAGACATTGTTCAGTTTAACATCGGAGGAAACACTGACTTTCTCGCACTTACCGATAAAGAAAGAAACAAAAGTAAAGAGTTTACCAAGTCAAGCATAGTAAAAGACATCCTTGGATACGACGCCCCTCATTACATAAAACCAACTGGATTTATGGAACCTCTGGGAGACAAGAAATTTATCTCCATGCACATAGAGTATGTAAGTTTTAACGAGGCAGTTGACGAATTAATTATAAATGGAAGAATTAACGACAGTCCTGCTCTTGCTGGCTTGATCGTTGATCTCGTAAGACTCGGCAAACTTGCTCTTGAAAAGAAAGAATTCGGAACAGTTTACCCGGTTAATGCCTTTTACATGAAAAATCCCGGTCCAAAAGACAAAAATAATCTGCCAAGAGTTATTGCTTACGAAAGAATGAGGGAATGGGCAGGACTGAATCCTGTTTTTTAAAAAAAATTAATGTGGAAGCCCTTTGCGGGCTTCCACAACCTCTTCAAACTTCTTTAAAACAAGCTCTGGAGTAATTTCTTTTAAACACCTGTAATGCCCGAACCTGCACTTTCTTTCAAAGCAGGGACTGCATTCAAGCTCGCTTTTTAAAACCACTGCCCTTGGATTTAAAGGAGCGGTAAGTTCTGGATCAGTTGAGCCAAATATAGCTATTTGAGGCACTTTTAAGCAGGCTGAAAGGTGCATAAGCCCTGAATCATTTGAAATCACACAGGAGCTAAAGTAAATAATTCCACAGGCAAGGGGTAAAGAAGTCTTTCCACAAAAATTAAAAACTTCTTTTAAGTTATTTTTTATAAGTTCCCCTGTTTCTTTTTCTCTTTCAACTCCAAGAATAACGACATGATAACCTTTTTTAACAAGAATCTTTGCAAGAACTTTGTAATATTCTGGAAACCACATTTTAGCAGGTCCATACGCTGCACCAGGGCAGAAAACCACATACTTCTCTTTCACTCCCTCTCTTTTTAAAAAATCTTCTGCTTTTTCAAGAACATCCTCTCCAACAGGTAGCTCGAGTTCTTTCTTTTGCGTTTTTAACCCGAGTTTTTCAAGAAGATAAAGATAATAATCTCTTTGATGAAGTTTCTTTTTGGGAGGTTTTATAGCCTTTGTTAAAAAACACCTTCTAAGATCCGTTGCATATCCCCACCTTTCTTTTAGCCCTGCTTTAAAAAAAAGCCAAGCAGAAGAAAAAGAATTCGTAAGAAGCAGACCAGCATGATCTTTTACTTTTTTTAAAACCCGAAGATTTTTTTCTTTTTCTCCCCTGTAATAAGGAAGAAGTTTTACCTCAGGAAAGTATTTTAAAAGTTCAAGAATTGGCTCTGGTCCAAAGAGAAAAATTTCTTCCTTTTGCAGGGCAATAAGGGAGGAATAGACTGGGGTTGCCATAAGAGCATCTCCAAGCCAGTTAGGGATTCTTACAACCATAGTAAAGCCTCTTTATCACAAGAGTTGCATAAGCTCCTTTTTCAAGAAAAAACTTAACTTTAATTGTAGATTCGTCAAGCTTCTCCCAGGTCAAGCCTTCAGGAAAAATCACTGCTGGTCTTGGATAGGTCTTAAAAATTAGTCCTTTTATAAATGTTCTAAAGCCTTTAAGTCCTTCTATTCCTTCGCTATGAAAAACCTCCTCAAAAATTTTTTCCACTTCTTTTTCTTCTTCTGAAAACTTAAGCTTTGGTGCTGGAAGAGGGATTTTAAGATTTTGCAGGTATTCTTTATTTTCAGGGTTGAGTTCTTTGTAAAAGTATAGAGTCCCAACAAGATAGGGAACTTCGAAAAGTTTCTCACCTGTGGAAATTAAAATTTTTTTCAGAACCTCGTTCCATATGAAACTCTGATAGGCATTTCCCAGAAAAAAGAGATACTCTCTATCTACCAGATTTAAAGCCCTTTTAAAAGTTCTTTTAGAAGGTTTGTGACTTGTGAGAAATTCAAGCAAACTTTTCTCCCAGTTTACCTTTGCAAGAGGCAGACACTTTTCAAATCTTCTCCAGTTTTCCTTAAGGCACTCTCTTAAAGCCCGGGTCTTTTCTATGTCAACAGGGCTTCCTTCTGCAAGCATTAAATAAAGAGCTCTTTCGTAATTTCCTTTTATAATTTCTTTTACTGCAAACTCCTTTGAGTTTTTTACAGAACCAAATCTCTGTTCATCAAAATAATTTGCCATTCCATAAGCCTGAATTAATTCTACCTCTCTCCTGAGCTTATCTTCTTCAACAGGAAATTCCCTTACCACCACCTCAAACTTATTTCCTTTTAAAAGCTCCTTTGACATGGGTCTGGTTGTTTTTCCAAGATAAAGGAGTTCGTATTCGCCCTTTTTTATATCTTTTTTAGGACCGTTTTTTATGGTAATAAATTGATGGGCAACTGCTTTTTTGTCTTTTAAACCTCCGTATCCTATTTCATCCATAGAAATTCTTAAAGACTTTGCAATTTTCCCGAGAGCATCCCAGGTCGAAATATCATATTTTTTCAGAAGATAAAGAGAATACTCCCCTTTCCCTTCTGGATAAATGTCTGCAACTTCGTAAACCACAAAATCTTCTGGTTTTTCTTTTATTTTCATACGCAAAAAAAGTTTAATTTTTAAGAAGTTTAAAGGTATATTCTCCTTCTGGTATCAGGATACCTGGTTCAGGGTTTTCAGGAAAAAAATACATCCAGGCTTTTATTTCTTCTCCTGTTTCAAGCTGAATATCGGTTAGTTCTCTAAAATAACAGAAAGGATGTCCTTCAAGTTCGTCAATATTTTTTAAAGTTTCTGAATCTACCAGATAAACTTCTCCTTTTATTTTTGAAACAGGTGGTTTTTTTATTACATAGGGTATTTCTCCTTTTAAGTAAAGTGCATACTTCTCCTTGGTAACCCCTTTTCCAACAAACTTAGAACCACTTAAAAAATAATGGTTACAGAACCCCCGCTTGAGGGTTCCGTAAACAAAGAGAAAATTTTCTGACATAAAATTTAAATTTAGGTCTTGAACTTTCCGATGGCTTCTTTAAGTTCTTTACCGAGTTTTGTTATTTCTTCCATATTTTGAGCAGTCTGTTCAACAGCTTCAACAACTGTTCTGCTTGCTCCAGCAACTTCACCTATGTCTTTTGCAATCTGCTCTGTAACAGTGCTCATTTCTTCAGTTGCGCTTGCAATCTGATTAATCATTGCCTGAAGTTCTTCTGCTTTTCCAGCTATTTCTTCAAGCATCTGAGATGCTTTTTCAGAGAGTTCAACACCTGTGCTTACTTTTGCATTTGTTTCTTCAACTGCTCTTTTTGCCTCTTCAACAATTCCCTGAATTTCTCTGATAAATCCTCCTATCTCTTCTGTTGACTTGTCAGTTCTTTCAGCGAGTTTTCTGATTTCTCCTGCAACAACTGCAAAGCTCTTTCCATGTTCTCCTGCTCTTGCTGCTTCAATTGTGGCATTCAAAGCAAGAAGATTCGTCTGTTCTGCAATTTCTTTAATCAAAGTTACAATGTTTCCTATTTCTCCAGACTTTTCCTCAAGCTCTTTCATGATGTCCATCAGTCTCTGGGCAGAACTTTCGATTTCCTTGATTTCCTCTGCTGTTCTCAAAGTTACATCCTTTCCTTCTTTTGCAACATCTGCAGTGGTATTACTTACTTCTGAGATGTTGCTCGTGTTCTTTGCAATGTCAACAACTGTTATACTCATCTCTTCAGCAGAGCTTGCAATCTGAGTGGTTTTTTCTGTCTGCATTTCAGCTTTTTCTTTAACATCTCTGGTAAGTTCTCTTATTTCTTCAGAACTTTTTACAAGGGCATGAGAAACCACCTGGGCTTTTCCTATAAGTTCTTTAACCCGGGTTATAGCTTCTTTTACTGCTATTGCAATGTCTCCTATTTCATCCCTGCTATCAACTTTTATGTCCACTGAAAGATCACCATTCTTAACCTTTTCAAGAAATTTTTTAAGTTCTTCCACGGGTTTTTTAATAGAATAAGAAATAACTCCCATAGAAAGAATACTTACCAGAAGAACAAGAATTATTGCTCCTCCCATTATAAGATTTACTTTTAAAACAAAAGCATACATCTCATCAATCATTTGGTCAGTATGTTTATATTGATATTCCACAAATTCCTCCATAGCATCAGTAATCTCGTCAAGTCTTGGAGCTACTTGATTATAATAAAACTGAAGAGCTTTATCTGCTTTCCCTGCATTTACAAGTTTTATTATTTTACTATTCATTTTTTCAAGTTCTGCAAGAATAGCTTTAACTTTAGCAAGTCTTTCTTTCTCTTCCCGGGTTTTAATAAGTTTTTCAAGATTGGCAAGGGCTTTTCTATACTTTTCCTGAAGTTCTCCGATGTGTTTTTTTAGATGAGCTACCTGCTCTGCAGAAAGATTTTTTAAGTTTGTTAATTTCAAAATGTGAAGGTTTGCATTTGCAAGATGTCCCTGAAGTTTGATACTTTCATTAAACTTCATAACCCTTCTTTCAAGCTCATGAATGTCCTTTTTGATGATATTTATCATTCCAAAAATATAGAGCCCCATAATCACATTTACTAAAATTAAAATCCCGAAACCTATAAACAACTTTTTACCAATGCTGAGGCTCTTCAGCATTTTTACCCTCCTGAGTTGTGTTTTTAAATTTTATTTTATAAATTCTTCAAGAACTGCTTTAAGATCTGGATCCTTGGTTGCATAGTGTAAAATCGTTCTGAAGAAGCCTTTTTTATTTCCTGTGTCAAAGCGTTTTCCTTTAAAGAGGTATGCATAAACCTCATATCCTTCGTCTATCATGAGCTGAACAGCGTCTGTAAGCTGATATTCTCCTCCTTTTTTGGGAATCTTTTTAAGATAGTTAAAAATATCTGGAGGAAAAATGTATCTTCCTATTATTGCGAGATTTGTGGGAGCTTCTTCTGGCTTGGGTTTTTCCACAACTTTTTTAATACGAATAATCCCTTTTTCCACCTCTTCTCCATCGACTATTCCGTATCTTGAGATTTCTTCTTCAGGCACCCTTTCAACAGCTATAAGACTATGTTTTTTTTCTTCTGAACCGAGTTTTTCATAAACTTCTATCATCTGTTTTAAACAGGGAACCTCTGCATCAACAAGATCGTCTCCAAGAAGCACTGCAAAAGGTTCGTTTCCAACTGCTTTTTCAGCCATAAGAATGGCGTGCCCCAAGCCTTCTGGAATTTTTTGCCTCACCTCTATGAGATACTTTATTTTGTCCTCAACTTCTTCAACGAGTTTTAAAAGATCTAACTTGTTTCTCTCCTTTAAAAAGCTCCTCAGGTCAAGATTCGTATCAAAGTAATCTATAATTCCTCCTTTTCCCTGAGAAAGAATAAATATCAGGGTTTCCATTCCAGAATCTATTGCTTCGTTAACCACATATTCTATAGTGGGTCTATCTATAATGTTGAGAAGTTCTTTGGGAACAACTTTGGTAATGGGAAGCATCCTGGTTCCAAGACCTGCAACAGGAAGAACTGCTTTTTTTATCATCCTTCCTCCCTATAACTATTTAATTCTGTGTTTATTTAAAATAAATATTAAATCTCCTCAAGTAACTTTTCAAGGGTTGTATAGAAGGGTTTGTATAGATTTTTCCAGTAAAGACCCGCTTTTTCGTAAAGTTTATCAAAGTGATTTAAGTCCTGTGGATTAATTACAAGATTAGCCCCGAGCACAAATGTATCTTTTGGAGAAAGAGTTGTGACAGAAGGTAAAATATATATCAAAAAAAACTTTCTTCTGTCTTCAACAGGAACTTTTTCTTCTATAACTTCCTTAAAGTCTTTAAGCTCTTCAAAGGAACTTGCTCCAAGAATGACAGCTCTTACTTCTCCAACCTTAAGCCAGTATATTATCTCTTCCGGAGAAGAGATGTGTTTAACTTCGTGTTCTTTTTTAAAGTAGGCTTCTACTGGCTCTGAAGAATTTGAAAGTTTCCAGTATATTAAACAAAGCGGTTTTTCTATAAGAAAGTCTTCTATTCTTATCGTCATCTGACGCCTTTTCCTCCAAGCTCAAGACGGAAGTCAGTTTGAGGAGTTTCTCTCTGTTTTTTAATAAGTTCTATCTGTCTTCCAACAATATCTCTCCTAAAGCAATGATAAAGTGCTGTTTCTTCGTCAATGAGATCTTTTTCAAAGAGGGCAATTATGTTCTGATCAAAAGTTTGCATTCCGTAAGGTTTACCTTGTGTCATAATATCGTAAAAGGTTTTGCCCTCGCTTTCCCCTGTAAGTATAAGTTCTCTTGTTCTTAAAGTGTTGTAAAGAATGTCAAAAATTGCTATCCTACCTCCTCCTTTTTTGGGAAGGAGTTTTTGTCCTATAACCCATCTGAGAGCAGAAGCAAGTCTGAAACGAATTTGCTGTTCTTCCTCAGAGGAATAAAATCCTATGATTCTATTTATAGTTTGGGAAGCACCTATGGTGTGAAGGGTTGAGAAAACAAGGTGTCCTGTTTCAGCAGCAGTTAAAGCAATGTCCATGGTTTCCCTATCTCTTATTTCTCCAACAAGTATAACATGGGGAGCCTGTCTTAAAGCTGCTCTTAGCCCTTCTGCAAAAGAACTAAAATCAGTTCCAAGTTCTCGTTGATTTATAGTAGCTTTTATAGGTTTGTGAATGTATTCAACAGGGTCTTCAAGAGTTAAAATGTGAACACTGTTATTTTTATTAATTTCATGAAGAATCGCTGCAAGAGTGGTGGTTTTACCCTGTCCAGTTGCTCCTGTAACCAGAACTATTCCATATTTTTCTTTAGCAATTTTGTAAAAAACCTCGGGTAGCCGGAGTTCTTCTATAGATTTTACTCTACTTTCAAGTTTCCTCATTATGATATTGTAGGTTCTCTGACGGGAAAAAATGTTTACTCTGAAACGAGTTTCATCATCCAGAAAATAAGAAAAGTCTGCATAACCATCTTTTATAAGTTTTTTGTAAAGTCTTGGTCTATTTTTTAAAATAGTAAATGCTATAACTTCTGTGTGAAAAGGAGAAAGTTTATCAACCGGAAATTCAGGAATATTAACACTTCTTACTTCACCATAAACCATTACCTGAAAAGGATATCCAGCAAGGATCAGAATATCAGATATCCCATCCGTTAAAAAAGCAAGTTTCTGGATTATATCTTTAACTTCTGTTTCTGTAATCACTTTTTATCCCGGTATTTCTGTAAAATCTACATCTTCTACATTTTTAAGGTAAGGCAAAAATCTCGTTTTATCTATGGCTTTTAGGTAAGCTTCTTCAGGACTGATCCATCCTTTTTTAAGATAATCCATTATGCAGTCATCAAGGGACATCATTCCATACTTTTTACCTGTTTGAATCATGGAGGGGATCTGGTGTATTTTGTTTTCTCTTATAAGATTTCTTATAGCAGGAGTTGCTATCATTATTTCAAGGGCAACAATTCTTCCAGGTTTATCTATCCTTTTAAACATGGTTTGAGAAACAACAGCTCTTAAGGATTCTGAAAGAGAGGTTTTTATCTGTTCCTGCTGTTCAGGAGGAAATACTTCTATTATTCTGCTAACTGTTTGGGCAGCAGAGATAGTGTGAAGGGTTGAGAAAACGAGATGTCCTGTTAAAGCTGCTTCAAGAGCAAGGGAAATAGTTTCAAGATCTCTCATTTCTCCAACAAGGATTATATCTGGATCCTCTCTAAGAGCTGCTCTCAATGCAGAGGCAAAACTTTTCGTATGAGTATAAACCTCCCTTTGATTGATAAGACAATTTCTGGGTTCGTGAACAAATTCTATGGGATCTTCTATGGTTATTATGTGATCGTAACGCATTCTGTTTGCATAATCTATAATAGCTGCAAGAGTGGTTGATTTTCCAGAGCCTGTTGGTCCTGTAACAAGAACAAGTCCACGGGGAAGCAAGGCAAGTTTATTTAAAATCGGAGGAAGTCCAAGTTCTTCCACAGTCTTTATCTTAGTCGGAATTAATCTAAAAGCTGCAGCAACACCTTTCCTCTGCCTGAAGTAATTAGCTCTGAATCTTGCAATTCCAGGAACTTCAAGACTGAAGTCAACCTCCCCTTCCTCTTCAAACTTTTTAATCACCTCTTCTGGAGCTACTTCATAAAGCATTTCCCTCAATTCTTCGTCTTCGAGAACCTTATACTTTACTCTTTGAAGATCTCCGTGAACTCTAAGAAGAGGTGGATTTCCTGCAGAAAGGTGAAGGTCAGAAGCCTGAGTATCTATCATTAATTTAAAAAAGGCATCCAGCTTTGCCATCTTACTATTTTTTTATAACCCAATTCCATTAAAAAGTCAAGTTAATAGAAACAGCGTTTAATAAAATTTGTAGAGACATTTTAAAAATTTCGTGTATAATAAAAATTTGTGATGAAAAAAATTTTTATCCTAAGACATATTTTAAATACTTTTTTAATAATTTTAATATTATGCAAAACTTCAATTGCTGAAAACAACACAGTTCCTAAAATAACAGTTGAAACTTCTACTTTTCGCAAAATTATAATTCGTGTCCCTGATATAAAAAATGAACCAACCAATCTTGGATACTCTTTAAGTGAACTTTTAAGAAAACTAATTAATTACCATCTTTTTACTCTTGCTTTAAAAGAACCTCCTCTTCCCGGGCTGAAAATGGAAGAATATTTTTTAAATTGCACTTTTGAAAAACGATCTTCTAAAATTTGTATTCACGGAACTTTTTTTAGCAATTTTTCACATTTTAAAAAAACCTTTCGTATATGTGGTAGTTCCAAAAAACCGGAGTGGCTTATTTATGCTTTATGTAACTGGATAATAGAAAAAGTTTCTTCTTATAAAGGACTTGCTTTTACCAGAGTGGTTTTTGTAAGAAGAATCCCTCAGGGAGATCGTCTTTATATAATGGACTTTTCAAAAAGAAATCTAAAGTTTCTTGACTCAGGGGAGATGATACTTTTCCCAAAATTTTCTTTTTCAGGAGAAAAATTAGCATATCTGATTTATTCTAAAGGACATTACATTTTAAAAATATTAAATCTTATAACTGGAAAGGATAAGCTCTTTTCTGAACCGGGATTGTGTTCGGCTCCTCTGTGGCTTCCCGGAGACAAAAAGCTTGTTTTAACCCTTTTAAAAGAAGGAAACATAGGTATTTATTTATTCGATATAACAACTGGCACCTTAATTCCTCTGCTTAAAGGAGAAGGAATTCTTCAGGCAGGAAGTGTTTCGCAAGATGGTAGATACCTCGCTTTTGTCTGGGATAAAGGAGCAGGTTCACAGATATATATTTATGATTTAAAAAAACACATACTTGAAAGAATATCTTATAAAGGCAAAAATAATGTTTCTCCAAGATTTTCTCCAACAAAAAAAGAGCTTCTTTATATCTCTCTAAGGACATCCGGTTCCTATCTTGTATTCTATGACCTAAATAAGCATACCTTTCAAGAACTAAAGTTTGCTGGATACATAGAAGATCCAGTTTTTTCTCCAACAGGTGACTACATTCTTGCCAAAGCTGACACAGCTTCTGGAAATGGTATTTATCTGATTCATCTGGATTCGAGACTTATCTTTTTATATCTTCCAGGAAGAAGTTTTCTTTTTCCAGACTGGACAAGTTTTTAATTTTCATAAATTATCTTACCCATATCCCTTACATCGTATCCACCCAGACTTAAAACAGCTTTTTTAAATTCTTCATCTTCTTTTATAATTTTAAGAAAGGCCCTTACTGGATAAAATTCCAGAAATTCCCCTGCAATCAGAATGTCATACCTTTCTTCTGCAACTGGAATAAAATCAAGATTTAGTGCTCTGGCTGAGGAAAGGATTCCAAGTCCTGCATCTGCTTTACCACTTGCAACAGCCTGAGCAACTCCCATGTGAGTGTATTCCTCATTCTCATAACCTTTTATTTGAGAAGGACTTATTCCAAGTTCTTTGAGATACTTATCAAGAAGAAGACGGGTTCCAGAACCAGCCTGTCTGTTTATAAAAGTTACATCATCCCTCACAAGATCGTGAAAGCTTTTTATTTTTTTAGGATTACCTTTTTTTACTATAAGACCCTGAACCCGATAAACAAGATTCACAAGAAGGACCTTTTTTTCAGGGAGAAGTTTTTTTATAAAAGGAACATTATATTCTCCTGTTTCTTCGTCAAGAAGATGGGTGCCTGCAATATGAGCTTCTCCTTTTTTTATTGCTACAAGCCCTCCCATAGAACCCACATGCGAGGAAGACATACTCAACTCTGGAAAGCGCTTTCTTAAAAAGTTATATAAGATATCCAGGGTGTTATCATGACTTCCTATGCATACCAAAGTGTTTTCTATTTCGGTTTTTTTTCTCCATAAAAATACAGTTATTTTTTCTCCCTGAGAAAAACCTTCACATTTTGCTGGTATTCTCACATAGCCGTCGGATCTTACCACCGACATCAAAAGTCCTGCACCCCTTCCTGCAGGAGAAATTACAAAATTATCTCCCACTTTACCCACTTTAACTCTAACAAATTCGTCGATTCCCATTGAAGAAGCAAATTTTCGGGATAATATCCCTTCCAGAGTTTCTTTTTCTTCTTTTATCCCGAGAAATAGTTCAATAACCGGTTTTACAAACAGTTCAAAACAAAAAATGGTTGAAACAGGATATCCGGGGATTCCAAAAACTGGTTTGTTATTTATAAATCCTGCAATAAAAGGTTTCCCGGGTTTTATGGCTACTCCATTTATAAAAACTTCTCCCAGTTCTTTTATAATTTTATAAGTAAAATCCTCTTTTCCATAACCGGATCCTGCATTAATAAGAACCATGTCACAACTTTCAAGAGCCTTCAGAAGAACTTTTTTTAATGCATTTTCTTCATCCGGGGTAATGGGATAAATTTTCGCCCTTGCTCCTGTTTCTTCAATAAGACCTGCAAGCACTGAAGAATTATATTCTATAAGTTCAGGAGGCTTTAAATCTCTTTTTTCAAGTGTCTCAGGAGGAACAAGTTCTGAACCCGTTGGAATAACACCAAGAACAGGTTTTTTTCTTACCTTTATTTTTAAAACCCCTCCTGCAAGCATTGCTCCAATATCCCAGGGTCTTATAAAATGGTTTTCCGGAATTATGAGTTCAGTTGCAACTATATCTTCTCCCACTGCTCTAACATTTTTATACGGAGGATAGGAAGAAAAAATCTCTATTGAATCTTCTTTAAGATTGACTTCTTCAACAGGAATAACTGCATTAAATCCTTCTGGTAAAGGATCTCCGGTTTCTATCCAGACAGCCTGAGAATTAAGCTTAAGAACCACTGGATTTCTCTCAGTGGCAGAAAAAGTTTCTTCTGCTCTAACAGCATAACCATCCATTGCAGAAGCATAAAAATAAGGTGAAGAAATCCTGGCAAATACCGGTTCTGCAGTAATCCTGTGTAAGGAATTTTTAACAGGTATAACCTCAAAATTTATAGGAAAATGGCATCTTTTTTTGATTTCATCTAAAATTATCTTTTGAGCATCTTCTAAGGAGTAAATCTGATGATAAAAACTTTTTGTTTTCATATTTTTTAAATTCTACACTGTTTTTATAAAATTACTACTCCCTGATTGATTTAGTAAGTTTAATAAAAACGTAAAAATAATGGATCCCTGAAGCAAAGATTAAAAGTGCAGTAAAAGGAATAAATATATGGAGAAAATTTTTAAGTTTAAAAAAATAGAGATCTGTAAAAATTAAAATAAAAAGTAAAAATTCACAAACAGTTGAGGCTTTACCCAGTAAACTGGGGTTGATTCTGGAAAGCGGAATTTTCTTTTTAAGTAAATACACACCACCAGAAAGTATAAAAAAATCGCGGATTAGATTTAATATTAAAAGATATAAAGGGATTTTTTTTCTTAGATAAAAAAAGAAAAGCAGGGTATTGATAAAGACTTTGTCTGCAATTGGATCCATAAGTTTTCCAAGATTTGTTCTTTGATTGAGAATTCTTGCAAGATTTCCATCCAGGGTATCGCTTAAAGCTCCAAGAACAATCATCCAGAAAATGATTTTTCCCTTTATCCCTGTGCAGATTAAAATTATCATCACAAGAGCTATTATTATTCTAAATATACTTAAGATGTTGGGAATTTTAACAAGCTCTTTTTTTAATTGGCTTTTGTGATAATATGTAAAAGTATGATTCTGGTGCATATCTGTTGCGGTCCCTGTGTTATATATCTTGCAAATTATTTTCAGGATAAAAATATAAAGTGGATGGGATATTTTTACAACCCCAACATTCATCCTTATAGAGAATTTAGAAACAGAATAAAGGCACTTGAAAGAGTTGCAGAGGTAAAAAACTTCGAAGTTTTGTGGGAAAAGGAATATGGATTAAGGATGTTTTTAAAAGAAGTAAGATTTCAGGAAAACAAGCCTGTAAGATGCGAACGATGTTATTACATAAGATTAAAAAAAACAGTGGAAAAAGCAGTGGAAATTAGGGCAGATGCATTTACAACCACTCTTCTTTACAGTATCTATCAGGATCACGAACTTATAAAAGAAATGTGTGAAGATTTTTCCCACAGATACAGAATAGAGTTTTTTTATGAAGATTTTCGAAAAGGTTACAGAGAAGGACAGGAAGAGGCAAAACAGCTGGATATTTACAGACAGGGATATTGTGGGTGTATTTTTAGTGAAGAAGAAAGGTATTATAAAAAAAGAAGGAAGGAACTTCTAAAAGCAGGTGTGCGAGTTTAATAAATCCGGAGGAGGTTTATGGGGAAGTTTTTAAAGAAAGTTAATTCACCTCAGGATTTAAAGAAAATGAAAGTTTCGCATTTAAAAGCTCTGGCACAGGAGATCAGGGAGTATATTATAGATGTAGTGTCGAAGAACGGAGGACATCTGGCTCCGAACCTCGGAGTTGTAGAATTGACCCTTGCTCTTCATTATGTTTTTAATTCTCCTGAAGATAGAATAATATGGGATGTGGGACATCAGTGTTATACTCATAAAATAATAACCGGTAGGAAGGAACAATTTCCTACTTTAAGGAAATTTAATGGAATAGCCGGATTTCCAAAGAGAAGCGAAAGTCCTCATGATATTCTGGATACCGGACACAGTTCCACCTCTATTTCAGCAGGTCTTGGAATGACAACCGCCCTCAGAATGAAAAAAGAAAAAGGAAAAGTAATAGTTGTGATAGGGGATGGCTCCATTACTGCAGGACTTGCTTTTGAAGGATTAAATAATGCAGGTTATCAAAAAGAAGATCTGTTAATTATTCTTAACGATAATGAAATGTCCATTTCTCCAAATGTAGGTGCTCTTTCTTCTTTTGTTTCAAAAAGACTTACCGGAAATTTAAGCAGATTTTTAAAAAGAGAAATAGAAAAGCTTGCTCACAAGTTTCCCGGAGGGGATAGTGTTATCAGTTTTCTAAAAAAAGGAGAAGAACTTTTTAAACTTGCTGTAACCCCTGGAGCACTTTTTACTGCCTTAAATTTTGAATATGTAGGTCCTGTAAATGGACACGATCTGGAACTTCTTATAGAAATTTTGAAAAATTTGAAAAAAATGAAAGGACCTATTTTATTTCATGTAATTACCAAAAAAGGGAAAGGATATTCCTATGCAGAAAGTGATCCAGAGACATTTCACGGAGTAGGTCCTTTCGATGTAAAAACTGGAAAAGTAATAAAAAAAGAAAATGAGCCACCTTCTTACACAGAGATTTTTGGTAAAACCATGCTCAGACTTGCAGAACTTGAACCCAGACTCGTTGCAATTACAGCTGCTATGAGAACAGGAACAGGGCTTAAGGCTTTTTCTGAAAAATACCCGGACAGGTTTTTTGACGTGGGTATCTGTGAGCAGCACGCAGTAACTTTTGCAACAGGACTTGCTCTTGAAGGAATGAAACCGGTTTGTGCAATATATTCCACTTTCCTTCAGAGAGCACTTGATCAGATAATTCATGATGTTGCTCTGAATAAAGCAAAAGTTATATTTGCAATAGATAGAGGAGGACTTGTGGGAGAAGACGGTCCCACCCATCATGGAGTATTTGATCTTACCTACTTAAGACTTGTGCCAGGCTTGATTATAATGTCTCCCAAGGATGAAAACGAACTTCAACACATGCTTTACAGTGCACTTTACTATCCTTCCTCTGTTGCAATTCGTTATCCCAGAGGAGCAGGGGAAGGTGTTAGCCTTGACTGGGAATTAAAAGAAATACCACTTGGTAAAGCAGAGGTTGTAAAAGAAGGAAAAGAACTGACAGTTATTGCAATAGGTCATATGGTTTATCCAAGTTTAAGAACAGCGCTCCAACTTGAAGAAAAAGGACATTCTATAGCAGTGATAAATGCAAGATTTGTAAAACCTCTGGATGAAGAATTGATCCTGGAATATGCCAAAAAAACTGGAAAAGTTCTTACTGTAGAAGAAAATACACTTCTTGGAGGATTTGGTTCAGCAGTAGCAGAATTGCTTCTGGAAAAGGGAGTATGTATAAAATTTAAAAGACTTGCTCTTCCGGATAAATTCGTGGAGCATGGAGACCTGAAGAATCTCAGAAAAAAATATGGGCTTGACGAAGAAGGAATAAAAAACGCCATTTTAGAACTTCTGGCATAGTTGTAAAGTTTGGAACTGGATTTAAATTATATATTTAGGTATGGCTACTCTCAGTCAGATTCTTGATCAGATACAGAGCTATTTACCGGGTTGTAATACCCGGCTTGTTGAAAAAGCATATGAATGGGCAGCCCGTCTGCACGACGGGCAATTCAGAAAATCTGGAGAACCCTATCTTTCTCACCCTGTAGAAGTAGCTTATATTCTTGCACAGATGAAACTCGATTTACCCACCATTGCAGCAGGGCTTCTTCACGACGCTGTAGAAGATTGCCAGATAGAACTCGATGTAATAAAAAAAGAATTTGGAGAAGAAGTTGCTTTTATTGTTGACGGGGTAACCAAACTTAAAGTTCTACCTGGATCCCCTGATAAAATTACCAAACAGGCTGAAAATCTCAGAAAAATTATCCTTGCAATGTCAAAAGATCTCAGAGTTATTCTTGTTAAACTTGCAGACAGGCTTCATAATATGCGGACTTTACAATATCAACCGGATCATAAAAGACAGCGAATAGCCAGAGAAACTCTTGAAATTTATGCTCCACTTGCAGGAAGACTGGGAATAGACTGGATAAAAAGTGAGCTCGAAGATCTATCTTTTAAATACCTCTATCCTGAAGATTATGAAAGACTTAAAAAAGAAGTAGAAAAAAGGGTTAAAGCGGCAACAGATTATGTGGAAAAAGTAAAAAAAATGCTGGCAGAAATCTTAAAAAAGCACAATATAGAAGGGAAAGTTCTTGGAAGGGTGAAACATCTTTACAGTGTTTATAAAAAACTGCAAAAGTATAATCTTACCATAGAGGATCTGGATCAGATTTATGATCTTATAGGTTTTAGAATTATAGTAAATACTGTGGAAGAGTGTTATAAAACTCTGGGGATAGTTCACTCTTTGTGGCGTCCTATTCCCGGGAGATTTAAAGATTACATAAGTTTCCCGAAACCAAACATGTATCAGAGCCTTCACACCACAGTTCTTGGACCAGAAGGTAAAAAAATTGAAATCCAAATAAGAACCGAATACATGGACAAGGTTGCAAATGAAGGAATTGCAGCCCATTTTTTATATAAAGAAGGAACATGTATAACCGCTTCTCAATATAAGCAATTTGAATGGTTGAATAAACTCATAGAGCTTCAAAAAGAACTGAAGCATCCAAGAGAATTTCTGGAATCTCTAAAGCTTGATCTTTTTCCTGAGGAAATATACGTTTTTACTCCCAAAGGAGATGTTATAGTGCTTCCTGTTGGAGCAACACCTCTTGACTTTGCTTATGCAATACACACCGAGGTTGGTCACAGATGTGTCAGAGCTTTTGTAAACGACAAACTTGTTCCCCTGGATTACAAACTTGATACAGGAGATGTGGTAAGAATAGAAACTTCTCCCTATCAAAAGCCAAGTAGAGACTGGTTAAAAATAGTAAAAACAGGAAGAGCAAGAAGCAGAATAAAACAGTGGTTTAAACAGGAGGAAAAAGAAAAACTGATTAATCTGGGAAAGGAAATCCTTCAAAAAGAATTGAGAAAAAGAAAAATTTCCTGGAATACTTTTCTTGATGTCTGTGAAAAGGAAGAGGAGATTTTTGAAAGGTTGAATGTAAAAGATTTTCAGGAATTATTTTATCAGATAGGTAGTGCCAAAATTTCTCCCAAGTATGTTTTAAAGGTTTTTATAGAAGAAACCGGGATTTCTCAGGGAGAGGAAAGCGAACCTTTAAAAGAGAAGACACCGAGAGAAGAACCTGAAAAAGAGATAGAAATAGAAGAAATTTCTGAAGGAAGTCTTTCTGTTGATGGAACAAAGGACATTCTTTTTCATCTTGCTCAGTGCTGTAAGCCTATTCCGGGAGATGAAGTAATAGGATATATTACCAGAGGTAAAGGGATTTCTGTTCACAGAATAGATTGCCCAAATCTTGTTACTCTTGATCCAGAAAGATTTATAGAGGTTAAGTGGGAAAGTGCAGATGGTAAAAATTATCCTGCCAAAATTTTTGTGGTTTGCTCTGATAGAAAAGGGCTTCTCGCAAATATTTCTTCTGTAATTTCTGCTTCAGAAAGTAATATTCTCAGAGCAGAAGTAAAAACCACCGCGGATAAAAAAGCCTATTTTGAATTCTGCATAGAAGTAAAAGATAAAAGCCATCTTGATAGAATTCTCACAAACATAATGAAAGTGGAAGGCGTTTTAAAGGTGGAAAGAAAATAAGGAATTACTTAACTGCTTTTTGGACTTTTCCGGCTTTAAGACAGCGTGTGCAAACTTTCATTCTTTTAACTCTACCATCTGGAAGTTTAACTCTTACTTTCTGTATATTTGGATGCCACCAGCGTCCTGCTCTTTTTCCAGAATGACTTATCTTGTGTCCTGAACGGGGCTTTCTTCCGCAGATTTCACAAATCTTGGACATCTCTTATCCCTCCCTTCGAAATTTTCAGGAACAGAAATCGTCTTTTAATTTAAACTAAAACTCTATTTTTGCAACCACCCTTTTCGAACTGTTAGAAAAATATTATTTTAAATTTTAAAAATAGTGGAAGTTTTTTACTTAAAGAAATGAAGACTCTTGTCAATTTTAGAAAGTATGCTACCATAAACTTTTAATGGAAAAAGTAACAAATCTTATCCTTGCAGGAACAGGTGGTCAGGGAATAGTTCTCGCAAGTCGAATTATTGCTTGGGTTGCTTTTAAATCGGGTTTTGATGTAAAAGAAAGTGAAATTCATGGAATGGCTCAAAGAGGAGGAAGTGTAGTTGGACATCTCAGATTTGGTAAAAAGGTTTATTCTCCAATAATCCCTCTTGGATCCGCAGATATTCTTCTTTCCCTCGAAGAACTCGAAGCTCTTAGATACATTCATTTTTTAAAAAAAGACGGTGTTCTTATTCTTAACAGAAAAAAAATTCTTCCAGCAGGTATTTCAGAGGAAAATTATCCTCAAAATGTGGAAGAAATTCTAAAAGAAAAGGGATTTAAAGTAAAAAGCTTGCATGCAGAAGAAATAGCAAAAGAACTTGGAAGTTTAAAAATAGAAAATACTGTTCTTCTGGGCTGTCTTTCAGCCTATTTACCTTTTAAAGAAGAGATCTGGAAGGAAGTCATAGTATCTTCTGTTCCACCTGATACAGTGGAGCTTAATTTAAAAGCATTTCAAAGGGGGAGGGAGCTCGGTGAAAAGTTCTTTCTGGAACAGAAAGATTGAAACCCTGTCCCAGCAGGATCTTAAAGAATTACAACTAAAACGGCTTCAAAAAGTAGTCAGAAAAGTTTATCGAAATGTTCCTCATTACAGAGAAAAGTTTAAAAAAGCAGGAATAAAGCCCTCAGACATAAAAACTCTGGAAGATATAAGGAAATTACCTTTTACCACAAAAGAAGATCTTTTTGTGGATTATCCTTATGGACTTCTTGCAGTGCCGATTGAAAAAGTGGTAAGAGTCCACACTTCAAGTGGAACTACCGGCAAACCCAAAGCTATATTTTTTACGAAAAAAGACATAGAATTAGGAGCAGAGCTTATTGCAAGGTGTCTTGTGATGACAGGGACAACAAAAGGCGATGTTTTGCAGAATTCCATGACTTACGGTCTTTTTACAGGGGCTTTTGTAATGCATTACGGAGCAGAAAAAATAGGCGTTTTTGTAGTTCCTGCTGGTCCTGGCAATACTGAAAGACAGATAGAACTTATGAAAACTTTTGGCACTACCTGTATTCATATGACACCAAGTTATGCTCTTTATGTAGCTACAGTAATTCTTGAGAAAGGAATTAACCCCCGAAAAGACTTAAAACTTAAAAGAGCCTATCTTGGTGCAGAACCATATTCAGAAGAAACCCGTAAAAAGATAGAAAATATGCTTGGTATAGATGTTTACAATTGTTATGGACTTTCTGAAATGGGGGGACCGGGAGTAGGTTTTGAATGCCCTTATAAAGAAGGTCTGCATATCTGGGAAGATGCATACCTGGTAGAGGTGATAAATCCTGAAACAGGTGAACCTGTAAAAGAAGGAGAAATAGGTGAACTTGTTATTACTTCTCTTTTAAGAGACGCCATGCCTCTTATAAGATACAGAACAAGAGATCTGACAAGATTTATTCCAGAACCCTGTCCCTGTGGAAGAACTCACAGAAGAATCAGCAGAATTCTGGGAAGAGCAGATGATATGTTTATTGTAAGAGGGGTCAATATCTTTCCTCAACAGATAGAAGCAGTTTTGATGGGAATAAAAGGGGTTGCCCAGAATTATCAAATAGTTCTTGAAAATTATGATGAAATGATTGTAAAAGTAGAAATAGACAGAGAATTCTTCGATGGAAGAATCGAGAGGCTACTTGCACTTAAAGATGAAATTACCGAAAAGATCAGATCCGCAATTATGGTGAGACCAAAGGTTGAACTCGTGGAACCAGGAACACTGCCTGTCAGTGAAGGTAAGGCAAAAAGGGTTATAGATAAAAGAACCCTTTAAAAGAGGTGAAAAGATGTATAAAGTTGAAGTAATTTCAATTTTTGTTGAAAACAAACCCGGAAAACTGGAAAAAATAACAAGAGTTCTTGCAGAGGCAGGGATAAATATACTGGGATTTTCCATAACAAGTGTAAAAGACTTTGGAGTTATTAAGTTTCTGGTAGATAAACCGCAAACTGCTTTCAAACTTTTTAAAGAAAAAGGATTTACTGTGGCTTTAACTTCTGCTCTTGGAATAGAAATGGAGGATAAACCAGGCGGACTTTACAAGGTAGTTAGTTACATATCTTCTCGTGGAGTAAACATTGAAAATGCACTTGTTTATGTAAAAGAAGATAGAGAAAAAGCTTACTTTGTTTTTGAAGTAGAAAATATAGAAGCCGCTTTAAAAGCTCTTGAAGGAGAAGGAATAAATTTTCTAAAAATGAAGTAAAACTGTAAAAGGAGGCAGAAGAAATGTTCTGGAATAAAGAAGTGGAGTGCATGGATGAAGAAAAGATAAAAGAAATTCAGCTGGAAAGACTTAAAGAGGTGGTTAAAAGAGCTTATGAAAAGGTTCCTTTTTACAGGAATAAATTTGATGAAATAGGGTTAAAGCCCGAGGATATAAAAAGTCTGGAAGACATAAAGTATATTCCTTTTACAAGCAAGATGGACATGAGAGAGGCTTATCCTTTTGGTATGTTTGCAGTGCCTTTAGAGGAGGTAGTGGAGATTCACACTTCAAGTGGAACCACCGGTAAGCCGGTTGTTGCAGGATACACGAGAAAGGATATAGAAATCTGGGGAGAGGTTATGGCAAGGTGTCTTGCCATGATAGGTGTTACAAAAGACGATATAGTGCAAATAGCTTATGGATACGGACTATTTACAGGTGGACTTGGATTTCACTATGGAGCCCAGAGAATAGGAGCAACTATTGTGCCTGCCTCTGCAGGGAATACCAGAAGACAGATAGAACTTATGAGAGATTTTGGAACCACAATGATTGCCTGCACTCCTTCCTATGCACTTTATCTATCAGAATACGCAAAAGAGGAAATGGGTATAGATCCTTCTACTCTTAAACTTAAAGTGGGAAGCTTTGGAGCAGAAATGTGGACAGAAGAAATGAGAAGGGAAATAGAAAAACGTTTTGGTATAGATGCATACAATGTTTATGGACTTACTGAAATTATAGGACCCGGAGTTGCACACGAGTGTCCTGCTAAAAAAGGACTTCATGTCTGGGAAGATCACTTTTTAATAGAAGTTATTGATCCGGAAACAGGAGAACACCTTCCAGATGGAACAGAGGGAGAACTCGTTATTACTACCCTTACAAGAGATGGTATGCCCATGTTAAGATTTCGCACAAGAGATATCACAAAAATTATAAGAGAAAAATGCGAGTGTGGAAGAACTTTTGTAAAAATAGATAGAATCCGTGGAAGAACAGATGATATGATAAAGGTAAGAGGAGTGATGCTATTTCCTTATCAGATTGAACAGGCCATTCTTGAAGTGCAGGGAGTGGAACCACATTATCAGATCATTCTGACAAGACCTCATTATCTTGATGAAATCGAGGTGCAGGTTGAAATGTCAAAAGAAACCTTTTCAGATGAAGTAAAAGTCATTGAAAATCTCCGTAAAAAACTGGAAAAAAGAATAGAAGAAGCAGTGGGAATAAGAGTAAAGGTTACCCTTGTTGAACCCAAAAGTTTACCCAGAAGTGAAGGTAAGGCAAAAAGAGTTATAGATAAAAGAAATCTAAAATAGGAGGACAAAATGAAAATAAAACAGATCTCCGTTTTTCTGGAAAATAAAAAAGGAAGATTATATGAAGCTTTAAAGGCAATAGCAGAAAAA
This sequence comes from uncultured Thermodesulfatator sp., assembly GCA_964636875.1. Classification (GTDB taxonomy): domain Bacteria; phylum Desulfobacterota; class Thermodesulfobacteria; order Thermodesulfobacteriales; family Thermodesulfobacteriaceae; genus Thermodesulfobacterium. The sequence continues at coordinate 23,262 of CAZWTB010000025.1, forward strand.
GAAGTGAATATCAGGGCTTTATCCATAGCTGATACTTCTGAATTTGGAATTTTAAGAATGATAGTAAATAAGCCAGAAGACGCCAAAGATGCTCTGGAAAAAGCAGGTTTTACTACCAGATTAACGAGTGTTATAGCAGTTGCTGTAAAAGACGAACCCGGGGGGCTTGCAGAAATTTTAAACTATCTTTACGAAGCTGATATTAATGTTGAGTATGTTTATGCCTTTGTTGAAAAGTCTGGAGAACAGGCAGTGGTGGTTTTAAGAACTAATAATCTGGATAAAACTATAAAATTACTTCAGGAAAAAGGTGTAAAACTCCTTTCTTCTGAAGAAGTCCTTAATCTTTAATCCAAATGGGTATTGATTTTTTTGAGAAGTTTTTAAAAATAATTATAATATAAAGTCAAAAAAGGAGATTTTTAAAATGTCCGGAAAGATTAGAATAATTTTAGTAATAATCGGGATTACAGTGCTGTTATATTTTTCTGGAACTGCATTTGCAATAAAGTTAAAACTCAACCAGGAAACTTTTGCCAATTTAAATTATCTTATTAAAGCAAGATATGAGGTTTTAAATCCTGGTTCTGGTGGAGATAAAAGGTGCGTTTTTACTGTTCCGGATGTTCGTCTTGCAATTCAGGGGCAGATAAAGAAAAATGTTGATTTTTACGGACACATTTCAGCAGGTATTTCTTTAAAGGAAAATGGCACCATAGAAAGAAGACCTTTTAATCTTGCAGAGGGTGGAGGAAATTTTAAGTTTTCTCCCGAATTTCAGATAAGAATAGGTAGAATAAGAGTTCCGTTTCAGAGAGAAAATATGGAAAATTATTACAGTGCAATTGTTCCCACGAATCTTGCTCCTGATGTTAAAGAAGGTGTGGTTTTTCACGGAAGATTTAATGGCAATTTTTATGTAAAATACAATTTAGGTATTTTTAATAATCAGGACGACAATTACAGAAGTCCTTTTTTTACATTTAGAATGAGTTTTACACCTGTTAAAATGGGATATAATCCAGAACCCAATGAGGAGAAGGATACAGCAAAAGGCTGGCTCAAAGATACATACCTTGGAAAAGAAGGAAATATTCTAACTCTGGGAACCGGAATTGCATTTATTCCAAAACCTGGAGATGATGTGCTGGGATTAAATGGAGATTTCTTTCTGGAAAAAGAGATAAATACCATGTTAGTGGACTTTGAAACTGGCTTGAGTTATTTTACTGATACAGAAAATTATGCAGTTTATTATTTTCAGATTCAGTTTTTGAAAACAGAAAAATTGGGATATGGTAATCCTGGAATATTCTTAAAATTAAAGAAAGATGAAAGTTCAGCTGGTTATCTTTATTGGGGATGTGGAATTAATTACTATATAAATGGTTTAAAAACAAGAGTAAGTCTGGGGTTTGATCATAAAAATCCTGAAAAAGGTAAGACAATAAATGAGATTTATGTGCACACTCAGTTTATATTTTAAGATATTTAAAAAGCTCAAAAAAAACAGTGGTAACAACAAAATTTTGGTAGGAGGAGGGAGATGAAAAAGTGGTTTTTAACAGTATTAATGATCTTAAGTCTGGTATTAGGTATTAATTTAAAGAGTTATGCATTACTTGGTGTTGATGTTTACGGAAGTGTGTGGATGGAGAATCCTGATGGTAATTTAAGTTATAAGGGAGATACTCTTTCTTTAAAAGATCTTCTTGGATTTGATACAGAGTATCAGCCTTTTGTAACTGCTAAAATAGAAACTCTGGGGCTTATTAGATTTTATGCGAGTTATAGTAAACTCAGTTTTGAAGGGGAGAACACCTGGAATAAGCAGTTTAAGTTTGCTGATTATACTTTTAATGCAAGTGTTCCATTTGAAAGCAGTTTAAAGGTTGATCAGATGGATCTGGGAATTTACTTTGGAATTCCATTTTTGCATACAGCAACTAAGGTTGTAACTCTTGGATTTTCAGGAATTGATATAGAATTTGGAGCCATTTTAAAGATTTTTAAATTTAATGGAAAAATAGATCAACCTCAAACTGGAATTTCCAAGGAAGCAGACTTTACAGTGCCTTTACCCTTGCTTTATGCAGGAGCAGAAATTGACATAGGTGCTTTAAAGATTGAAGGAGAGGGAAAAGCAATTAAATATAAAGATAATCATTTTTATGAAGCAATGGCAAGGGTAAAGATGAAAATTTTTGGAATTCCTGTGACAGGACCTGATGTTTATATTCACGCTGGATACCGTTATCAGGATGTTGAAGGAGAATTTTCTGATGTAAATGTTTCTTTCAAAGTGCAGGGTCCTTTTGCAGGAGTTGGTGTTAACTTTTAATGAAAGCAGAATTAAAAGTTGATTTCTTCCAGAAAAAGAAACTTATTCTTGAATGGGATGAATGGGAGCCCTGTGTTTATTATACAGAGGAAACATCTGAAGATGCTTTAGAAGAAATAAGATTTTTATTACAGAAACGATTCAGGAAAAAAAAGGTAAGTGTAGAAGAATTTTCAAGGCTTCTGGAAAAACATTTTCTTGAAGAAAAAGAAACAGGAGTATTTTCTGAAAAAGAAGAAGGAGAAAAAAAGTCTTCTTTAGACCTTTTAAATGTTTATTCAGAGGCTCCTGTAGTTAACTTTATAAACAGGGCTATAATCAGGGCTTCCCGTGCAGGAGCCTCTGATATTCACTTTGATCCAGGTGAAAAAGAAGGAACAGTAAGGTTTCGGCTTGATGGGGTTCTTCATGAATATCAAAAAATACCCATGAAACTTTATCCTCAGCTTGTTTCAAGAATAAAAGTAATGGCAAACCTGAATGTTGCAGAAAAACTTGTTCCCCAGGATGGAAGAATAAGAATAAAAATAGGAGAAAAAGAATTTGACATAAGAGTCTCTGTTCTACCAACTATTTTTGGAGAAAGGGTTGTTTTAAGACTTCTTGACCAGAGTCATCAGCTCTTAACCCTTGAAGAACTCGGGCTCTCTCAGGAAGACTATCAAAAAGTGGAAAAACTTGCTAAAAAACCCTACGGTTTGATTCTGGTTACAGGACCAACAGGAGCTGGAAAATCAACCACCCTTTATGCTATGCTTCTTCTTATCAAGAAACTTTACCCTTTTAAAAACATAATAACTGTGGAAGATCCTGTTGAGTATCAGGTTCCAGGAATTGCTCAGGTTCAGGTAAATCCAAAAGTTGGCTTAACCTTTGCAGCAGGACTCAGGTCAATCCTTCGTCAGGATCCTGATGTGATTCTTGTTGGAGAAATAAGGGATAGAGAAACAGCAGAAATTTCCATTCACTCTGCTTTAACAGGACACCTGGTTCTTTCAACCCTTCACACAAACGATGCACCCACTGCCATAACCAGACTTGCAGACATGGGTATAGAACCCTATCTTATAGCATCAGCCCTTGAAGGAGTTATATCTCAAAGACTTGTTAGAAAAATTTGTCCCTTTTGTAAAGAATCGTATAAGGCAGAACCAGAAGAACTTAAAGCTCTTGGTTTAAATTCCCAGCAAAATTCAGTAGTGCTTTACAGAGGAAAAGGCTGTAAAGAGTGCTTGAACACAGGATATAAAGGAAGAACAGGGGTTTTTGAAATTATGGAAATGAAGGAAAATTTGAAAAGACTTGTTGTAAAGACCTGCGATGCTAATGTAATAAGAAACGAAGCTTTTAAAACCGGATTTAAAACTTTAAAAGAAGATGCAGTGCAAAAGGTTCTCTCTGGAATTACCACTATTTCAGAATACCTTTCTATTCTGGAAAAAGACGAAACCTGAGATGAAGCTTAAACTTTTTTCTTCTTCTGTTCCTTCTCATTTTCTTCTTAAAGAGCTTTTCATACTTTTAAAAGGAGGAGTATCTCTTACCAGGGCACTTGAAATACTCGCTTCTCAAAGGAAAGAAGTTGCAGAAAGCCTTTTTGAAATTAAAAAGGCAATAGAAGAAGGAGAAGACCTGAGAGTCGCTTTTAAAAAAAGCAAACTTTTTCCGGAATTCGTTTGTGAAATGCTCGTTGCAGCTCAAACAGGAGGTAGTCTTGAAAATATATTTTTAAAAACTTCAGAATGGATAGAGAAAATGGAAGACTTTAAAACCAGAATTTTAAATGCACTTATTTATCCTGCTATTGTAATTTCTCTAAGTGTCGTAGCCATAATTATAGTTCTAAATTTTATTGTGCCAAAGCTTCAGAAAATTCTTGCAAGTTTTGGAGAAAAGCTTCCTCTTATGTCTATTATTTTAATAAAAACAGCAGGAATTTTTTGGTGGTTTTTGGTTCTGGGAGTTCCTTTAATTTTAATTTTTCTCTGGTTTTTCGTTAAGAAAAAAGGGATGGAAACCCTTCATAGAAAACTTTTAAGATTTCCTTTAGCAGGTAAACTCTGGAATTATTTTGAGCTTTCCCGCTGGGCTTATACAGTTGCTCTACTTCTTGATGCAGGAATCGTGCTTCCAAGAGCTATTTCCATAGGAACTTCAACCTGCAAAAATTCCTACCTCAGAAAAATCTTTACAGAAGTCGTTCGTTATGTGGAAGAAGGAGAATCTTTCAGTTATCAATTGAAAAAATATCATGATATTCCACCTATTTTATCCGAACTTACTGCAATAGGAGAAGAAACAGGCACTCTCTCGGAGATGCTGGAGAACATTTCAGAAATTTTTATGAAAGAAATAGAATACCTGACAACCAGAATACTTAAGTGGATTGAACCTATAAGTATTCTTATTCTGGGAAGTATAGTTGCTTATATTATTGTTTCTGTAATTTTACCTATTATGAAGATCTCCACAACTTTGAGGTAGAAAATGTTTAGAAAACTAACACTAATATGGTTTTTATCTATTCTGATTTTTGAAGGTTGTGCAGGACTGAAAAATAAATCTTTTCATAAAAAAGTTTTGATCTATTATCAGTTTGGTAGAAGATTTTTAGTGCTTGAAAAGGGGAAATATAGATGGATAAAACCTGAGGGAAGATGCGCTGTTTTTAAAAAAGAAAAATTGTGTTTAAAACCGGTTCCTCCTATTAAACCACATATAAAGATTCTGGAAATAAATTCCAAAGAGGTAAGCCTTGAGGTTTTAAGTTTGTTTAAAGAGATTTTGCTTTTTGTCTGGAAAGAAAAAGAAGAGCCAGATTTAAAAGATGCCAGATTAATTTCTCCGGGGATTGTGGTTTTAAAAGACTTAAAACTTGGAAAAACTTATTTTATTGCAGGAGCTGTTAAGTATGGAAAAAATCTTTTTGGACCTTTATCTGTTCCTATAAAGCTTAAATACGAAGATGATATTCCACCTGAGCCTCCAGAGGGAGCAGGTTATCTGGTGGAAGGGAACAGGATAGTTCTTATCTGGAACAAAAGCAGAAGCAGTGATGTGGTAGAATATGTGGTTGAAAGAGATGGGAAAAGGTTTAAAGTAAAGAAAAATACTTTTTCAGAAAGAATACCCGGTAAAAATATAGTTTATAAAATAATGGCTGTGGATGCAGGTGGTAATATAAGTAAACCTGTTAAAATTATGGTAAAAATTGAAGAAAAGGAGGGAAAGAGATGAGGAAAAGAGGTTTTACTCTTATAGAACTACTTGTGGTTATTATAATTCTGGGACTTCTTGCAGGGATAGTTATTCCGAGGGTGGTGGGGCATGTGGAAAGGGCAAGGAAACAGAGCACAAGAATACAACTCAGAGCACTTAAAAGCGCACTTGAAGAATTTTACATTGATAATGGTTTTTATCCTACTACTGAACAGGGATTAAAAGCCCTGGTTGAAAAACCAGACATTCCTCCTGTTCCCAAAAGATGGCACCAGTATCTTGACGAACTTCCAAAAGATGGCTGGGGGAATGATTTTGTTTACATCTGCCCTGGAGAAAAACATCCCTATGAGCTTTTTTCAAAGGGTCCTGATGGAATAGAAGGAACAGAAGATGATATATCAGTCTGGAATCTTACGAAAAATAAAGAATAAAAAAGGAGAAAAAACTTGTATCTGTTTCAAACAGGTATTGATCCTGGCACAACAGGAATAAAAAAAGTCTGCTCCTTTGTTTTACCCCTGTTTCAGTATTACAAAATTTTCGGAGAAAAAGAAAAAGGCAGATCTGTTTTTATAATCCCTTCTCATAAGGTTCTTTTAAAAAAACTTCCAGAAAATATAAAAGATGAAAAAGAAGCAAAAAGATTTTTAAGAGAAGAAATTCTGGGATATTTGAAAGGAAAATTTTTATGGAAAATATGGTGGGAAAAGGGAAAAGGAAAAGTCATTATAGTGGAAACTGAGAGAGAGCTAAAAAAAAATGAGGTATGGGATGCAGAACCCCTTGCTTTGACAAGAGTTTTGTTTGCTGAAAGAATTTATACAGGAGACATTTTTGATCTTGGAAAAAGTAAAATTACCTGGCTCAAGATAAAAGACAAAAGGATTGAAAAATTTAGAGTTTTTATGGATTATGAAGAATTTTTTGAGGATGTAAAAAGTTTTTCTTTTGAAAAAGAAATTCTTCTGTGTGGAGGAAAAAGCAGAGATAAAAAAATTGTAGAAAAACTTCAGGAAGTTGTGGGTAAAGAAGCAAAAATAATAAGTGTGGTTTCTCCTGAAAAAGCAAGTGCATTTGGAGGCTCTGTTCTCGAGGTTCTGGGAAAATCTCTTCCTGTTTTTTCAGAAAAAATTTCAACCTCACCAGAGATGTATATCAAACTTTCTTTTGCACTGGGAATATGTGTGATTTTTACAGGCACTGCTTTGATAACTCTTGATGTGTTTTCATCCGGAATTTTAAAAAAATTAAAACTTCAGGAAAAAAAGCTTTTTAATTCGGCTTTTCCAGGAACAAGAGCAGTTGCTCCTTTAAAACAATTAAAAGTAATGATGAGTAACGAAGAAAACAGTTTTTATAAAACCTTTGCAGAATTTTTAAAACAAAAACCTCCAGAGACAAAGATAATTGAACTTGATTATGAAGCAGGTATCTTAAAAGTAAAGCTGGAAGTTCCAGGTGGAAAAAAATCCGGTTTTCCAGGAAAGGTAATTTCTATAAAAAATCTTCCGGATGGTAGTGAAATAGTTGAACTTGAATTTAAAGGAAATTTAAAATGAGCAGTTTAGAAGAAAAAATAAAAAATAACATAAAATTGATTTTCTGGGGGCTTTTTATTCTGTGCTTATTTCTTGGAATAAAACTTCTTTTTAAGATAAAACAGTTTGAAACAAAAATTTTAAATGAAAGAGAAAAAATTTATTATATGAAATATCTAATTTCTTATAAAGTGCCTTTAAAAAAAGCATTTGTTATGGAGAGGTTTAAAAAAGGAATTCAGGATCTCGGGATAGATGTGGATGTGTTAAAGGAAATTCCAGAGGGAGCAGAACTTAAAGCAACTTTAAGTCTGGAAGAGTTTATAAAACTTTTAAACTGGCTTCAAAAAGAGGGATATAGAGTTGATTTTTTGGAAGTAAAAAATTTTTCAGAAAATCAGCCATTTGACATTAGAATAATTATAAAATGAGAAAACAAACAGACAAATGTAAAGGATTTACTCTTGTGGAGGTTCTGGTTGCTTTTATTATTCTTGCAATTTCTTTTACAGTGCTTATTTATCTGCATACCAATGCTATGAAGACATATCATCATGCAGAAAATCTTTTTAAAGATGTAGTAAAACTTGACAATTATCTGGCAGGAGAAAATGTAGAAGGCATCAGGGTAATTAAAGAAAAAATGAAAGTTAGAGGATATACCATTGTTCAGGAGAGCTTTAAAATTTCTTCTGGAAATGTTACAGCCTATTTTACAAGATGGAAAGTGGAATAAAGTGAAAAGAAAAGGATTTACCCTGCTTGAAGTTCTGGTAGTGTTTATTCTGGTTTCTCTTATTTTTGTGGTGGTTTATGAAAGTTTTAAAGTAACAGGAGAGGGAGGGGTTATTTTTATAAGAAAAGGAGACAGACTCAGCTCCAGACTGGAATTATTTTACAGATTAAAACATCAGCTTGAAGGTGTTTTGAAAAATTTTGGTGTGAAAAAGGAAAATTCGACATGGATTGTTTCTTTTGTTACTACCCAGGGAGAGTTTTATAGAGGAGTCGTGCTTGCAAACTATTTTTTTAAAAATAACAGAATCTATTATTGTGAGTATCCTTATTATCCTGGAGAACTTTTTAAATGCAAAAAAGAAAGAGGTTTTATTGGTAAAGTGAAGAAGTTTGATATGAAGGTGCTTTACAATGGAAAATGGCTGGACTTAAGAAAAGACATAAAAGAAAAAGGAATCTTTATCGGGATCCCGGAAAAAGTAAAAATAAGACTTGGAGATATATGGTTTGTAGCAATAACCAGGGTTAAAACAAAGTATTAAAACATGGTTCTGGTGATGATTTTAAGTTTTTTTTTAATAATATCTGGGATAGTAACTGAAGAATTCTGGAGTGTAAGGCAAGCAGAAGTTCTTTCAAATAGGATTTATTTAAAAGAACAGGCTTATGTGCAGGCTATTTCTGCCTTTGAATCTTACCTCAAGTTTTTCAAACAGGATGGGACTTCTGTGGATACTTTAAACGATATCTGGGCTTATCCTCTGGAAATTCCTCTTCCTGAAGGTAAGATAATTATTTCTGTGGAAGATGAAGAAAGATTTATAAATTTAAATATAGTAAAAGATAGAGAAGGAGAAAAAATAGTCAGAAGACTTTTTGATTTATTAAAGATAAAAAGCTTTTCTGTGGATGATTTAAAGGTATGGATCTGTGGAGGTTTCTGGGACAGGGAGGAAAAACCAAAAAAAGCAATTCTTGACAGTCCTGAAGAACTTTTATATCTTGGTATGAGTGAAAAAGATTTTTATGGAAAAGTAGAAAACTGGGAATTTTATCCGGGTGTAAAAGAAATGACAACTGTGTGGAGTAATGGTAAGGTAAATATTAATACCGCCCCTCTTCAGGTTATAATGGCTTTGAGTCCTGATATAGATAAAGGACTTGCAGAAAGTTTAATTGAATACAGAGAAGAACATCCTTTTAGAAAACCCGAAGACATTCTTATGGTAGAAGGTTTTACCTTTGAAATCTGGCATGAAATAAAAAAATGGATAACTGTTAAAAGTGAAAACTTTAAAATCCATATTAGTGTAAAAGTGGGTGGGGTTGAGGGAGATCTGATAGTTGTTATTAATAGAAGGGCAGGACATTTTAAGATAAGATACTGGAGGTTTTCGTAAAGTTATGAAAGCAATAACCTTTATTCTGGGAGTTGTATCTCTGGTTGTTTCCTTTTTTGCGTTTTTTTTAATATTTTACTTTTATTTTGTTGTCCCTGAAAAGAAAATAAATATAAAAAATCTTTCGATAAAACCCAGAGAACAAAAGGAATTCTATGATTTTAAAAATATTTTTAAAACAGCTTTAAATCAAAAAAAGAAAAAAGAAACACAGGTTGTAAAAGAAAAAAATCCTTCGGTTCCTCTTCCAGAATTAAAGGCAATTTATTATGGAAAAAACAGGCTTGCACTTTTAAGATTTAAAATTTCTAATAAAGAGATCAGAGACATCTGGGTAAAGGAAGGAGAAAAAAAACTGGGCTGGGAATTAAAAGAAGTAAAGCCTTTTTATGTTATTTTAAGTGCTGATGGAAAAAACGAGAAACTGAACCTGTTTAAAAGGAACCAGGAGAAAAAAAGAGTTCTGGGAAAGGGTAGTGAAAGACAGAGTTTTGAAGAAAATGGGGTTTTTATTGTATCCAAGGAAACCCTTAGAAGGCTTACTTCAAACATAGGAAACCTTTTTTCTCAGATAGGTCTTCGTCCTTATTTTAATCGTGGTAGAATAGAAGGAGTAAAAATAATTTATCTGAAACCTGATTCAATTTTTACAAAAGCTGGATTAAGGAGAGGAGATGTTATTTTAACTATAAACGGAGTGCCTATAAAAACTACAGAAGACACTTATAGAATATTTGAAAGTCTTAAAACTGCTTCCAGAATAGAAGTAAAAGTTAAAAGAGGTAGTAGAGTAATAACTCTTAGAGCGGAGGTAAGATGAGAAAAGGAATACTTGTAGTTGTAATGTTATTTTTATTTTTTTCTACACAGGTTTTTGCAAGAAAAAGTATTGCCACAAAAAATAAAATTTACCTTAATTTTAATCAGATAGAAATTGGTAATCTTCTTGAATTTATTTCAAAAGAACTTGGGAAAAATATAATTTACGATGGTAGTTTAAGGGGCAAGGTAACAATTATTTCTTCAAGACCCGTGGATAAAAAAACTGTCTGGAAGATGATCACACAGGCTATATCTCTGGCAGGAGGGGTGGTTTTTGAGGAAAAGGGATATATAAAAGTTATTTCAAAGAGGGAACTAAGGGAAAATACCCCTCCAGTAACCCAGAAACTTTCGTATCTTGGAAGAGAACCGGGAATTTTGATTTATGCTTTAAAAAAACTAAATCCAGTAAGAGTAATAAAAGTTATAAGACCTCTTGTTTCTCCAAGGAGTTATGTTTCTTTTATTCAAGGAACTTCTATCCTGGTAATAAAAGATTATGCAGATAATTTAGCTAAAATTAAAAAGTTTCTGGATCAGATTGAAGAAGAAGCAGAAATCCCAGAGATCAAAATTTTCAGAGTAAAATATGCTCTGGCAGGAAACATTTTAAGAGAATTACTTCCTGTGCTTCAAAGTTTAGCCAATGAAAAGGGATTACCTTTTAAGATTATTTCAGATGAAAGAACAAATTCTATTATTGTTTATGGAAATGAAGAGATATTCAAAAGAGTTGAAAAGATTTTAAAAGCGCTTGATATTCCTCAGCAGGAAACAGAGAGAAACTTTTATGTAATTCCTGTGAAATATGTTTCAGCAGAGGAACTGGCAAAGGTTTTGAGATCGTTAAATATAACCAGATTGCAGATAGAAAAAAAAGGCAAAGTGGTTCATACTTCTACCAGGCTTCATATAACAGCAGATAAATCTTCGAATTCTCTTGTAGTCTATGCTACTCCAAGGGAATACGAAAAGATAAAAGAGCTTGTTGATAAACTTGATGTTCAGAGGAAGCAGGTGCTTCTTGCAACTGCGGTTGTAGAAATTTCTCTGGGTAAGCTTAGAAATCTTGGTATCCACTGGCAGGCTTTTGGAAAGTATGGAGGTGCTGGATTTGGAGCCTTATCTCAAACAGACATTTATAATGCAGTGCATCAGGGAAACATGGTAATAGGAACCTTTAGCCCCAGTGGGCAAACTTTTTCCATAGGGGGAGTTAATCTCTTCTTTCCTGATCTTTTGCTTCTCTACTCCCTTCTCGAAGAAGATTCTTCCTTTCAAATCCTTTCAAATCCGAAAATTTTAACACTTGACAATACTAAAGCGGAAATAAAAGTTGGAGAATCAGTTCCCTATACCACTGGAATTACTTATCAGGCTAATACACTTCCAACTGTTTCTTTTGAATATAGAGATGTGGGACTTGATCTGGTTATAACTCCTCATATATGTGGAAACAGTGTAAGACTTGAAATAAGCCAGACTATTCAGGAGGTTACCCAGGTTTACAGAGCCTCTCAGGGAAGTATAGATTTTGTTGCTCCTGTTACTTCAAAAAGAGCAATTACTTCTCAGATAATCGTTGAAAACGGACAAACAGTAATACTTGGAGGACTTATTTCCAATAAAAGCAAAAAACAGGTTTCTCGCGTTCCCTGGCTTTCTTCTATCCCTCTTCTCGGCTGGTTATTTAAAAGACATAATCTTCAGGAACAAAAAACCACTCTTTTTGTTTTTATAACCCCTTATATTATTTCCTCGCCAGAGGATCTGAAAAAAATAACTGAAAAACATCAACTTCTTGCAGAAGATTTAAAGAAATTTATTGATTTCAGCAAGAAACTCTCCAGGGAGATGAAATTTTGAAATTTTTAAAGTCCATAGGAGTTGTAATAGCAGTATTTATTTTAATTCTGATTCTGGGATACTTTCTTATTCCAAAAGGTTATGTTTTTATACAGCTTATCAGAAAGCATGGAATAGATATAGCAGTTGGTAATTTAAGAGAAAATTTTACAGGTGCTGAATTTAGCGATGTGCTTCTTAGATTTAAAGGAGAGGAATTCAGGATTAAAAAAGCAGAACTTTCAGGAAATACATTTAAAATTTATTGTGATAATAAAGGGTATGCCCGAATAAAATATCTTCCTTTTAAAACTCTGATTTTTGAAACTAAAAACTTTTCAGGAAAGTGCATAGGTAGAAAAGAAATTGGTGAAATAAAAGGCAGGGTGGTGTTTGTTTATCCAGAGTCTGGAAAAGGTAAGCTTTATATTTCGAAAATTCATTTTTTTGGAAAAGACTTTAAAGCAGAAATCGAATTAAAAAAGAAGTTTTTAATTTTAAAAATTCCTTCTCTCCACATCACCAGAAAATTCAAAATTTTTTAACGAATCCGATAATTTTAAGATTTTCTTTTTAAAAATCTCGGGTTAAAATAAAAACATGCTTTTAATAAAGCGGGATTTATTTGGAAAACTTAAGGCTCATCTTAATAAAAAAGAAATTTCTTTTATAGTTGGACCTCGCCAGTGCGGTAAAACTACTCTTATGTGGCTCATCATTGAAGAATTAAAAAAACAAAAGAAGCCCTGGATATTTTTTAGCCTTGATTTTGAAAAAGATAAAATCTTTTTTGAGTCTCAGGAAAAATTTATAAAAAAACTAAATCTTGAATTTGGAAACACCCCGGCTTTTGTGTTTATAGACGAAATTCAAAGAAAAGAAAATGCCGGTCTTTTTCTGAAAGGCATTTACGACAGAAACCTTCCTTACAAGTTTATCGTTTCAGGCTCCGGAAGTGTGGAACTTAAGGCTAAAGTGCACGAATCTCTTGCTGGAAGAAAAAGACTTTTTCAACTTTCTACAATTAGTTTAAAAGAGTTTTTAAACTTTAAAACGAAATATAAATACGAAAACCGTTTAAAAAAATTTGTTGAACTTGAACCAAATAGCTACGAACTTCTTCTTGAATACCTGAACTTTGGAGGATATCCAAGAGTAATTCTTGAAGAAACCCTTTCTGAAAAACTCGCAGTTATTCACGAAATTTACACGAGTTATGTAGAAAAAGATCTTTCTTATTGGCTGAAAATAGAAAAACCCGAGGCTTTTACAGAACTTCTTAAAATTATCTCTCATCAAGCCGGAAAACTTGTAAATCTTACAGAACTTTCAAATACCATTGGGATTTCTCTTTCTACACTAAAAACCTATCTTTATTATGCAGAAAAAACTTACATTCTCAAAAAAGTTACCCCTTTTTTTAGAAACATAAAAAAGGAACTTACTAAAACACCAGTTTATTACTTTTACGATCTGGGATTAAGGAACTTTAGTGCTGGTTTTTTTGGGAAAGTTGAGACTTTTAGTGAAGCCGGTTTTCTTTTCCAAAATTTAGTTCTGCTTCTTCTTGAAGAAAAATTTAGCGAAGTTGGAGGAAAAATTCATTACTGGCGAAGCAAAGATGG
>CAZWTB010000026.1:0-5698 GCA_964636875.1 uncultured Thermodesulfatator sp.
ACTTGCCAGAAAGATTCCTCAGGCTGTAGCTTCTATAAAAGCAGGTAAATGGGAAAAAAAGAAATTTATGGGAGTGGAAATAAACAATAAAATTCTTGGAGTAATAGGACTTGGAAGAATAGGAAGTATTGTGGCAGAGAGGGCACTCTGTCTCAAAATGCAGGTTATAGCATATGATCCTTATGTGTCTCCGGAAAGTGCCAGTAAAAAAGGAATCAAACTCGTTTCCCTTGAAGAACTTTTTAAAACTGCTGATTTTATTACCATACACACACCGTTAACAAAAGAAACTTATAAATTGGTGGATAAAAAAGCCTTTTCTCTTATGAAAGATGGAGTTTATTTAATAAATTGTGCAAGAGGGGGTATAGTTGACGAAGAAGCACTTTACGAGGCTCTTGTATCTGGGAAAGTTGCTGGTGCAGCGCTTGATGTATATGAAAAAGAACCCATAGATCCTGAAAATCCTCTTTTAAAACTGGATAATTTTATAGGAACTCCCCATCTCGGAGCATCTACAGTAGAAGCTCAAAAAACAGTAGCAGTGGAAATAGCTAAACAGGTGGTTGACTACCTCTTAAAAGGTATAGTAAAAAATGCTGTAAATGTGCCTTCTCTGAGTGCTGAAACTCTTAAAGTAATAGGTCCTGTTCTTAATTTAGCAGAAAAGATAGGACTTTTGTCCGCTCAAATAGTGGAAGGACCTGTAGAAGAAGTTGAAATCACCTATAAAGGGGAGGTCGCTAAACTTGACACCAAACCTCTTACCCTTGCTTTAATAAAAGGGCTTTTATCTCCGTTTCTCAAAGAAGATGTTAACTATGTAAATGCCCTTTTTAGAGCAAAAGAAAGAGATATAAAAGTTGTGGAATCAAAAACAGAAGCAACAGAAGATTTTACTTCTCTTATAAGTGCCAGAGTAAAATATACAGGTGGAGAAACTCTTGTTGAAGGAACACTTTTTGGAAAAAAAGAACCCAGAATAGTGAGAATAAATGGTTTCAGACTGGATGCTCTTCCTGAGGGACATATGCTCTATATTTTTAATGAAGACAAACCCGGAGTAATAGGTAAAATAGGTCTTATTCTTGGTGAACACAATTTAAATATTGCCAGAATGTATGTGGGACAGGATCCAGAAAAGAAAAGAAATGTAATTTTACTCAGTCTTGACCAGCCTCCAACAGAACAGACTTTAAAGGATCTTCAGGAACTTCCCACTGTTTACCTGGTAAAAGCTCTTCAGCTTTAAAACAGATGCTTAATCTTAGAGGACTTACCTTAGAGGAATTAAAAAAACTTTTTACTTCCATAGGAGAACCTGCTTATAGAGGGGAACAGGTTTTTCACTGGCTAACTGCCAGAAATGCGACCTCTTTTGAAGAGATGACAGATCTTCCCAAAACATTGAGGAAAAAACTAAAAGAAACTTTTTCAATTCAGCTTCCTGAAGTTCTTGAAAAAAGAGAAGATTCAGAAGGCACTACCAAGTTTGCTCTGCTTCTCGAAGACGGAGAAGTTATAGAAACCGTTATAATACCTGAAAGAGATCACTATACTCTATGCGTTTCCACACAGGTTGGATGTTCTCTGGGATGTAAATTTTGCCTTACTGCCAGAATGGGTTTTAAAAGAAATCTTAAAACTGAAGAAATAATTTCTCAGGTAGTAATTGCCAGAAGATATTTAAAAGAAAAACAGGCAAAGCTTCCTTTAAGAAATGTAGTTTTTATGGGAATGGGCGAGCCTCTTCTGAATCTCGAAAATTTAATAAAGTCTCTTAAAATTTTTGCCCATCCTAAAGGATTTAATTTTTCTCGAAAAAGATTAACTGTTTCTACTGTAGGAATTATTGAAAAACTTCAAATTCTTGCAAAAGAATTTCCCACTGCTCTTGCAGTCTCTCTACATGCTCCTACGGATGAAATAAGAAAAAAAATCATGCCCATTGCAAAAAGGTATTCAGTAAAAGAATTAATAGAAGCCTGTAAGAAATTCCCAAGAATAAAAAATGGTAGAACCACAATAGAATATGTGCTTTTAAAGGATATTAATGACGATCTTAAATCCGCTGAAAAACTCGCAGAACTGCTAAAAGATTTTCCATTTAAAGTAAACTTAATTCCTTTTAATCCTCATCCAGAATTACCTTTTGAAAGACCTTCTCAAAAAAGGGTTGAGGAATTTCAGAAGTTTCTTCTTTCCAGAAGAATACTTACTACTATAAGAAAAAGTAAAGGAATTAACATAAGAGCTGGGTGCGGTCAGCTCAGAGCAGAGATTCAGAGACATTCATCACTTCCAGATACCAGCAATTCTTCTCCCACACCCCGGACAAATTCCCTCGTCTTTTAGCTCGTTTTTAATTACATAAAATCCATATCTTTCAATAAGCAATTTTCCGCAATCCGGACAATAAGTATTTTCTTTCTCACTTCCTGGCACATTTCCCAGATAAACAAATTCAAGTCCTGTTTCTTTTCCTATTTCATAAGCTCTTTCAAGAGTTTCTATAGGAGTAGGTGGTTTGTTAAGAAGTTCAAAAGTGGGATAAAATCTTGAAACATGCCAGGGAGTTTCTTTACCAAGCTCGGTTTTTATAAATTCAGCTATTTCTTTTAATTCTTCTTCTGAATCGTTTTCTCCAGGTATAATAAGAGTAGTAACCTCCACCCATATTCCCTGGGTTTTAAGATATTTTAAAGAATCCAGAACCGGTTTAAGTCTTGCTCCGCAAAGATTCTTGTAAAATTCATCTCTAAACGATTTAAGATCTACATTTATACCATGCAGATAGGGTTTAATAAGATCTATGGTTTCTTCTGTCATGTATCCATTTGAAACAAAGACATTCCTAAGCCCTTTTTCCACAGCTATTTTTGCACAATCATAAGCCAGTTCAAAGTAAACTGTTGGCTCTGTGTAAGTATAAGAAATACTTTTTGCTTTTTGAGAAACAGCTTTGTTAACCAGTGATTCTGGAAGAATTTCAAACCCTGCAATTCCACCATAAAGCCTCGGATATTGAGAGATTTCAAAATTTTGGCAGAATTTACATCTGAAATTACATCCCACAGTTGAAATAGAGTAACTTAAAGAACCGGGTAAAAAATGATACAGGGGTTTTTTTTCTATAGGATCAAGGTGTTCTGCAATGATTTTTCCATAAACAAGAGAAAAAAGTTCTCCATTTTTATTTTCTCTTACACCACAAATCCCTTTTTTACCCTCAGCAATAATACATCTATGATTACAGAGATTACAACGAACTTTATTTTCCTTCAGTTTTTCGTAAAGAAGCGCAGATTTCATATTTTAAATATAAACAACTACCTGTAAAAGGTCAAGTCAGTTTGAAATTTTTGATTAATAGCAATAAAAAAGGTTAAAGCAACTTTAATACTAAAGTTTTATTTTCTATATCATTAAAAATAAATCTTATTTTAGAATGTTATACTTGACATATTTTAAATTTAAATTAACTTTAAGAAAAATCGGGGGGTGAAGTCGTCGAACTTTATTGAAAATGTATCTCTTAAAAAATCACTTTGAGAAACTCAGTCTTAAATGGAAGCTTTTCCTCGGTTTTTTTTCTGCCATTTTTCTTGGAATAGGATTTACTATAGTGTTTCATGTAAGAGAAGAATTTAACCACTGGAGACAGGTAGCCGTAGAGGAAACCGTGGAAATGACAACTCTCATAGGAAATATTCTGGTAGATCATCTTTACAGAAAAGAAATTTCCGCTTTAAAAAGGCATCTTAAGTCTATGACATCTTTAAATATAAAAAATATTGCAATTTTATCACCTGACGGCATTCTTATTGTTTCCAAAAGGTTAAACTATCCTAAGGATGCCTTTAATTTGTTTAAAAAATTTAAAAAAGAAAGTATAAATACAGATCTCTGTCTGGAAAGAAACAATCTTGTCGAATGTGTGGCACCGCTGGTGTGGGGCAACAAACTTCTTGGTTATATAGTGGTGGAAAGGGATCTCAGCGAATTTAATGCAAGCCTTGAAGAACATCTTAAATTTTATTCAGTAATCCTTTTTATCAATTTTATTATAGTGCTTATTATTGCATGGGGTGTTTCATCAATTGCTCAAAGAAAATTGATGAAAGCTCTTGAATATCTGGATAAAATAGGAAAAGGAGAATTTGATATACCGTTTGCTCCTCCAGAGGGAGATGAAATAGGTAAACTTATAAGTAAAATAAGTGAAACCGCTTCAAAACTCAAAGAAATAACAGTTATTAAGGATTATTACGAAGGACTCATTAATTCCTTTCCCAAGCCTCTTCTTATAATTAATAAAGAAGGCATTATAGAAGAAGCAAATAAAACATTTTGCCAGATGTTTAATATAGACCTTGAAAAGATAAAAAACACCAATTTAAAAGATTTTTGTCCGGAATTTTATAAACTTTTTAAAGAATACGAGGAAAGTCTTGAATCTCAACCAAGAGAATATACTATCAAAGTTACATCTTTAAATAACGGTAGAGAAACCTGGTTTTCTGTAATTATAAGCAGAGTAAGATACAAATTTATTTTTATAGTAAAAGATATTACTTCAGTAGTAAAACGGGAAAAGCAATTAAAGGAACTTGCTGAAAAGGATCCTCTTACAGGACTTCTTAATAGAAGAAGCTTCTGGGCAAATCTTGAAAGAGAACTCGAAATGGCTCGCAAAACTTCTCAACCTCTTTCAATTATGATGATAGATCTTGACAATTTTAAATACATAAATGACACTTACGGACACAAATTCGGAGACGAGGTTCTTAAACAATCTGCAGAATTTTTTAAAAATATTTTTAGAAAGGAAGATATAGTTGCTCGTTATGGAGGAGACGAATTTTGCGTTATTTTGAAAGGAACAGACAGAGAAACTGCAGAACTCCTTGCTAAAAGATTTGAAAATGATTTGAAAGAGTTTAACATCTCTGCTCCTGACGGAAAAATTCTTAACCTTGAAGCCTCGGTTGGAATTGCTACTTTTCCAGAAGACGGAGAAGATCCAGAAACACTCTTTAGAACTGCAGACAGAAAAATGTATAAACTCAAACAGGAAAAGAAAAAACTACTTTCCAATACAGAAAGTTGAAAAAATCTGCGTAAGAAGGTCTTCAGTTGTTACTTCCCCAATTATTTCAGAGAGAGCAGAAATAGCAGATCTGACTTCTACTGAAACAAGCTCTGGCAGGGGTTCTTTTTTTCTGAGTTCTTTTAAGGCATTAAGCAGGTATTTTTTAGCAGTTTCAAGTGCTGTTTTCTGCCTGAGATTCGGAACAACCTCAGGAACTTCGGCTCTTCTCTCCCCTGTAATACGCTCAAAAATCGCTTTTCCAAGTTTGTCAAGATTCTGTCTTTCTTTTACTGAAATCTTAATCCACTCCTTTATTCCTCTTTCAGAAAAGGTCTTTTCCCACTCTTCAAGATTTTCTTTGCCTGCTATGTCTATTTTGTTCAGTAATACCAGATGAGGATAATTTTTTACATCTTGATAAATTTTAAAATCTTCTTCTGAAGGTTTAACACTTGCGTCCACCAGAAAAAGGATAAGATCTGCTTCCTCAAACTTCTTTTTAGCTCTTTCAACCCCGATTTTTTCAACGAGATCTTCTGTTTCTCTAAGTCCTGCTGTGTCTATAAGTTTTACAGGAAGTCCCTCTATTGTGGCTTCTTCCTCAAG
>CAZWTB010000027.1:0-12196 GCA_964636875.1 uncultured Thermodesulfatator sp.
AAAAAGATTTTTCGTTTTCTTCGTCAAGCACACTTAAAAAGTCCTCGCACTTAAACATCCTGCTTTTTTTTACAAACACTCCAAGTAAAAAAGTGTTTATATAACGCCCTTTTACCAAAGAAAAAGCTTTTTTTATATCTCTTTCTTCGAAAGTAAAAATCTCGTTACTAAAACTTCTTGCATAATCAAAAAATTCATTACTTAAAAGCACCACCAAATCTGCTCCACCTCTTTTTATAAGCGGACTTTTACCTTCTCCTATTTTCATCTGAACTTCTACCAGCCCTCCCCTTTTTGCCATACCTTTAATTTCTGTTGCTTTTACAGAGAGTCCTTTATTTATCATGGCTTTTGCAATGATTCTTGAAAAAAACAAAACTCCCTGTCCGCCTTTTCCAAGAATAACGAGCTTCATTTTCTATCCCTTTGTTATAGCACCTTTTGGGCACACATAGCCACAACATCCACATTTTATACAGAGTTCTTCGTCTATTTTTACTTTTTTCTCACTTTCGTCAAATATCAGCGCAGGACACTCAAATTCCTTTATACAATATCTGCATCCATCGCATTTTTCTTTATCTATTTTTACTTCGTATTTAGGATTTTTCTGAAATCCCTCCTTTGTGTTTATACACAAATGTCTAAAAATTATAACTGCTGGTCCTTCTTTTTTTTCTAAAAATGCTTTTGCCTTTTTTAGGATTTGTATAGCGGATTCAAAATCGTATGGATCAACGAGCTGAATAAAGTTTACTCCTATACCTTCTACAATTTTTTCTATATCAACAGGCTGGGTCTTTTCTCCAAGAGAAGAAACAGAACTTGCAGGAGTTTTCTGATTTCCTGTCATTGCTACTGTTTGATTATCAAGTATTACCAGAAGGAAAGGAACTTTGTAATGCACTGCGTCAATTAAAGGAGGAATTCCAGAGTGAAAAAATGTAGAATCTCCTATTATAGAAACAACGCTTCTTTCTTTTTCAGCAAGTTCAAATATCATTTTAAAACCCATACCAAAAGAAACACTTGCTCCCATGCACAAAACTGTATCAGTAACCCCAAAATTAAGAGCAAGTGTATAACAGCCTATGTCTCCTGGATAGATAGTCTTTTTTCCAAAAACTTTTTTCACTGCAAAAAGCCCTATTCTGTGAGGGCATCCAGGACAAAGAGAAGGTCTTTTTACAGGTGGAACTTCAACGAGTTTTTTCTCTGAAATTAATCCCAGTTTACAAAAAATTTTTTCACAAACTTCTGGAGTGAGTTCTCCTTCCCAGGGAACTATTCCGTTTCTTCTACCTTCTGTATCAAGTTGAAGTTCTATAACAGGATATGTCTCTTCCATAGCTATAATTCTTTTAAAATTAGAAAATTTAATCTTTTTTAAGGGATAAGGCATATCTGCTTTAGCAAGGGTTACTTTATCTTGAAGAGAGTGTTCTTCAATAAGCTCCCAGAGGTAAGAAAATACTATTCCACTTGAAATAATGAGTATGTCACCATTAAAAAAGAATTTGAGATCATTTTCTTCTGCAATTTGATTTATCTTTTCATTTAAAATTTTGTGTAATTGAAGTCTCTGTTTAGGAGTTGCGGAAAGTCTAAAAAGTTCTTTTTCCCAGTTTTTTAAGGTTTCTTTAAAGACAGGAGAAAGAGGTTCAAACTCAGGAATTTCTTCAACTTTTATATCTTCTCTTCCATGAGAAACTCTGGTGGTGCTTCTAAGTATTACAGGAATTTTGTATTTTTTACTAAGAGTTAAACCTCTTTTAACAAACTCATAGGCTTCTTTTACACTTGATGGATCAAGCACAGGAACTTTTCCAGCCATTGCAAAAAATCGTGTATCCTGTTCTGTCTGGGAAGAGTGAGGACCTGGATCGTCTGCTACAATAACCAGCATTCCCCCATCAGTTCCTACATAAGCAGAATTCAAAAAGGGATCCATAGCTATATTTAATCCAACCTGTTTCATGGTAACAGCACTTTTTATACCTGAGAGAGAAACAGCATAAGCAGTTTCAAATGCTACTTTTTCATTAATAAACCAGTCTGCAAAATATCCCTTCAATTTGTTATTTTTAATCAATTTTTGAACCGTAGGAATAATTTCACTTGAAGGGGTTCCTGGATAACCAGCGACGAATCTTACACCTGATATAACAAGAGAATAACCGATTGCTTCGTTTCCAGAAAGATATTCTCTTTTCATTTGCTACAAGTATAATCCTCTTTTAAAGTTTGTAAATGGTTTAGAAAATTCAGAAATATGTCTTCCATAAAAATTAAAAAAATTTTTAAAATAGGGCTTTAGTTTTTTAAATTTTTTCCGATAATATTAAATAGGAAAAAGTGGGTGTGTTTGAAGGTAAAAAATGAAGGTATTAAAGGTTGAAAACTTAAGTATTAAATTTATAAAAGAAGATATTAGTAATTTGGAGAGTAAAGGGCATAGGGATACTGGTTCTGAAAACCGTATTAATGAACAAAATACACGAAGTATTTCAGAAATTTTGAAAACTGGTTTAGAAAAAAATTCAAAAGTTACGGGATCCCGTGAAGAAAATAAAGAAATTTTAAAGAAAGAAGTTAATAAACTTGTTGAAGAAATAAACAGACGTCTAAATCCTTTGAATAAGGTTTTGAAAGTTGAGATTGATAGGGATTTAAAAATTCCTGTTTTTAAAATAATAGATAAAGAGACAAAACAGGTGATAAGGCAGATTCCACTTGAAGAAATTTTAAAATTGTGGAAGAGTCTGGAAAAGCTTGAAAAATTATTCTGGAAGCACGGGAAGTTTGAAAAAGAAGGAGAATTCTTTCAAACAGTAAATTTAAAAGGTATTTTTTTAAGAAAGGAGGTGTAAAGAACCATGGCAGGAGAAATTTATTTTAGTAATTTAACAGGTCTTTTAGATGTGGATTCCATTGTGCAGACCCTTATGCAGGTTAAAGAAAAGAAAATCCAGATGCTTAATAATGAAAAGGCAACATTTCAGGCAAAAGCAGCATCTTTAAGTAATCTTCTTGGTTCTTTAAATGATGCTAAAAGTTTTGTTGAGGACTGGGATGTTGATAGTCTTTTTACCGGGAAAAAAGTAAATGTAAGTAATAGCGAGGTTTTAAGTGCTACTGCAACTGAAGATACCCCAAATGTAACTCTGGATATAAATGTAGGTCAACTTGCCCAGCCAGAGGTTAGAGTTTCAACTACAGGTGTTACGGATCTTAATGATCCCATCAGTGCAGGCACTTTTACTTTGACCTACTGGACTTCTGATACCGAGTATGAAACATATACCATAGATTTTGCAGGAGGAACGCTTCAGGATCTGGTTGACGCAATAAATAATGCTCAGGATAAAGTAAATGCCAGTATTTATTATGATGGAACTTATTACAAACTTATGCTTACAGAAAAAGATGTAGCAAATTCTACAAAAGAAACTTCAGCTACCTCTGCTGTAATAGAAGTTAGTGGAACCTTTCCTTTAACCGGACTTGAAACCCTTCAAAATGCTCAAAACGCAGAAATTCAAATTGGAGATAGCACTTCTTATGTAACAAGTCCTACCAATACTTTTAATAATCTGGTAACTGGTTTGACAGTTACTGTAAACGAAGTCGGAGAGTCTCAAGTAAGTGTAGAAAATGATTATTCAAAAGCCAAGGATTCTCTTAAAGATCTTTTTGATAAAGTAAATGCTATTATAGATCTTGTTAATTCAATGACTGGTAAAGGTGATATTTTCCAGGGAAATGCTGCAATAACAGAAATTAAGTCCAAAATTTTTTATGCTCTTTCTCCTTTAATTAACATTGGACTTGTTAATCTTTCTGAAGATGGAAAATATTCTTTAAATGAAGATGCTTTTGATGAACTTGCAAGTGATAATCTTGATGAATTGAAAAATGCTATTTCTCAGGTTAAGCAGAACTTTTATGATATGCTGGATGTTTTAACTGAATCTTTAAATGCTTACAAAGAAGCCCAGGATAAACAGGTGGAAAAAATAGATGAAGAAATTCAAAATCTTCAAATTACTCTAAAAAAAGAAGAAGAAAGGCTTCGTCTTGAATTTTCTAAAATAGAAATGATGATGTATCATAACGAGCAATTAAAAGCCAGACTTCAAAGTCTTGCTGTGCCTCTTTCTAAAACGACCTCTCAAACAGGATAATTAAGATTTAAGTTTTAATCCAGAAGTGCCGATAAATTATGAAAAAAGGAGGTTGTAAGAATATGTATAGAATAACCAATAATTATCTGGAACAGCAAGTAAATAGCGCTCACCCTCTCGATCTTATAATAATGCTTTACAATAAAGCTATAAGCTGTCTTAAAATAGCAAAAACATCCATAGAAGAGGGTGTGGATAAAGACGAAAATGTAAAAAAGAAAGCAGAGAATCTTGGAAGAGCAACAGAAATAATAGCTTATCTTCAGGGATGTCTTAATTTTGAAAAAGGAGGAGAAATAGCCAGAAATCTGAATGAAATTTATGATGTGCTTATAAAGGAACTTGTAAGGGCAAATATAGAAAATAATGTGGAAATTCTGGAAAAAACTATTAATATTTTAACCAATCTTAAAAAAGCGTGGGAAGACATTAAAAAAGATGTAAAGAATGCCAAAAAAACTTAAAGAAGTGCTTCTTGAAATAGAACTGGCTTTAAAGTCAAACAATCTTGATAAAGCGTATGATCTTTATCAGGAAATTAATAAAAACTGGAAAAATTATGAAGCTTGTATAAAAAGAGAAGAATTAAAAAGTCTTTTAAATCTTGTTGATTTCCTTGGGGAACTTCTTCAGGAGAAAAAAAATATATGTCTGGAAAAAGATAAATTTTTAACAATGCGAAAGGCGTATAGCAGGTATTAATTTACTTTCTGCGGTCAATGAAATAGTTGCTTCCTGAAAGTTTTTTTACCACCTTTTTTACTTCTGCTGCTCTTTCTGCAATCTCTCCTACATGTTTGAACTTTCCTTTATAAACAGGAATCACCGCTATGGAAATTGAAGGAAGTGGAAACTTTTTAAGATTTCCCTGTCTATCTCTGCACACAAAGTATCCTTTTTCAAGATCTTCTGGATCTACAAAACCCGGAACCAGAATTTCAAACCTCTTTATAATCTCCCTGCAGATCTTTTCTATTCTATCAAGAGGCACAATAAAAACAAAATCATCCCCTCCTATATGTCCAATAAAGTAATCATCCTTTGAATATTCCATTATAGTATTCGTGAGAATTCTGCTCACATTTCTTAAAATTTCGTCTCCCTTTGCAAAACCGTAATAATCATTATAGGCTTTAAAATTGTCAAGATCTACATAGGCAACTGCATAAGGCTTGGAAGAATTAATAACGGACTTTAATGCCTGATAAATTGAAGTATTACCAGGAAGACCTGTTAGTGGATTGTTGTCAGAAATTCTTTCTATCCTCTTAAAAGCATATTCTATTCTTAATATCACTTCTTCTATGGTTTCTGAAAGAACTATGAAATCGTCAACAAAGTCAGATTCTTTAAGTAATAGCTTAAAGTTTATTTCATCCACTATTAAACAGATGGGGAGTCTCACAAGATTAAATCTTTTTTTTATGTCTTTAAGAAAGTATTCGATTCCTTCAGGATACTTGGAGTAGTAATACAGAATGAGCTGAGGAGGATGAAAAAGCAGAGCCTCCATAAACTTGGTAAAGTTGTAAAATGCTTTAAATTTATAATATTTTTTAAGTTCGTTTTTAAGTATTTTAAAGGTGGTATTTTTTTTGAAAAAACCGTAAATAATCCTTTCACTCGGGGAAAGGGTTATCATGTTTCCTGTTCCATTTCTCTTCTTAATTCCTCTGTAAAGAACTTTAATTCATAAAGACGGGGTTCAAGAACGAGCAAAATATTTTTAATATCTTCTGTAGAAAGTTTTAGGATTTTTAAAACTTTTGGATTAAGAGGAGGAACTTTTTTTCTTAATGTTTCTCCATAACCTCTTGCATGAATTATTACATCTGAAAGATGTATAATAGCTGCTTCTTTTCTAAATTTTTTAGCTTTTTCAACATCGTGATGAGCTGAAACTGACTCTATAAGTCTGTCAGGGAGATTCCAGAGTCTCATTAAAAAAGAACCTATTTCTGAGTGATCAAGTCCAAGAATTGATTTCTCTGCCTGAATAGGATCAATTCCTTTTTGGGAAAGGAGAATTATTTTCTCATAATCTTCTTTAAAACTTACCATTTCCACCACTCTGCCAAGATCGTGGAGAAGTCCCGCTGTTGCAACCTCCTGAGGTTCTTTAAGTTCTGCTCTTTCAGAAAGGATTTTACAGCATGCTGCAACCCCTATGGAATGCTCCCACAAACCCACATCTTCCTTGTGTATAATCTCAAATATAGAAGAAGTCATTATCAATATTTTTACCACATTAACTCCGAGAAGCATTAAAGCATTTTGAACTGTGCTTACTTTTTTTGGAAAACCGTAAAAAGCCGAGTTTGCAAGACGAAGAAGTTTAGTGGTTATAACCTGATCCTTTTCTATAACCTCTGCTATTTCATGAAGAGAAACCCTTTCATCCTCTATCATTTCATTAAGTTTTTGCACAATAGGAGGTAAAGTAGGTAAACCTTCAAGCTTTCTGAGCTTCTTTTTTACTTCTCTTCTTTTTTCAGAAATATCCATTTTTCTATTCTCCTGTTATTCGTTTTTATATTTTTCTTTTAAAAATTCTTCCATGACTTTTTTAATTTCAAGAAGAGTTTCATCCTGAATTCCCTCAAACCTTTTTTCAAGCTCCTGAAGCTCTTCCTCCAGTGTCTTTTCCCAGGGAAGTTTTACAGGATGCCCTTCCACTGTAACGAAGTTAACTCCAAATTCCTGAAATTTTTTTATGTGTTCTTCTGTAAGCTCTATTCCTTTTCCACAAAGAACTCTTCCATTCTGATCTACAACCTCTTCAAAGGTTTTCATTCCGGGTTTAATATAAGAAAGAGGTAGTCTCTGCATGGTATCCTCCTAAGATAAAGTTAAAGAAGGCTTTTCTTCTAATTCTAACAGAAAAAACCTGAATTCGTCAAATCTTTTTTCAAATTCTGCAAGAATCTTTTTTAAATCAAGTTTTTTAAAGTATTCCAGAGCCTTTTTTTCAAAAGGAGGGAGTCCTGAAAAAAGAGGTTCTGGATAACCTCTTGCATGCACGAGAAAATCTGCAAGATGAAGAAGAAAAGCCTCTTTTTTAAACTTTTTTACCTTTTCAGGTGAGTGATGTCCTTTAATAACCTCCACCAGAATCTCAGGAAACCCCCAGTCTTTAAGAAGTAAAGCCCCCAGTTCTGTATGGCTCATCCCCAGAACTTCCCTTTCTGCTTCACAGGGATTAATTCCTTTTTTAATCAGGCTTTTTATCTTTTGATAACAATCTTTAAAGTGAAGCATAATAATACCGAGTCCTATGTCGTGGAGAAGTCCTGCTGTTGCAAGGGCATGCACAAATGGTTCTTTTATTGCTACCTGTTCAGCAAGTGATTTTACGCAGATAAAAACACCTACACAGTGCTCCCAGAGTAAATTATCCACTTCCTGACAGAGACTCATCATAAAAGAAGTAATCACAAGAAGCCTGACTGTTTCTATGCCAAGAAGAAATATAGCGTCCTTTACCGTGGTAATCTTTTTGTAAAAGCCATAAAGAGGGGAATTTGCAAGACGTAAGAGTTTTAAAGTAAGAGCCTGATCTTTTTCTATAAATTCCGCTATTTTTTGAAGAGGAACATCTTCTCTTTGAATAAGTTCATTTAACTTTTTTACTACTTTGGGCACAGGAGGAAGTCCTTCAAGTTTCTGCAGTCTGCTTTTTATACTTTTTTTACTTTCCATCGTTAGATAACTTTATTCAAACTATATTCTATAATTCCCTGAACTCCGAGCTCAAGAAGTCTGGGGACAAGGTCTCTTACTTCTTTTTCAGAAATAACCACCTCAAGGGCATACCAGTCTTTCTGATAGAGCTTTGATATAGTAGGAGCAGTAATACTTGGCAAAAGCTTTACCACCTTTTCAAGGCTCTTTTCAGGAACATTCATCTTTAATCCTACTTTTTTGTGAGCATTAAGTGCTCCTTTTAAAAGCACGGCTATCTGCTGAATCTTTTTTCTCTTCCACTCATCCTGCCAGGCACTTTCGTTTGCTATAAGCTGGGGATAGGTTACCATGAGTTCGTAGATTATTTTTAGACCGTGAGCCTTTATAGTTGTTCCTGTTTCAGTAACCTCAACTATTGCATCTGCAAGTCCCTGAACCACCTTTGCTTCGGTTGCTCCCCAGGAATAACTAACTTCAACAGGGATTCCCCTTTCTGCAAAAAATCTCTTGGTAAAGTTAACAAGCTCTGTGCTTATTTTTTTGTTTTTTAAGTCTTCAAGCTTTTCTATTCCAGAATCTCCTTTTACTGCAACAACCCATCTTGCTGGTCTTTTACTTACCTTGGAATAAATCAGATCCTCAACCACAACCACTCTGGAATCGTTTTCAAGAATCCAGTCTTTTCCAGTTATTCCTGCATCAAGTATTCCAGCTTCTATGTATCTGCTCATTTCCTGAGGACGGCAGATAACCATCTCAAGCTCTGGATCATCAACTTCCGGGAAGTAACTTCTGTGATGCACCTCTATAGTCCAGCCTGCTTTTTCAAAAAGCTCTATGGTTGATTTCTCAAGACTACCTTTTGGAATTCCGAACTTAAGCTTTTTTCCCATAGACCTCCTCCGGATTAAAAATTTTTTCTTCAACTACTTTAAGTTCTCTGTTTTCAAGTTTTCTATAAAAACAGCTCTGATATCCTTCATGACAAACAGGTCCTTTTGGTTCAACTTTTAAAAGAAGTGTGTCCTTATCACAATCCACATAAACCTCTTTTAAAACAAGATGATGTCCTGAAGTTTCTCCTTTAAGCCAGAGTTTTTTTCTTGTTCTGCTGTAAAAGTGAACCAGCCCTGTTTCAAGGGTTTTTTTAAGAGCTTCTCTGTTCATAAAACCGAGCATCAAAACCTTTCCTGTTTCAAAGTCCTGAATAATAACAGGGACAAGACCCCCTGCTTTTTCAAAATTCAATTCAAGCTCCATTTTTATACTACCTCCTTAACAAGCTCTTTTAACTTTTCTTCAGGATTTTCTGCTGTTACAAGAGAAGTTCCTATTAATACTCCTTTAAACCCTCTTTTTTTAAGTTCCGCAAGTTCTTCAGGTTTATTATACCCGCTTTCTGCAATAACTGGAATAGTTTTCGGAATTTTGTTAAAAAGTTTAAGACTGTTTTCTGTGTCAACTTTAAGAGTTGAGAGGTTTCTGTTGTTTATTCCTATTATATTCGCTCCACAGGAAAGAACCTCCTCCAGTTCTTCTTCGGAGTGAATCTCGGATAATACTGAAAGCCCAAGTTTTCTGGCACAGGAAAAAAGTTCTTTAAATTCTTCTTTTTTCAGAATTCCTGCTATAAGAAGCACGATGTCTGCACCAAATGCTTTAGCTTCTTCAAGCTGAACAGGATCTATAATAAAGTCCTTTCTTAAAAGAGGGAGATCTACAGCTTCTCTGACAGCAGAGAGATATTCAAGAGAACCTTTGAAATATACTTCTTCTGTGATTACAGAAATTGCTCCTGCACCAGCTCTTTTATAAGAAAGAGCAAGCTCAACAGGATTCAGGTTTTCTCTAAGCATTCCCTTAGAAGGGCTTGCTTTTTTAATCTCAGCTATTACAACGAAACCTTTTTTAAAAAGGTATTCTTTAAAATCAACAGGGGTTCTATTCCAGAAAGGCTTATAGTATAATCCTTTTTCCTTTCTTTTCAAAACTTCGTAAAATTTTTCAATAAGAATTTTGTTTAAAACCGAATTTACATTTTTCATAACAAACTCCGAGAAAAATTTTTATCTTCTATTTTAAAGTATAGAAAAATTTTTAAAAGGTGTTAATATTAAGAAAATTTTAAATTCAGGAGGTGGAGGAATCCATGAAAAGGACTTATCAGCCGAGCATCATTAAGATGAAGAGGAGACATGGATTCAGGGCAAGGATGAAGACTCGTTCTGGAAGAAGAATTCTTAGAAATAGAAGACGCAAAGGACGCTGGCGTCTTACAGTTTAATTTAAATGAAAAAAGAGGGACTCTCAAAAAAGGAGAGACTGAAGAAAAATAAAGATTTTGAAAGGGTATTTAAAGAAGGGAAAAAAATCTGGATAAACTCCTTACTTTTAATAATTTATGCAAAAAATAATCTTGGATTTAGAAGGCTGGGGATTGTAGTATCGAGAAAGATAAAGAAGGCAGTAAAAAGAAACATGGTTAAACGCTGGATTAGAGAACTTTTTAGAAGAAATAAAGATTGGTTCCCTGAAAGTAGTGATATAATTATTATTCCCCATCCAAACCTTGTAAACTTGAGTTATAAGGAGCTTTTAGAAAAAAGCAGGGAGAAACTTCTTTCCCCTGGAAAAGAGAGATTTTCCGATGATAAAAAGATTAATTCTTAAAGGAATCACTCTATATCAGATAATACTTTCTCCGATTTTTGATATTTTCGGTATTCGTTGCAGATTTTATCCAACCTGTAGTGAATACACCAAGGAAGCTATAGAAAAATTTGGCGTAAAAAAAGGGCTTTTTCTCGGGTTAAAAAGGTTTTTAAGGTGTCATCCTTTTTCAAAAGGTGGCTTTGATCCTGTTCCAGAAGAAAAAAGAAATTCCTTAAAGGAGGAACTGTCTTGATGGAAAAAAGAGCACTCCTTGCTGCAATACTTTCAGTTGGTCTTTTAATAATTTTCAACCTCCTTTACACCAAGTATTTTATGCCAAAAGGTTATTACAAAAATCCAGTAGTTAAAAAAGCTGAAGTTCCTGCCAAAAAAGAAAAAAGGGTAGTTCCTGTTTACAAAAAGTCTCCTGGAATAAGAAATTACTTTGTTGAAACTCCTAAATACAACGCAACCCTGATTTCAAGTGGAGTTAGATTTAAGGATTTTAAACTCAGAGAATACTTTCAGGATATAAAAAAGACAGAACCCATAGAAATGGTTTCTGCACCTGAAGAAGGACTCCCTCTTGAAGTTTATCTTGAAACAATGCCAGAAATAGCTGTTATCAATTATCAGGGACCTAAAAAATTAAAGTTTTATCTTCAAAATTCCACTTCTCAAACTCTTGTTTTTTTAGCAAAAACCAATAACTTAACCATTAAAAAATACCTTAAATTCAAAAAAGATTCTTATTACATAGATATGAAAATTGAAATTCTGAATAATGGGAAAAAGGAGCTGAAAAATAAGCTTTTAATAAGAGGAGTTTTTTCTCCTTTTGCAAAGGCAACAAGGTATGTTTTTAAAGGTCCCTTTTACTATACCGATCATCTAAACGAGGTTAAGTTAAAGGATACCCTTACTGAATATGTTGGTCCTTTAAAGTATCTTGGTTATGAAGATGCCTACTTTATGGTAGCGGTTATTCCTCAGTTTAAAGAAAATCCAAATTTTAGAGCGACCTTTAGAAAACTTTCTCCTGATGTTGATGAGTTTATCCTCTGGACTCCTGAATTTAAACTTACTCCTGGTAAAAGCAAAATTTTTTCTTTTAAGGTCTATATAGGTCCAAAGAAAACCGAGGAAATGGCAAAGGAGTATCCTCTTCTTGCAAAAGCTCTTTATTTTGGAATTTTTGATTTTATTGCAAAGCCTCTTCTTTATGTAATGAAGTTTTTTCACAGATTTACCCACAACTTTGGATGGGACATAATAATCATAACCATTCTTTTAAGAATTCTATTCTTTCCTTTAAATCACATGAGTTATAAAAGCATGAAAAAGATGCAGGAAATACAGCCTATAATTCAGAGGATAAGAGAAAAATATAAAAACGATCCTCAAAAGTTAAATCAGGAGCTTATGAATATTTACAGGGTTCACAAAATAAATCCTTTTTCCGGGTGTTTACCCATTTTAATTCAGATACCGGTGTTTTTTGCTTTTTATAAGATGCTCCTTATGGCGATAGAGCTCAGACATGCAGCTTTTACGCTCTGGATAAATGATCTTTCTGCTCCTGAAAGACTTTATATAGACCACTTTTACATCCCTTTACTTGGAGGAATTCCTCTTTTAACCATACTTATGGGAGTTTCCATGTATGTTCAGCAGAA
>CAZWTB010000028.1:0-2590 GCA_964636875.1 uncultured Thermodesulfatator sp.
TACTTACAGACTCAGAGACTGGGGAATTTCCAGACAGAGATATTGGGGGTGTCCGATACCTGTTATTTACTGTGAAAATTGTGGTATTGTTCCTGAAAAAATAGAAAACTTACCTGTTGAACTTCCTTTAACTGCCCAGATCGATTCTTCTGGAAGATCACCACTTCCCAATCTTGAGAGTTTTGTAAAAACAGAATGTCCAAAGTGCGGGCGTCCTGCAAGAAGAGAAACCGATACATTTGATACTTTTATGGAATCTTCATGGTATTTTGCTAAATTCGTAACCCCTGATCCAGAAGTTCCATTTACAAAAAAGGATGTAGAATACTGGCTTCCTGTTGATCAATACATAGGAGGAATAGAACATGCAATACTTCACCTTCTTTATGCAAGGTTTTTTACTAAAGTTCTCAGAGATCTTGGATATTTGAAAATAGACGAACCTTTTACGAATCTTCTCACTCAGGGTATGGTTATAAAAGAGACATATAAGTGTCCCAAACACGGCTGGCTTTATCCAGAAGAAGTTTCTGCTGATGGAAAGTGTTTAAAAGAGGGATGTGGAGAAAAAGTAGAAGTGGGTAAGCCAGAAAAGATGTCAAAAAGCAAGTGTAATATAGTGGATCCTGATGCAATGATAGAAAAATACGGAGCAGATACTGTGAGACTTTTTATTGCTTTTGCCTCTCCTCCAGAAAGGGATCTTGCCTGGAGTGATCACGGAATAGAAGGCGCTCATAGATTTTTAAAAAGACTTTATAGATTAATTATGAGTTATACCGAAGATTTAAGAGGGGTTGTTTACTCTGAGGAAAGATTAAAAAAATTGCCTCCTCATCTTTTAAAAATAAGAAAAGAACTCCACAAAACAATTAAAAAAGTTAGTCAGGATCTGGAAGAAAGGTTTCATTTTAATACAGCTATTGCAAAAATTATGGAATTTTTGAATTTTCTTCAGGATGCTTTAAAAGATATAGAACTCAAGGACAGAGAAACAAAAGAAGTTATTAAAGAGGCTTTTGAAAAACTACTTATAATTATTTCTCTTATATGTCCTCACATAGCTGAAGAACTCTGGCACGAACTTGGAAACGGAAATTTTATTTCTCTGGAAACTTTTCCTTCTTGGGACGAAGAACTTATTAAAGAAGACACCTTTACTCTTCTTGTTCAGGTAAATGGAAAATTAAGAGATCAGGTGGAGGCACCTGTTAATATAAACAAAGAAGAGGCAATAGCACTTGTAAAAGATAGACCCAGGGTAAAAAAACACATTGAAGGGAAAGAAATAAAAAATGTCATATTTGTTCCGAAAAAGCTTATTAATTTTGTTGTTAAGTAGTTTGTTTCTTGGATGTGGTTATTCTTTAAGTAAAAGACCTTCTTATTTTAAAGCAGAATGGAAAACCGTTTATATTCCACCATGGAAAAATTTTTCCTCAGAAACAGGATTGGGATATTTAATTGCAGAAAAATTAAGACTTAAATTGGCAGAAGGAAATTTGTTGGTTCCTGTTTATAATAAAAAAGAAGCAGATCTTATTTTAAAAGGAAAAGTTATCAAAGTGTGCATTTCGCCTTCTGTATATGCTACTATTACAGAAACCAAAGAAAGAAAAGTAAGCTTTTGGGGAGAATTTGAATTAATAGAAAAAAAGACAGGGAAAATAATATTTAAAAAGAAAATACAGAGATTTGAAACTTATAGAGTTCCTTCTACTTCTTCTATTATAGTGGATCCTGGTAAAGAGGAAGCAGTTAGACTTTTAACCGATGACATTGCAGACATGGTTCTCGAGGCTATAATTTTTAAGTAATAAAAAGGAGGTAGAGATGAAACTTGGTATTATAGGAGCTGGAGCTGTTGGAACAAGCTGTGCTAAATGGGCTATGGTAAAAAATCTTGCAAAAGAGATCGTTCTCATTGACATAATACCTGATCTTGCCAAAGGTAAAGCTCTTGACCTTGCTCAAAGTTCACCTTTATTTAACTACTCAGGTAAAATTTATGGAACCGAGGACTTTTCTGCTCTTTCAAACTCTGATCTTGTTATAATAACTGCTGGAAAACCAAGAGAACCAGGTATGTCAAGAGAAGACCTTCTTAATATAAATGCTGAAATTGTTAAATCCTGTGCAGAAAATATAAAAAAATATGCTCCGGAAAGTATAGTAATAGTGGTTTCAAATCCTCTTGATGCCATGGTTTATGTAGCTTATAAAGTAACGGGATTCCCCAAAAATAGAATAATGGGAATGGCAGGAGTTCTTGATTCTGCAAGGTATCGTTATTTTATAGCTGAAGCTCTTGGCATTGCTCCTCAGGATGTTCAGGCTCTTGTCATGGGGATTCACGGAGATCTTATGCTACCACTTACACGCCTTGCAAATGTTTCAGGTATCCCTATATCTCAGCTCCTTCCTCAGGAAAAAATAGAAGAAATCGTTAAAAGAACAAAATTCGGAGGAGGGGAAATAGTTTCTTATCTTAAAAAAGGAAGTGCTTTTATTACACCCGGACTTGCAACCATAGAGATGGCAGAAAGCATTCTCAAAGATTTGAAAAGAGTTCTCACCTGTTCTGTTTATC
>CAZWTB010000029.1:0-2511 GCA_964636875.1 uncultured Thermodesulfatator sp.
GGCTCTGTGAAACCTGTAGAGACAGGCTCAGAAGAAATCCTTTAAGAATTCTTGACTGTAAGAACGAAAAGTGTAAAGAAGTTTTAAAGGAGATAAAGGGAATTTCTGACTTCTGGTGTGATGAGTGCAGGGCGCACTTTGAGGAAGTAAAGGAGCTTCTTAAAACTGTGGGAATTGATTTTGTGCACAATTCCTATCTCGTAAGGGGACTTGACTACTATGTGAGGACGATTTTTGAGATAAAGGCTGAGGGGCTCGGTGCTCAGGATACGGTTTGTGCTGGTGGAAGATACGATAAACTTCTCTCTGAACTCGGAGGACCTGAGCTTCCTGCAATTGGTTTTGCAATAGGAGTTGAACGCTGGGCATTAACGGTTTTCTCTAAGGAAAACGGGGAAGAAAAAGCCCTCCCAGAAAAACTCTCTAAGTCTTTAAAACCCGAGGTTTTTCTTGTTCTCCTTGGAAAAGAGCAGTTTAAAAAAGGGCTTCAGATTGCAAAAGAGCTCAGAGAAAATAAAATAAAAACAGAGGTTCTTTACGAAGAAAAAAGCCTTAAAGCCCTGTTGAGAGACGCAAACAGAGCAGGGGTAAAACTTGCTCTTATTCTCGGGGAAGACGAACTTAAAAAAGGAAAGATTATAGTTAAGGATATGGAGGCAGGTAGCCAGAAGGAAGTTGAGATAGAAATCTGTGTTAAAGAAGTAAAAAGCCTGCTTGAAAAAGAAAAGTAAATTCTGGAGAGAAAGATGCCTGAGGTTTTTCCTTCTGAGGAGGAATTTTTAAAGCTCTGTGATGGGTATAATGTGATTCCTGTTTATCTTGAGGTGCCTGCGGATCTTGAAACCCCTATATCTCTTCTTTACAAGATTTTTGACAGCGAGTCCTATGCCTTTCTCTTTGAGAGTGTGGAGGGTGCAGAAAAGTGGGCACGCTTCAGCTTCCTCGGCTTTAAGCCCTTTTTAATATTTAAAAGTAAAAATAATAAAGTGCAGATTTTAAAAAAAGAAAAATGCGAAGAAGTCACCTGCGAAAATCCCTTTGATTTTTTAAGGGATCTTTTTAAGGAATACAAGGCTCCGCAGATAAAAGAGCTTCCGAGGTTCTGGGGAGGGGCTGTTGGATTTGCGGGATACGAAATGATAAACTTCTTTGAACCAAGAGTTCCCAGAGGAAAAGACACACTCGGTTTTTACGACACCCACTTTATGTTTCCTGAATTTTTAATTATTTACGACAGACTTTTTCACAGCATAAAGGTCGTGAAAATCGTTCTCGTGGATGGAGACGCGGGAACGCTTTATCAGGAAGCAAGAGAAAAACTTCTTGACCTTTACAGCAAACTCAGAAGCACGCTTCCTTCTGTGCGGGTTTCTCTTAAAAAAGATATTTTCTTTTCTCCTGAAATAGAAAAAAGTGAGTTTGTCAAGATGGTAAAGTCAGCAAAGGAATACATAGCTCAGGGAGATGTTATTCAGGTGGTGCTTTCACAGAGGTTTAGCTTGGAGGATGAAATTTTTGAAGATCCTCACACAGGAATTTTACTTTATCGCGCTCTTAGAAAAATTAATCCCTCTCCTTATCTTTTTTATTTGAAACTTGACGACGAGGTTTTAATTGGTTCTTCTCCTGAGATTCTGGTCAGGCTTGAGGAAGGGATAGTTGAGACAAGACCCATTGCAGGAACAAGACCAAGAGGAAAAACATCTGAGGAAGACCTTGCTTTTGAAGAGGACCTTAAAAAGGACGAAAAAGAACTTGCAGAACACATAATGCTTGTTGATCTTGGAAGAAACGACATCGGAAGAATATGTGAATACGGAAGTGTTGAGGTCTATGAGCTTATGGTGGTGGAGAGGTATTCTCATGTGATGCATCTTGTTTCTGGAGTAAGAGGAAGGCTTGCAAAAGGAAGAGACATGTTTGAGACTTTTTCAGCAGTGTTTCCTGCTGGAACAGTCTCTGGTGCTCCCAAGATAAGGGCAATGGAAATTATAACAGAGCTTGAAAAAACAGTTAGAGGACCTTATGCAGGTGCAGTTGGATACTTTGGCTTTTCGGGAAACATGGACTTCTGCATAACCATAAGGACTCTTTTTCAGAAGGGAAAAAAATTATATCTTCAGGCTGGAGCAGGAATAGTTGCGGATTCAGTTCCAGAAAGAGAATATCAGGAAACCTTAAACAAAGCAAAGGGAATGGAAAAAGCTCTGGAACTTTTTAGAAGGGGCTACTTCCTATGAAAAAAACAGAAAAAAGAGTTTTGATAATAGACAACTACGATTCTTTTACCTACAATCTCGTTCAACTCGTGGGGATTATGATAGAAAAGCTGTGGGGAGGAGAGGTTCTGGTTTTTAGAAACGACGCTATAAAACCAGAGGAAGTGGAAAGCCTTTCTCCAGATTACATAATCATTTCTCCTGGACCCTGCACTCCAAGAGAAGCAGGAGTTTCTGTTGAAGTTATAAGAAGGTTTGCAGGAAAAATTCCTATTCTCGGAGTTTGTCTTGG
>CAZWTB010000030.1:0-10969 GCA_964636875.1 uncultured Thermodesulfatator sp.
TTTCTCTATCTATCTTATTAAAATCAAACACAAGCACAGGATGGGGTTTAAAATCCCACTTATCGTATATCCACAAGCCTTTAAAAAGCTCTTTATTCCCACTGAAAAGCTCCCAAAGAGTGCTAACTGTTAAAGATTTTCCGAATCTCCTCGGGCAAGAGAGAAAGTAGCACTTTCCCTGAGTAAGCATTCTGTAAATCCAGGGGGTTTTATCCACATAAACCTTACCTTTTGTTCTTATATCTTTAAAACTTGAAGTATCAAGCGGAAGAACCGGAAGCATAATTTAAAATCCTTACTTACTATTTCAAAAGTAGTTAACCAATACTAAAAAATCTCTCTGTAATCGATTTTGGTGTCCCCCTGAAACTCATTTAAATCAATTTTGTTAAGTAAACGTTTTAAAACCACTTTAAGTAAACGGGAAGCTTTTTTCTTAATTACTATCTCTTCTGTGCTCGGAGTAGTAAAAAATCCTTTCATCCTTCCTCTAAGTGTCCTGAATTCTTCTTTTCCGCGATAAGCAGTAACATATATGGTAAGAATGTGTTTTGTATATTCTCCAACCTTGACCTTATTATCCACCAGCTTTATGTAAAAAGCATTGGTAGCAAGTGGTAAAGAACTAACTTTAAAACCAGCAGAAGTAAGAATGTCTTTTGCCTCGTTTATTAAAAAGGGTTTATTAGCACTTACATATACAGTAAAATTTGCCTTTACCTTTTTAACAAGCTCTACAGTGAGACTTCTCTTTTCTCCTTTACCAAGATAAACATTTTTTATAACCTCTTCATATCCCGGTGCTTTTATTCTTACCATATATGTGGTTTCAGGAGGAAGATAAATCGGTTCCCCTGAAGAGTATTCTTTTTGATTGATAATTATCTTGGCTGTTTCTGGTATCACATTTACTATTAGACATCCATAATTAAGATAGGTATTGATTTCTTCGATCTTTTTTAAGGCAAAGTTACTTATTTCCTTTGACTCTTTTGGAGAAAGAAATGCAATATTTAGCAAGAAGTTAGCCTTTTTTAAAGCGTCTTTAAGCTGCTGACGGTTAAGTTTCTTAAAATCAACTTTTAAACAATTCATTAAGTAAGAAACCGTATCTTTAAAAGATTTTTCAGTAAAATAAGCACAAACTTTGTAACCCGCGGGTTCTTTTCCGTAATTAACAAATTTAACTCCCTTAAGCAAACTTTTACTTACTATTTCTGAAGAAGAAAAATATCTTCTTGTTATTTTTCTTCCTTCTTTTTTCTTTGAAAGTTTTTCCTGAACCTTTATTTGAGATATTATCTGTTCTGAAAGAGATTTTAATGCTGAAATTTTAGCGTTTCTTGGAGTTTTCCCGTAACCGCACCCTTTAAGAATAACTTTTTCTTCTGAAACAGAAGAGGGTTGTTTAAAACTTCCAGCAGTTTGAACCGGACTTTCCAGTTCTTTAAATTCCTTTTCTGCTTCCTGTTTAACTCTTTTTATACCAGAAGTTTCAGCAAAACAACTACTTAATACAAAAAGAAAACCCAAAATTAATAAACACAAAAATACTGCTTTTTTTCTCATGGCTTCACCTCCTCAACTCCTGCATAAAGAATTGCCCCTTTTTTATAAATTCCTACAAGTTTTGCTGAAATTACTTCTTTAGTGTGAGTTTTAGTGTTTCTAATAATTAAAGTAAACCTGGTAAAATGATCTTTTATTTTTTTTCTGATAGTTTCTTCACTTATTTTTATTCCCTTAGATTTAGCAAGTTCCATTAAAGCTCTTACAATAGCTGTTTTAAGCTGAAAATAAAATCCACCTATGTTAGGTCCTGCAATTCCTACTGCTACATATCTGTTTTTACCGAGACAAAATCTATTTTCTATCCAGCAGGGCTTTTTTTTATTTGCTTTTTGAACTTTTAAATCCGGTGAAATTACAAACAAAAATAAAGCATTATTTTTAAGACATAAAGCCCTTGTGGTAAATCTTAAAGATTTTAAAGCTCCAAGTGGAGTAATTTTGTAATCCTTTAAATGAATTTTAAATGAACTCCATCCTGAATGTAAAACTTTTTTAAAATCCTTTACATCTATTTCGGTTTGATAGAGATAGCCGAAAATTTCCAGAGCTCTTTTTAAGGCAAGTTTATATTGATCAAAAAAAGAAAAACTAACATTTGAATAACTTACCACTCCTGCATATCCTTCTATTTCTGAATTACAGAGGTAAGGTGGCTGACATTTTTCTATGGAACATATCTTTCCTTCTCTGGCAAATTCTCCTGGTTTAAATTGTTTTACATAGGCGTGAGCAACAAAAATAGGAATATCAGTATAAAAAGAAGAAAAAAAACTAAAGGTTTGAAATTTTACATTGTGTAATTTGGTAATTTTATTAATACTGTTTTTTAAATTTTTAAATGACTGATAGGGAGAACAATTAAGATTACAGTCCCAGTTCTGGAAATCACAAAGTCCTTTTAAAGCACGACACTTTGCAAGGAGAATGGAAAAGTTTTTACCTTTAAAATGAAGATTGGCAAATCCCAGACTTCCAGGAGCATCCAAAGATGAAGGTTCATAAAACCACCAAGGAAAATTATTTTCTGTCTGACAGAGGCTGATACTATTGTTCAAAAAAAACAAAAAGACTAAACTACATAAGAGAAGAAACATAAATCAAAATCAAAAGGGGGCAAAAAGCCCCCTTTAATCAAAATTTCTATTACTGTTCTTTACTGGTTTCTCTTTCAAGTTCCTGCTGGGCTTTATATGCTTTAAATTCCTGATAAAGAATGTCTTCGTCTCTTGGATTTGTTAAACCAGCCTGTTTGGCAATGGTGCTGATCATTTCTTTTACTTTTTCAGGCTGAAGACCTACAGCTGCACAGACCATAAGTTTACCATTAGGGGTCTGAAAAGTTTTGGAAGCAAGAACTCTGCTACCTCTCAAATATTGATTGGCAACCTGCTTTGCAACCTCTTCAAAAGTGCTTCCAATTGCTCTCTTTTCGTTTGCAATAGTGCGAGATTTGTATCTTTTTACCATGGTTTTTACTCTTAAACCAAGCTGTCTTGCAAGTTCCGATCTTGCATCTGCAATAGCTTCATCCTGAGCTATGGTAACTTCTTCATAACTTG
This sequence comes from uncultured Thermodesulfatator sp., assembly GCA_964636875.1. GTDB lineage: Bacteria > Desulfobacterota > Thermodesulfobacteria > Thermodesulfobacteriales > Thermodesulfobacteriaceae > Thermodesulfobacterium. The sequence continues at coordinate 3,132 of CAZWTB010000030.1, forward strand.
CTGCAGGATTACACTTGCATGCAGCTATGCCTCCTTCCATGTTTCTATATTTATTACAAAAGTCCATCCAGGGGAAACTCACTGTTTGTTTGGGCTGAGGCTTTGGTCCACATCCACATACTCCTATACACACCCCTGCTATTGCTCCTAATACCCAACCTTTTTTTAAAATACTTCCTATTTTCATATCCCCACCTCCTGTGTTTATATCTTCTTATATTTTTATAACATAATCCGAAATTTAAGTCAAGTGATTACAATCATGCCCTTAAAAAATTTTTAAATATTTTTAATTTTTATTTTTTAAACGGATAAAATTCAAGTGCTGAAAAACGTTAAAAATGTTTAAAAATTGATCAAACTACTTGAAAAATAAAAAAAGTAGATTAAATTTTAAAAATCAAACAAAAACAAAAGGAGGAGGGAAGTATGCCTATTTATGTATTCAGATGTGAAGAGTGTGGAGAAGTTTTTGAAGTGTTTATTTTTAAAAAAGAGGATGAAGAAGAAATAAAATGTCCCAGATGTGGATCTGAAAAAGTTGTAAAAGAAATTGCACCTTTTGGAATTTTTGGACTTGGTGGATGTGGAGGAGGAAGATTTACCTGAGCTTAAATAATCAGGGCAGGAGGTTCCTGCCCTTTATTTCTGACAAAATTCACAATAAGTAGTTGTCCTCTGCAAAATTTTATCTTCTTTAAGCAAATTCCCGCATCGTAAACAGGGTTTACCCCCTCTACCATAAACATTTAATCTGGTTTGAAACCTTCCTTTTTTATTAAATATATCTCGATAATCCCTGATAGAACATCCTTTTAAATTTATTCCTTCTTTAAGTTTTATCTTCATCGATTTGAAAAGCTTTTTTATTTCCTGAGATTTAAGGCTAAAAGCCAATCTATGAGGATTAATTTCAGCAGTAAAAAGAATTTCATCTGCATAAATATTTCCTATTCCGCTTATTTTCTTTTGATCCAGTAAAAAAGCTTTTATTTTTTGAGATGAGTTGCTAAGTAATTTTTTCAATTCCAGAAAAGTTATTTCCATGGCATCTTTACCCATAGAAGTTAAAAATTTTTTCCAAGAAGTGTAGTCCCAAATCATAATTTTTCCGAATTTCCTTATGTCGTAAAAATAAAGATATACATTTTCAAATAGAAACACAGATATTAAATGCGGTGATGGAAGAGATTTTACCAGAAGTTTACCTGTTAATCCAAGATGCAATCCGAGAACATTTTTATCAAAAAGAAAAAATAACCATTTTCCTTTTCTTTTTAGATTTTTTAATTTTTGCTTTTGCAAAGAAGTTACAAAAATAGGATTACTGAAAATTCGAGGATCTTTTATTTCAATTTTTAATAATTTTTGATCAGGCAAAAAAGAAAGAAGCTGATTTTTAATAGTTTCCACTTCAGGAAGTTCAGGCATTTTTATCTTTAAAATCTTGGGAATTATAATCTTTCAGAGTATAAATTTTTAGAATATTTTCTGAGTTTATCCATTTTAATTTATATATTTCGAGGACGCAGAGAAACAAGCCCAGAATAACCGGTCCCAGAAAAAGACCAAGAAAACCAAACTTTGCAAGACCTCCAAGCACTGCAAAAAATATTAACAAGTTGTGAATCTTGGTTTTTTCTCCTATTAAAATAGGTTTTACTATATTATCCACCTGAGAAATTACAAGCACAGAAAATAAAAATAAGATTACCGCTTTGGTATATTTTCCAATTACTAAAAGATAAATAGTAAGAGGAATCCAGACCAATCCGGTTCCTGCCACAGGAATAAAGGAAGCAACCACAGTTAAAAAAGCCCATATTAAATTTTGAGGGATGCCCAGAAGAAAATAAATAATAAGTGCGAAAAAGCCCTGTATAAGTGCAGTTAAAATGTTTCCATAAAGCACACCCTGAAGAATAAAAGAAATTCTGGTAAATATTTTTTCTTTTTCCTCTTCTTCAACAGGGATTAGTTCTTTTATTGTGTTTAAAATTTTTTCTCCATCTATAAGAAAGTAATAAAAGGTTATGAGTGTAAAGGCTAATTGAAGAGAAAATGTAAAAGCTCTTTTAATAAAAGTTTTTAAAAAAGCAAAGCCAAATTGAACCAGATTGGAAACAAATTGAGTAAATTCTCTTTGAATTTCGGGTAAAAACGGCTGAAGTTGAGTGGAAAATTTAGAAATCAGGGCATAAATTTTAGGATGTTTTTGAAATTTGTGTAAAAAATCCACAATATTTTTTTGAGAAACAGGCTGGATAGCTTCAAGAAGAGAAGAAACCTGTGAATAAAAATGCAGGGCAATTAATGCAAGAGGTAAAATAATAAAAAATATAACACCTGCAAAAACTATAATCGCGGAAAGTCTTTTTTTTCCGTTTAAACGTTTGTTTATATATTTGTAAACCGGGGATACAAAAAAAGCTAAAATCCCTGCCCAGCAAATTACATAAAAAAGAGGACTCAATAAATAAAGAAATAACAGAATAATAACAATACTTAAACTTAACAAAATCCAGAAAGAAAAAGATTGGAAAATTGGAATCATAGATAAAGTATAAAACATAACAGGATTTTTAAAAGAAGTTTTATTGAAAAGTCAAGAAAAAGGAGATAAAATTTTAAAAATGATTGATAAAGATGTCTTTTTAAAGGTTATTCTTAAGAAAGCTGAAAAACTACCTGTGGGACACTACCTTGATATAAGAACTTACAAAAGAAACAGGTATGTTCTTCTTATTAAAATTGCTTCTGAAAAATTTAAAATAGTGGAAAATGGATTTTACCAAAACGAATATTTTACTGATTTAAAAGATCTCAAAAAAATTTTTAAAAAGCTTTTAAAACTCGAATTTCCGAGAAGTCATAAAATTCGTATATACAATATGGGAGAATTTACAGAAGAAAAAGCCAAAAATATAAAAAGGAAAAAGATATGAAAAAAGTTGTTATTCTTGGAGTGGGGAATATTTTACTTTCTGACGAGGGAATAGGAGTAAAGATAGTCTGGGAACTGGAGAAAAGATTTAAATTCCCTGAAGGAGTGAAATTGATTGATGGAGGATCAGGAGGATTTTCACTTATTCCTTTTATAGAAGAAGCAGATAGACTTCTTATAATAGATGCTGTTCTTGGAAATAATCCTCCTGGAACTATTTATCGTTTTACTCTGGAGAATCTTCCTGAAACAATTGCAGAAAAAATTTCTTTACATGAATTAAGTCTCACCGACATTTTAAATCTGGTTAAATTAAGAAAAAAGCTTCCTGAAGAAATTGTAATAATTGGTATAGAACCTGCAAGTCTTGAAGTCTCTCTTGAATTATCTTCAGAAGTAAAAGAGAAACAGGAAAATCTTATAAATATGGTTCTGGAAGAATTAAAAAAATGGGGTGTTTTTCCAGAAAAAAAATTTCAATCCTCAAGTTCAAGCGATTTTAAAATTAATTCTTCTCCTGAAACTACCTGAGTGTTCAGGGATCCACAATAAGGACAGCTTAAATCCCATTTTCCTTTTGAAAATTCTTTTCCACAGTCAAGACATTTTACTTTAAAATCTTCTATTTCTATTATTATTTTAGCATTTTCCAGAACTGTGCCTTTTTTAAAAAATTCGAGTGCACTTTGAAGGAGATCCGGTTCCACACCTGAAAATTTACCTATTAAAAGCACAAGTTTGGAAACTTTTTTAGCATTGTATTCTCTAACATAATCCTCAACGGTTTTAAGAAGATTTTGCACTATAAAAAACTCATGCATCAGCAAATCCTTGGAAGAAGTTCTCCAGAAGAAGGCTCCATAATTCTTTCTGTTTCATAAAGAGTTTTTAAAATTACCTTAGGATGAGAGGTTTTTTCCAGAACTTTACCTATTATACTTGCATATTTGCCAGAAGGATGGGAACGGATAAGAAAAAGGGCTTTTTCTGCGTGGTTTTCAGGTAATGCCATTACAAATCTCCCTTCACAGGGAAGATGATAAGGTTCAAATCCCAGAGCTTCACAAAAAGCTTTAACCTGTGGTTTTACAGGAACTTTACTTTCCTCAATAAGAATTGATACCCCTGAGGAATAAGCCCATTCATAAAGCACTGCAGAAAGTCCACCTCTTGTGGGATCTCTTAATGCATGAATTTCCAGATTTTCCTTAAAAAGTAATTCCAAAAGGGGCCATAAAGATTCACAATCACTTTTTATTTCTACATCCATGCCTATTCCCTGTCTTTCAGATAAAACACATGCTCCATGTTCACCAATTGAACCTGAAACTAAAATTATATCTCCTTTCTGAATAGAAGTGCAGGAAATACCAGAATAAATAATTTCTCCTATACCTGATGTGGTTATAAAAATTCCATCCACCTCTCCTCTTGGAACAACTTTTGTATCTCCTGCAACTACCTGAACTTGATTTTTTTTACATTCTTCCTGCATACTTTTTAAAATTTTTTCAAAATCTTCTATTAAAAAACCTTCTTCTATAACAAAACTCACCCCTATGTATAGGGGTTTGGCTCCCATTACTGCAAGATCATTAATGGTTCCTGTAATAGCAAGCTTTCCGATGTTTCCACCTTTAAAAAACAGGGGTTTTACAGTAAAAGCATCTGTTGTAAAAGCTGTTTTTCCTTTAAGACTTATAACTGCTGAGTCTTCAAGTTTTTCCAGAATAGAATTGGAAAAATATTTTAAAATTAGATTATTTATAAAATTTCTTGTTTCTTCTCCTCCACCACCAAAAGAAAGAAGAATTCTTTCCTCAAGCATTTAAGCCCTTGCTTTAAATTTTGTAACATTTTCTTTAAGAAAAGATATCCATTCCTCCATTCCTTCTCCGGTTCTGGCAGAAAGAAGTTTAACCTCTACATCAGGTTTTATTTTTTTTAGCATGGCTTTTACTTTTTCAGGATCAAAATCAAAATAAGGTAAAAGATCTATTTTGGTTATTAACACAAGGTCTGAAACTTTGAACATAAGTGGATATTTTTCTGGTTTGTCTTCTCCCTCAGGCACAGAAAGCAGGGTTACATTGAGATGAGTTCCCAGATCATAATTTGCAGGACAAACAAGATTACCTATGTTTTCTACGAATAGTAAATCTATTTTTTCAAGAGGTAAATGATGAAAAGCTTTGTGCACAAGACTTGCATCAAGATGACACGCACTACCTGTAGTTATTTGATAAACAGGAACTCCTTTTTTACGTATTCTTTCTGCGTCTCTTTCTGTTTCAAGATCTCCTTCTATTATTCCTATTTTAAATTCATCCTGAAGAAGTTCTATGGTTTTTTCAAGAAGTGTTGTTTTCCCTGAGCCAGGAGCACTCATCAGATTAATAGAAAATATTCCATGTTCTTCAAGATGTTTTTTGTTATGTTCTGCCTGAATCTGATTGTGTTTCAGTATTTCTTCAAAAACTTTTACCTCCCTTTTTTCTCCTCCAGTAAGTCCACAACCACATTCTTCACACATGTTTTTTCTCCTTTAGTATTATTGCGTTTCAGTTATTATATTACTTTTTTATCTAAACTCAAGAGCAGTTTTTTGAATTACTTTTAGCCGAAAAGAATTTCCAGATTGTTTCCTTTGATAACTGCATTTTTTATTTCTTTATTTAAAAGAACTCTTGGAAGAAAAAAGTGCTTTTTCAGGTTTCCAATTTTAATAATAAGATCTTCTTCTTTTTGATATACTTCCAATTTATCCTGATTTACTTCTTTTAGCACAAGAGAAAGTAAATATTTTCCATTTGTTTCTTTTATTTCAAAAGGTTTATCTTTAAAGAATACTGTATCAGGGGAAGAGGTTTGATAAAGTTTTTTTCCAAAGTCTTTTAGTTTTTCATAACCGAGGATTTCTTCATAAAGCTGAGGCACCACAAAAACAGGAGTCGGTTCAAAACTTCGTTTTATTCGTTCTATGTATTTTTTTTGGATTTCAAAAAATGGACTATTTTTATCTGCGACTTTATTTAAAAACACTGCATCCACCGGGAAGCCGAAGAGGTGTAGATAAGTATAAGCTTTTTCTGTTTCCTTTATTACCATCTTTTCTGGATTTACAACAAGTCTTACAGAAGAAACTTCTGGCTTTTGTAAAAGATAGTAAAGATTGTAAACCTGGCGAAAAAGATCCTCTATAGCATCGTAAGTTTGTTCTTCTGGGAGAGGCATACTGCTTACCATTTTAGCAGCAGGTCTTATAAACTTCATAAGTTTTCTTTGAAGAGGAAGGATTTTGGTGACCCACCAGCTTGCAGCATCAGGAAGACTTAAAAATCTTAAGGTTTCTCCTGTTGGAGCAGAATCCACCACTATCACATCGTATTTTCCGTCTTCAACATGCTTATTTATCCATAAAAAAGAAGATACTTCTTCCATACCGGGTAAAACACTCATCTCTTCTGCAAGTATATCGTCTATTCCCTGCCATCTTAAAAGACTTTTTAAGTATTCTTTTAAAACTCCCCAGAATTTTTCTATGGAGTAATAAACATCAATTTCCTGAGCATAGAAATTTTTATAAATTTTTTTTGGTTCAGGTCCTATGTCCTCTTCGAGCACATCTGATAAAGAATGGGCAGGATCAACGGAAACCACCAGAACCTTTTTTCCAAGTTCAGAAAGATATGCTCCTGTGCCTGCTGAAAGAGTTGTTTTACCAACCCCTCCTTTTCCAGTAAAAAGAATTATTCTCATGTTTTTTGCCCCCTGAATCCAAGGTTAAAAATTATGCTTTTTCTACTTTAACCTTTTTAACCTCTTTTTTCTTTTCCTTTTCAAGCTTTTCAATTTTTTTATCAATAATTCCCCTTATAGCAAGCAGAAATTCTTTTCTTGCATTTTTTAAATGCTTTTTAGTATCTTCAGGAACAAAAGAAAACATTTCCTCACAAAAACAATCCCAAGCCTGAACAAGATGTTCAATCCACCTGTATCTCATTTCCACCCCTCCTTCGGGTTCTTGTAATTTTATTTTAAAATCTTTTAACAATTTTTCAATTTTTTGATTTTATGCTTTTAGTGTATATAGGTCCCCTTTTGAGAAATATTTTATTACATTTTTGTCTTGAATAAGTAAATTGTGCATGATAAAATGATATTAAAAATAGGGATAGGAGATGTCAACTTGAAAAAATATCGAGCTTCCTGGATAGCAAAAATAATAGGAGGTAATCTTATTGGAGAGGATCTGGAAGTAGAAGGAATAAATGCCATTCCTCTGGCAGGAGAAAATGAGATTATTTTTGTAGAATCTTTAAAAAAAGTGGAAGAAGCAAAGAAGTCATATTCCAAAATTTTACTCTGTCCTGAGGGGTATGCTAAATATTTCCCTGAAAAAACAGTTATAGAGGTAAAGAATGTAAGAGTGGCATTTGCAAAAGTTACAGAAATTTTTAAAAAAGAACCGGAACCATACTGGGGTATAAGTTCACTGGCTGTTATAGAAGAAGGGGTAAAAATAGAAGAACCTTGTGCAGTTTATCCCTGGGTTTATATTCAAAAGGGAGCAGTTATAAAGAAAAAAGTTGTGCTTTATCCCGGGGTTTTTGTGGGAGCACATGCCGAGATTGGAGAAAATACTATAATTTTCCCCAACGCAGTTATTTATCCTGGAACAAAAATAGGTAAAAACTGTATAATTCATGCAGGAGTGGTGCTTGGAGCTGATGGATTTGGTTTTGCTCAGGAGCCTGATTCAGAAGGATATAAAAACTTGAAAATTTATCACTTTGGAAGTGTTGAAATAGGAGACGGCGTGGAGGTTGGAGCAAATTCAACTATTGATAGAGCAGTATTTTATAAAACTGTTATAGGAAAAGGCACAAAAATT
>CAZWTB010000031.1:0-2209 GCA_964636875.1 uncultured Thermodesulfatator sp.
GTTAAAACAGAGTATCTGGTTTCACTCGCGTGGATAGTTAACAGGTTTAAAGAAGGTGGGGCAAGGAAGGTTGTGGTGTTTGCAGATGCCTGTTATAGTGGATACGATAGGGAGGGGAGGCTTATTGTGGCTGAAGCACGCCCTGTGGTGCTGGTGCTGAAGAGCTTTAGAGTGGGAGATGTGTTTTCTTCTGCAACAAGCAAAGATGGAAAAAGCTACTCTGACAGAAAGCTCAGGCACGGAATTTTTACTTATTTTCTTGCAAAAGGGCTTCTTGAGGGAGATGTAAATCACGACGGAATTATAGAAAAGGAGGAACTTAAAAAATATATAGAAGAGGCAAGGAGATATGCTCTGAAGCTGGGATACGACGATCAGAAGCCGGTTTTTAAAGCAGGTGTGGAGGATGTGATAGAGAAATGATGTGGAGGCGGGGGTAAACCCCGCCGGAATATGTGTTTAATAATAGGAAAATCTGGGAAATGTGGTATAGTTATAAACATAATGAAAAGAATTCTTTTAAACTTAATTCTGAGTTTTTTCTGTTTGGTTTTTCTTTCTGTTTCTGAGGGATTTGGGTTCAGGATAAAAAAAATTGTGATTCATCCTTATGAAAATGTGCTTCTTGTTAACCTGATATATCAGGACTTTCCCTTTCAGCACCTGGTTCTTGCTCTTAAAGAGCACAAAAAACCTGTTTTTATAAACTACGAATTTAAAATTTACAAAAAGAAGTTCCTCTTTGATAAACTCATTTATCAGGAAAAATATTTCCAGAAACTTTATTATCTTGCTGAGACGAATCTTTATTACTTTAAAGATCCATTTTATATAACGAGTTTTAAAAGTGCGGAAAAATCAGTGCTTTACATAGATCCTTTTGAGAGTTATCCTTTGAAGTGGAAAGAGGAGGTGAAAAAGGGATACTACCTCAGGGTGAGGGTGTGTATTACCTATTATTCTCACCTTACAGAAGAGCTTAAATACGCAGGAAAAATCAGAAAATACACTTCCTGTGCAGAAAGTTCTTATGACTTTTCTCAATGAGAGGCTTGTTAAAAGGCGCAGGCTTGCAAACTTTGCTCTGCTCGTTTTTCTGCTGATTTTTTTTGTGTGGGTTGAGTTTAATGCTTTTAACCTGCCTTTTTTAAAAACATCGCAGAGAAACATCCTGATTCTTCTTGTTTTTCAGCTAAACCTTATTCTTATTTTGCTTCTGATTTATTTTATTTTTCGGTATCTTTTTAATGTTTTTCTGGAAATAAGGATAAAAAAGATTTCAAAGAGTCTTAAGTTCAAGCTTTTTGCAACCTATCTTCTTTCCATAATTTTTCCCTCACTTTTTTTAGGGCTGGGGAGTTTTCTTTTTTTAAAAAGAAGTTCTGAGACGATTTTCAGGAATTTTCTTCTGGAGAAAGAGGGAACAGCAGGGAATCTTGCTCTGGAAAAGCACTTTCCCCAGATTTTTAACGCCTTCCTCTTTCTTTCCGGGGTTTCCATTCTGCTGCTTATCGTTTTTATAGGAGTTTGGGTTGGAAGCAAAATAGCAAGACACCTTACAGAACCTCTTCAGAAACTTATTCTTGCAACTCAAAAAATATCGCAGAAAGATTACGATATAGAACTTTTTCCAGGAAAAGAGACTTCTGAAGACGAACTGGGAATACTGATGGCTTCTTTTAAAGAAATGGTTGAGAAAATTAAGGCTTATGAAGAGGAGATGAAAAAGTATAGCGAGTATCTGAAGTCCATATTAAATCACCTTCCCATAAGCGTGGTTCTTATAAAAGAGGAAAGAGGAGAGGGAAAGGAGCTTGAATACTATAATCAGAGTTTTAAAAAACTTCTTGAAACCTGCTTTTTTTCAACCCCCGAAGAGTTTCTGGACTTTATTAAAAAGGAGGTTTTTGAAGGGGAGGTGGAGAGGTTTTCTCTGGAGACTCCTGTTTACAAGTCAGTGAGCGTGAAGAGGGACGGAAAAGAGTGCCTGCTTGGAATTACGGTGGTTAAAACACAGCTTCTCAAGGAGGGGGCTTTTTTGCTTATTCTGGAAAATCTCGAGGAAAAAGAGAAGCTGAAGAAGCTTTCCATGTGGAAGGAGGCAACTCTGCGGATGGCTCATGAAATAAAAAATCCTTTAACTCCGATAAACCTCTCCATACAGAGGCTCAAGAGAAAGCTTGCTCCCCAGCTTGACGAAGAATCAAAG
>CAZWTB010000032.1:0-4912 GCA_964636875.1 uncultured Thermodesulfatator sp.
GGATAGTATTCTCTTCAACTTTAAAATTAAAAGAATTTTCACCTATCAGGTGAAGCTCCTTTTTAAACCTTTCAATTACCATAGGGCAGGTTATCCAAGCAAAAACTCCTTTAAGAGACTTCACAGGAAAAAGAAGAATTCTTGCATCAGTAATACTCATAGCTCCTGCATGGTGTTCTGCAGTTTCTTCAGGTCCAAAAATTATCTCTATTTCAGTTCTACCATTTCCCAAGATAGACTCAAAAGCTTCTCTCAGACAACCCTTTAACCCAGATGCTTCAATTTTGGGAAAGCCTGTGTAGCCCTCCCTTTGAATAGGTAAATCCACTACTCCCAGCTCTGAACCACTTCCTGCATGCACAGGTGTTTCCGCAATTATAAACATTAAATCTTTTACCTTGAACATAGCTTATTCCTCCTTCCAGAGTTTTAAAAGTTTAAAATTTTGGGGATCTAAAATTTTTTCAGAAAATGCTGTTTTTAAATAATTTTCATAGATTTTGTGATTATCAAATACTTTGTAAATACAAAGTATTCCTTCTATTTCTCTATAAAAAACCCTGCGCTGATTATCTCCATCATCAAAAACATAATGTCCGTTTTTGATTTCGGTTTTAGCTTGCCTTAAAGAAGGATTGGCAACTTTTAAAACAACTTTTTCTAAGTTTTCAGAATTTTTTATTTTCTCCTCTACCTCATCGGTTCCGTAAAAAACAAAGACTTTTTCTTTGTATTTTTCAAAAAATATTTTGCCTATGGGATTGAGCTCTGCTAAAGGAGGCTCCTCCCAGATCAAAAAGCTATACTTTTGATAAAACTCTGAATTCTTGAGGCTTTGATACTCCGCTTCCTCTGTAATTCCTTTTTCCAGCTTAATCAAAAATTCACAGTATTTGTCAAGCTCTTTTAAATCAATAAGCTCCTTAGAAAAGGGAATAGTAGGAATTTTTATAAGGGTATCCGTGTCCTCAAAAATGTAATAAATAGGACATCTGTTCACCTGTGCCAGTATGGTCAAAAAAGGAATTACCGCTTTAAAGCCACCAGTGATGTTGATTATTACATTTTCCCAGTAGTAATTAGCTATGTCGTAAATTTTCTGAATCAAATTTGCCATTCCCCGTTTGAATTCCTCTCTATCCCAAATCTGAAGCCCGGAGATGTCGTGCAGTTTTACTGTGCCAATCCCAAATTTTTCTACTTCACTTTTTATTATCTCTCCTGCAAGTTTGCTTAAAATAGTATCTGAGCACAGGAGATAAATTTCTAAGTCTTCTTTTAATTCCTCTTTTAACTTAATAAGACTTTTTATTTCTGCGGATACTTTAATTTCGTCCTCCTTTTCGCACTTTGAAATCCATTTCTCAATCCCTTTTTTCAATTTTTTAATAGATGCCTGTTCATCATTCCAATAATTTCCTTTTCTTTCTTTCAGTCTTTCGTAACTTCCAGATAGATCAGAACCTTCGTTTTCTTTAAAAAAGTTATCAAAAAGAGAAGTGCCCACCATGGTAATCACTTTTTTCATAGCACTCCCCCTACAAGGGCTAAGCCAAAACCTTCTTTTGGGCTAAAGGTTTCATTTTCAGCAACATCAGAAATGTTTTTAAAGTGAAAAGCTTCTTTTATTCTTTGCTCATCTGAATCATCAAGCACTTTAAAATAATAAACGCTTCCCTCTGCTACCATTTTACAAACAGGCTTAGGCTTATTTTCAGCAAAATTCCAGCCTCCCACGAGCCGAAACTTTTTAAAAGCTACTGCAACAAGCTTAAGCTTTATCCCTCTAAACTCCCCTTCAAATCCCCTATTCTCATCTAACCAAGAAGGAACCCAGCCCTTCTTAAAATATGCAGGAGTTGCGAGATAAAGTTTAAATATTCCATCCTTTAACCTAAAATTTACATTCTTTAAAAATTCAAAAGGATCCTCTTCAGACTGTTTTGTATTTAACCTTTCAAACTCAGCAAGTTTTCCCTCACCTCCCAGAGTGAACACACCTTTCTCAGGGAAACTCTCAATATCATTTACTTTAATCAAAAAACTTGCTTCCTTTTTAAACTCAAGCACAGGAATTCTATAAAGATAGCCTTCTTTAGAAGTAAAACTCGTTTTATCTCTTTTTATTCCGATTTTTTGAATGGTTTTTAAAAAATTGGATAAAAGGGTGATTCTAAGTTCTGATGCTTTTCCTTCAAGATAGTCTTTAAATTCAAGATCCTCAATAAATCCACTTGCAGGTTCTGCTTTTTCTTTTCCTGAAAAAGAAAGGCACTTTTCAAGAGGATACTCTGAATAGAAATCTACATTTTTTAAAGTTAAAGGCACAAGTTTTTCTTTCTTATTCTTTTTTACCTTTACAAAGTCTGCAGGTGCTGGAAAATATAAAGAATCTTCTTTTCCAAGAACAGGACCTTTGAGTTCAAGGCTTCCTTTTTCGTAAGGTGTGCCAAGGACTTCGTCCTTAAATTCTTTTGAGTAAAATTTAGCAAGCCCTTCTTTTTCAAGAATCAGAAAAGTCCTCAAAGCTCCATAAAAAGTAGCAGGAGAAGGAGGAAACATAGCCTCTGCAAAGGTCTCTGCACCCATGTCAAAAGGTCTTGAAGTTCTGAAAAACAAGGTATCTAAAGGTTTAATTCTTAGAATCATCGCTCTCATCTCCTTGTGTAGCTTTAATTTCTTTTAAAATTAAAAGAAAATTTACGAAATTTTGAAAATCCTCCCCCCGGGTTTAAGTAAAGGTTAAAAAGTTTTTCAGCAAAATCTCTAACAAATTTCTTTTTTTCAGAACCCTTTTTATCTCCGCTGTAAGACCTTAAAAGAAGTCTGTAAAGCTCACTTTTAAAAGCTTCATCGCAAAGAGGGAAACTTTCTTCTTCAGCAAAAAGTGAAAAACTTTCCTGAAGCTTGTAAATAAATCTGGGAGAAAAAGCGTTGTTAAATCCATTCAAAACTTCTATCAATTCAGAAAGGGTGTCCATTTCATCGTAACGCCACTTAAACTTTGCTATTCTTTCTTCTCCTGAGCGTTTCATAAGGACTATACAAAAAGCATCCTTTTCTGGAAAGCTCTTGGCAGTTTCTAAAGCTTCATTTGCTTTCTTTAGAACAAGCTGAAGCGGAGTTTTATAGTGAGCTATCACGACTCCCATAGAGGCTGTTGCTTTTGAACCAAGGGTAAGGAGCTCTTTCCCGTTCTTTTTAGCCTTTCCTGATGTATTCTCCCAGTTCACTTCTATTTTTTTATCATCTATTTTAATATGTCCTGAAAAGGCTGCTCTTAGTGCATACATCACCTTAAGAAGGTCTCTTAAGTTTACAAATGCAAGAACATCGTCTCCTCCAGAGTAAACGAGTTTTCCAAGAGCCTGTTTTTCCACTATCTCTGGAACAAGCTCAAGAGAATAGTTTTTTAGAGCTTGTGAAATTTTCAAATGTCTCTCAGGAGTTATTTTTTTATCCTCAAAAAGCTCACCAGCAAGCCATTTCCCCATGTTGTCGCCATCAAGCTTAATAACTGCGTAATAAGGATGGGGACTTCCTACCTTTTTTGTTATAGCTTTTAAAGCTTTGCGTAACCTTTCTAATTTATCTTCAGAAACCGAGACTTCCAGCTCTTTTTCAAATTTATCTTTCGTAAGGTTTTCCTCGTAAAACCAATAGCCCTCAAGAGAGGGAAAAACTTCAAGAGAGGGCAAAAATCCAGCTTCTGGGAACCTTCTGGTTGTCTCTTTAAAAACCTTTTGATAAGACTCAAGCTCCTCCTTTGCTTTTAATAAAGCTTCTTTTTTAAAGTCAGCACTTGCCACCTCTGCAGTAGAAGGAAAGTTTAAATTTTTAAAAACTGGAGAAATATCTGCCAGGTATTCTCCAAGTCCTCTTTTAAGCAGACACACTCCACAAAGCCCTTCCCCCTGAGCAATGTATTTTAAAGAAACCCTTTTTAAAACATTTAGAGCACAGGGATTAAATTGGGTAAATTTTTTAGGATTTTCTTCTTTTCTAAAAAAAAGCACATTCTTTTCTCCGCAAACCGAGCATTTTCTTCCTGCTTCACAGTATTGAGAAAAAGCTCTAAGATTTTTTCTTGCTCCCATTGCACGCTCAAGAGAAGAATAGGCATCTTGATAAGTAACTTCAGAAGGCTCCCACTTAACCGCTACCCAAAAAATCTGCGGAAACTCGCTTAACTGAGCTTCTAAACTTTCTTTCAGTTCTCCTTCAAGCTCTTGCTTAATTAGTTTGTTTTTAAGACTCTCTTTTATCTTGCATATTTCCTCTTTTATCGCCTTTTTAAGCCTTTCTGCAAGAGCAGAAATCTCCTCTTTCCTTTCTTCAGAAACCAGAGCAACAAATCTGTTAGGTATAGTGGGATAAAGGGTGTAAGAACCTTCTAACCAGGGATGTTCAGAAATATCTGGGTAAATGACAGCCACTTTGTCTTTTAAGTTTGAACTGATTTCTTTTAAGGCAATCCAGGTAAGATAGGACAGAAGAAAACTTCCAGCATAAAAGTCCTGAGTTTTTCTTGCTTGTCTTATAAAGTCCTGCACAGGTCCTATACTAAAAAGAAAAAGAAACCCAGGCTTTTTAAACCTCCCCTCTATTCTTTTCATAACAGGATCTCCTCTCTGTTTTTAAAATTATTTAAAAACTCGGTAATCAAATTTTCACTAAACTTTTCAACTTTTTTTAAGTTCCATTTTTTTCCTTGCTTTTCTTCAGCTCCAACATATTTTACATTTGTGCCAGAAAGTTTTATTATTAAAGGAAAATAAAACTCTCCACTTTTTATTAATTTAAAAATCACTGGAGAACTTAATCGGTCTGAAAGTCTGTCGTGTTCATTCCTATAAGGAACCATTCTTACGCCATTTCTGTGAATAACAGGCATTCCAAAAGTTGCAGTTTC
>CAZWTB010000033.1:0-5775 GCA_964636875.1 uncultured Thermodesulfatator sp.
TTGTCTTCTTTTCCAAAAATAAAAATAGGAATTTTGTTTTTTAAAGAAGAAAGATCGAGGTTTTCTACGGATCTTGATCCTCCAAGGGAAAGAACTTCCTCCTGGATAGCGTGTTCTACAGCTTTAGCATCCTTTCTTGCCCTTGTAATTACAACAAGCATATTTTTAATTTAAAATTAAAATATTCTACATGCAATCAATTAAAAAATTTTGCTTTAAAAATTTTTAAAATGGTTTATAATTAACTATGCCATGAAAGGGGTTCTTCAGGAATACAAAAATGTAGATTTTGAAAAACTTCTTAAGAGTTATTCAGAAAGACTTCAATCTTTAAGGAGGTGTCTTTGACTTAAAAGGTCTTGAGGAGAAGTTAAAAAGTATTGAAGACAGACTTCAGAAAAATTTCAACTGGGATTCTCCAGAAATAAAGCATCTTCTTAAAGAAAGGGCTCAAATTTCTGAAAGATTAAACATTTTTAAAAATCTTACCAGAAGTTTCGAAGAACTGGTGGAATGGTTTGAATTATATAAGGAGGAAAAGTCTCTGGATGTGCTTTCTGCTTTTCTGGAGGAGCTTTCCAGTTTTGAAAAAAAATTTCGTAGAGAAGAAACAACACTTCTTTTATCAGGAGAATATGACAGATCTTCTGCAATTCTCAGTATTCATGCTGGAACCGGTGGAACAGATGCCCAGGACTGGGCATATATGCTTTTAAGAATGTATGTTCGCTGGGCTGAAAAAAAGAAATATAAAGTAAAAATTGTTGATAGTCTTCCAGGGGAAGAAGCAGGTATAAAAAATGCTGTTCTTTTAATAGAAGGTCCCTGGGCTTATGGATATTTAAAGGGAGAAAAAGGTATCCACAGACTTATAAGAATTTCTCCTTTTGATGCAAATTCCAGAAGACATACTTCTTTTGCTTCTGTTACCGTTATTCCAGAAATAGAAGAAGATGTTGAAGTGGAGATTCGTCCTGAAGACTTAAAAATTGAAACTATGAGAGCAAGTGGACATGGTGGACAGCATGTAAATAAAACCGAAACTGCTGTGAGAATCACCCATCTCCCCACAGGTATAGTAGTTACCTGTCAGAATGAAAGAAGTCAATATCTCAACAAAATGACAGCTTTAAAAATTTTAAAAGCAAGGCTTTATGAACTTGAAAAACAAAAATTAAATCAAAAAAAGGAAAGCTTAATAGGAGAAAAAAAAGAAATAACCTGGGGAAATCAGATACGCACATATATTTTACATCCTTATAAAGTGGTAAAGGATCATAGAACTCAATACGAGTCTTATAAAGTTGATGAAGTTCTTGATGGAGAACTTGATGATTTTATAAGAGAGTATCTTCTTTGGGAGGCAAGCAGGACTTCAGAAAATCGGCACAAAGAATATTCAGGTGTAAAGGAGGCAGTATGAAAGCTCTTGTTATGCTTGAAGATGGGACTTATTTCTGGGGAAAATCTTTTACAATAAGAGGAGAAACTTTTGGAGAAATAGTTTTTAACACGGGTATGACGGGTTATCAGGAAATCCTTACAGATCCTTCTTATAAAGGTCAGATCGTTACCATGACCTATCCCCTGATAGGAAATTATGGAGTCAATTCTGAGGACTGGGAAAGCGAAGACATCCATGTAGCAGGATTTATAGTAAAAGAATATCAGCCTTTTTATAGCAACTGGAGAGCAGAAAAATCTCTGGGGGATTGGTTAAAAGAAAAGGGTATTCTTGCTGTTGAAAGAATAGATACCAGAGCCCTTACAAGGCATCTTAGACTTTTTGGAGCTATGAAAGGAGGAATAACAACCGAAACCCTTGATCCCAAAAAGTTTCTGGAAAAAATAAAAGAAAGTCCTGATTATGTGGGAAGAGACTTTGTTAAAGAAGTAACCTCTAAAGAGATTTATTATTACGGAAAAAAAGGAAAAGAAAATATTAAAACATTTAAAAATGAAGGAAAATATAAAATAGCAGTTATTGATTGTGGATTAAAACTGAATCAGTTGAGAATCTTTGTGGAAAAAGAGGCTGAGTGTTTAATATTCCCTGCATATACATCTTTTAAAGAAATTCTGGCTTGTAACCCAGATGGAATCTTTGTTTCCAATGGCCCAGGAGATCCTGCTGTTCTTAATTATGTAGTTTCAACTGTAAAAGAACTTCTTGGTAAAAAGCCAATATTTGGAATATGTCTGGGGCATCAGATAATAGGACAGGCTCTTGGAGCAACTACCTTTAAATTAAAATTCGGTCACAGGGGAATAAATCATCCTGTTTTGAACCTGTTTAATAAAAAAGTAGAAATCACTTCACAAAATCATGGATTTTGTGTAAAAAAAGAAGAATTACCCAAGGATGCAGTGGTAACTCATATAAATCTTAATGATGAAACCCTGGAAGGTATTTTTGTTCCAGATCTGAATATAATGTCAGTGCAATATCATCCTGAAAATGCTCCAGGTCCTCATGATTCTCTTTATCTTTTTGATGCTTTTTTTAATTTAATAGAAGGTAAAAAAGAAAAACTCTTTAATTAGCACTTTAATAAAATGGAAAATAGAACTTCTTTAAAAACAAAATTAAGACTTTATTCTGAACTTTTAAAACTGGAGCACACGATTTTTGCTCTTCCTTTTGGTCTTGCAAGTTTGTGGCTTCTTTATAAGAATTTTCCCTCCTGGATAAAAATACTTTACATAATACTTGCTCTAATTTCTGCAAGAACTCTTGGAATGGCATTTAACCGTCTCATAGATAAACCTTTTGATGCTCAAAATCCAAGAACAAAGCTCTGGCCCCATGCAAGTGGTCTTGTGAAAGATTGGGAATTAAAGTTAATTATCCTGATAAGTGGTATTTTTTTTGTATTTTTTTGTTATAAAATAAATACACTTGCTTTTATTTTAAGTCCAATTGTTATCTTTCTGCTCTGGTTTTATCCTTTTGGAAAAAGAATTACCCATTATCCTCATTTTATTCTTGGATGCGTGTATTTTTTAATACCTGTTGCAATAGACGTTGCTCTTAATGAAGAAGTTTCTTTACTTGCTATTTTATTAGGAATTGCTATGGGAGCCTGGGTAACAGGTTTTGACATCCTTTACAGTCTTCAGGATTATGAATTTGATAAAAAAATAGGATTAAAGTCTATCCCTGTTAAATACGGAATAAAAACTGCCTTAAAAATAGCAAGACTCCTGCATCTTATTACTTTTTTTTCTCTCCTTGCAGTGGGAGTAATTTATCCCAGAACAACCTGGATCTACTTTGCAGGATTAATTTTAATTGCTCTATTTCTTACCTATGAACATTCCCTTATTAAAGAAAACGACCTCTCAAAAATTAATAAAGCTTTTTTTACTGTAAATGGTTTTATAAGTATTCTTTTCTTTTTACTTGTTGTTCTGAATAATACACTTTCATGAAAAAAGAGTGGATTTTTTACATAGGACTGGCTATTTTTTTCTTTATCTGGGGAAACTGGATTTTAAGTTTTACTTCTCCGGATGAAGGCAAAAATGTCTCAGTAGTTCTTCACATGTTAAAAACGCGGGATTTTTTGATTCCATATTATAACTGTCATCTTCGCCTTGAAAAGCCCCCGCTTTTATATTGGATAATTGCTCTGTTTTCCACTGTATCTGGTTTAAATGAGTTTACCGCAAGGCTTGTTTCTGGAATTTCAGCAATAGGTATAGCTTTTTTTACCTATCTTATTGCTAAGGAAGAAATTTCCGAAGAAACAGGGAAATATGCATTTTTAATTCTTCTCACTTTTCCTCATATGTGGGTTGAGGCAAGAGCTGTGGTTCCTGAAATGCTTTTAACTTTTTTTATGACAGCAGGAATTTATTATTTTTTAAAAAGAAACTTTATTCTCGGCTGGATAATGCTTGCCCTGGCTTTTCTTACAAAAGGACCTGTAGGAGTTATTCTTCCTGTAACTGTTTTTCTTGTATGGAAAAAAGAATTAAAAATATTTAATCCTGCAGGTATATTTCTCTTTATTATCCTTGGAGGAAGCTGGTATTTTTATATGTTTAAAGTGCTGGGTTTTTTTTATTTTAAAAAATTTTTTCTTTACGAGAATATTTACAGATATCTTGAAAAAATGAAAGCCCATCCCTATCCTTTCTACTATTATATACCGGTGTTATTAATAGCATCTATTTTTTATGTGCCGGTGTATTACAAAATCTTTAAAAAATTAAAAGAAAAAAATTTTCCTCAAAATGCCCTTCCCTTTTTATACTGGTTTGGAATAGTTTTTCTCTTTTATTCCCTTGCCAAAAACAAACTTCATCATTATCTTCTATTTGCCTATCCCCCTCTTGCAATTATATTTGCCTGTTTTGTTAATTTTGAATACATTAAAAAAGTAATGGGTATCTGTATAGTAGTTCTTTTTATACTCCTTCTTGAAGCTGTTCTTATAGAACAGGACAGATTTGTAAAAAGAGTTTCTCCCTATTTAAAAAGTTATATAGGTCCTCTTTATTTTTACAGGTATGAAAATTCAGCTATAGTTTTTTATGCAGGAAGATGCATACCAGTGATTAAAAATCCTTCTAAAATAAAAGGAGGGCTTGTAATTACTCCTGCTGTTTATAAAGATGTTTTTCCTTTTTGTAAAGAAGTTTTTAAAGGTAAGGAATTCGGGAAGAAGCTTGTTCTTTTAAAGTGTATTTCCAGAGGCACACAAAAAGGCACTTTATGAAAAGATTTGCTTTTATTAATCAAAAAGGCGGAGTAGGAAAAACCACCCTTGCAGTAAATCTTGCCAGAGCATTAAGTTTAAAAGATTATAAAATTCTTCTGGTAGATTTTGATCCTCAGGCAAATGCTACAAGCGGTCTGGGAGTAAAAGTAAAAAAAGAAGAAAGTATTTATCAGGCACTTGTAGAAGGGAATTGTGAAAAGTTTATAATTTCTCCTTATCCAAATCTTTATCTTTTACCCTCATCTATAGAACTTGTTGGAATAGAACTGGAACTGGCTTCTCATCCACAAAGAGAATATTTTTTAAAAAACTTGCTCCTATCTTCCAGTTTTAAAAAAGCACCTGTTTTTGATTACTTTGATTTTATATTTTTTGATTCTCCTCCATCTCTGAGTTTAATTACAGTAAATATTCTTACCGCATGCCAAGGTGTAATAATTCCTCTTCAATGTGAATATTATGCTTTAGAAGGGCTTTCCCTTCTGGTTAAAACCGTTAAAAGAATCAAAAAAGTTTTTAATCCTGAGCTTGTTCTTTTTGGTATGGTTTTAATGATGTATGATAAGAGAAACAGACTTTCAAAGGAGGTGGCAGAGGAAGTAAGAACTCATTTTAAATGGATTTTATTTGATACCATTATTCCAAGAAGTGTAAAAGTAAGCGAAGCACCTGGTTTTGGGAAACCTGTTATAGATTATGACAGAAATAACAAAGCAAGTATGGCTTTTTTAAAACTTGCAGAAGAATTTTTAAACAGGGTTAAAAGATATAAAAGTTTTTAAAAAAATATTTTAAAATTTTACATTTAACAAAATCTTGATTTTTCCCGAAAAAATGGTATAGAATTTGGCTCAAAAACCCAAGAGGGAGGAGGGGGATGAACTTTTTTCTGGCAATTCTTCCACTTCTTCTTGTTTTAATAGGTATGATAGTATTCCACCGTTCAGGAACCTTTGTTTCTATAATAGGCTGGATACTCTCCATGCTTCTTGCTGTGTATTATTTTAAAACTCCCTGGAGTGTGGTCTGGGGAGCAACTGCTGTTGGA
>CAZWTB010000034.1:0-1862 GCA_964636875.1 uncultured Thermodesulfatator sp.
AAAAGATTTAAGAATAAAAATTTATGAAAAGATGTTAAAATTACCGGTACTTAGTATTTATTCAAGTTCTACAGGAGACTTAATTTCCAGAGTTATTAATGACACATTAATTTTAGAAAATTTAGTAGGAGACATTTCAAGAATATTTTTTTTAGAAACTCTTACAGTGATTATTTTAATAACCATTGCTTTTTTAAGATCCTGGCAGCTTACACTTTTAGTAATGGCACTTATTCCACTTGCAGTATATTTTTCAGAAATTTTAGCCAAAAAAACCCATACTCGAAGAGTAGAAACTCAGCAAAAAATAGGGATTTTAACGCATCTTCTTTCTGAAACCCTTTCCGGATTTAAAGAACTTAAAGTATTCCTTGCAGAAAAAAAAGCTCTTAATAGATTTGAAAGAGTTTCTGAAGAAATTTATAAATTTTTTTTGAAAATCGTTAAATACAATGAGGGAACTAAATTTTTTGTTTCTTTTATTACAGGACTGGCAGGAGCACTTATTTTCTTATACGGAGCACATTTAATAAAATCCAGCACCATAACTCCGGGAGACTTCTTTTCATTATTTACCGCTATTGTGATGGTTTTTACTCCTATAAAAAAACTTGCAGGAGCATACAACAAGTTTCACGAATGTATAGCAGGAATAGAAAGAATAGAAGAGATTTTAAAACTGCCTGAAGAAAAAGGAGGGAAAAAGAAGGTTTCACAAGTAAAAAGAGGATTTGAATTTCATAATGTGAGTTTTAAATATCCCGGAAGTGAAACATGGGCTTTGAAAAATATAAACATAATTTTACCTGCGGGAAAAGTTATAGCGATAATAGGAAAAAGTGGTGCTGGAAAATCAACTTTTGTTTCTCTTCTCCCCAGGTTGTTTGATCCAACAGATGGCTATATTACCCTGGAAGCAATAGACTTAAGGGAAATAGATCTCGTATCTTTAAGAGAACTTATAGGAATCGTTTCTCAGGAGGTAGTGGTATTTAACATGAGTATAGCTGAAAACATAGCTCTTGGTAAACCCGATGCAACCATGGAAGAGATAATAAAATCTGCTAAACTTGCCTATGCCCACGACTTTATAATGGAGCTTCCAGATGGATACGATACTGTGCTTGGAGAAAAGGGATTAAGCCTTTCAGGAGGGCAGAAGCAAAGAATAGCAATTGCAAGAGCTATTTTAAAAGATCCCCCTGTTTTAATTCTCGATGAAGCAACAAGTCATCTTGATAGTATCTCTGAAAAGTATGTTCAAAAGGCACTTGAAAACTTGATGAAAGGAAGAACCACCATTATAATTGCTCACAGGTTATCAACAGTAAAAAATGCTGATTTCGTGATAGTTCTTGACAATGGAAAAGTGGTTTGCAGAGGAACCCACGAATTTCTCGAAAAAAACTGTCCCCAATATCAAAAACTTTATCAGGAACTTAAAAAATGAATAAAGTTCCGGTTTCAGTAGTGATTATTACAAAAAACGAAGAAAAAAATATAGAAAGATGTTTAAAAAGTGTCTCTTTTGCAGAGGAAGTAATTGTTATTGACTCCGGAAGCACGGATAGAACTGTTGAGATAGTAAAAGCTCTCGGGGCGAAGGTTTTTGTTGAGGAGTGGAAGGGGTTTGGACCACAAAAACAAAGCGGAGTTGAAAAAGCAAAAAACAGATGGGTTTTAAGTATAGATGCAGACGAAAGAATTCCGGAAGAGACTGCAAGAGTTATTGCTGAAGTGGTGAAAAATCCTTCTTCAGAGGTTACTGCTTATTCTTTCTGTAGAAAAAACATCTTTAGAGGAAGATGGATAAGGGGATGTGGATGGTGGCCGGATAGAGTGGTGAGGCTTTTTGACAAAAG
>CAZWTB010000035.1:0-4454 GCA_964636875.1 uncultured Thermodesulfatator sp.
AAATATTAAAGCTATAAAGGAAGGAGCTGTATAAGTTTTAAAAAAGTTAACAAAAGGCTCCATGGCGAGTTTAGGATCTGCTGTATGCACAGGAGAAGGAATCTTTTTTACAAGAGAAAGAAAAGCAAAACCAAGTGTCCAGGATTCTATCCAGATGTAATACATAACGATAAAAATGGGAATTGCAACTCCAAGAGAACCAAGAATTCGTGCCCAGTTTGCATGATTAAAAAATAATCCAACTATTCCTGTCATAGAACCGTGTCCTTTCCTTCCTGCATATCTTCCTATTACCCATTCAAGAAGCATAACCGGGATTCCAAGCAAGAAAAGAGAGATAAAATAAGGAACCATAAAGGCTCCCCCACCATAAAGAGCAGCTTTTGAAGGGAACCTTAGAAGATTACCAAGCCCTACTGCATTTCCTGCAGCTGCTAAAATTAAACCTATTTGAGTTGCCCAGGTCTCCCTTTTACTCAAAAACCTACCTCCTTAACTAAGATATTTCTCTCTTATCCTTTTTATTACTTTATGAGCAGAATTAAAAGCTGAGATTATGTTTCCCTGTTTCACCGCTATGTCCCCTGCCAGAAATAATCTTGGAACATTCGTTTCAAAATGCTCGTCAATCTTTGGTCTGCCGTTTTCATCAAATTCAATTCCTATTCTTTGCAAAAATCCCTTTGGAGTGCTTCCTCCAAAACAATAATAAACATATTCATATTCCTCTGTTTTTCCATCTTTATAAAACACTTTTACTTTTCCCGCATCTCCTATTTCAACTTTTTCTATATCTGAAGGTAAAAGCAATTTTATTTTACCACTTTTTGCATTTTCTTCCAGACTTTTAAGATTAATAGGATTTATTCTAAAAAACCGAGGTCTTCTATATGAAAGGGTAACATCATTTTCATTATCAGCAAGTGCACAGGCAACTTCAGCAGCAGTATTTCCTCCACCAACAACCAGCACCTTTTTACCTTTAGGATATTCAAGAGGAGGCTCAAAAAACACCCTGTCTTTTACCTCTTTCGGAATTGCATAAGAAGGCTTTTTTGGTTGACCAAAAATCCCAATTGCTACAACCACAAATTCTCCTATGTAAGCAGGTTCTCCTTTAATCCTTACTTCAAAACCTTCCTCGCTTTTTTTAATATCAGTAACCTCAGACTCAAGTTTTATATCAAGATCATACTCTTTTATCCAGGTTTCTATTCTTTTAAGAAATTCCTCTTTAGTCTCTGTTTCAAAAGAACACACTCCTTCAGCCTTAGCTTCTATACCTCTATAATTAGCATCTACTCTTTTACCGGGTTTGTAAAACTTAACAATTGTGTGACATACATTTGGAGCTCTTTCAAGAATTACTATAGGTTCTATTTTTTGAGTTTTAGCTTCAACCCCGCACGCTATCCCAGCAGGTCCCCCTCCCACGATAACTATTTTCCTTTTCTCCATCTCTCCCCCTTCATCCCTTTTATTTTTATGGGATTTATCATATTTTATTTTTTTTTCAATATGTTAGAATATTTTATTACATGAGCGATACTAAACTCTGGATTAACAAAATTCCAGAAAAAGAATTATTTTACGAGTTTATAAAAACAGGTTTTTTCCCTCCGCTTCTTGCTCAAATTCTTATTAATAAAGATATAAAAGATGTAAAAATTGCTTATTCTTTTCTATATCCAAGAATTTCAGACTTTTATGATCCTTTTAAGCTTCCAGATATTATTTCAGCTGTAAAAAGACTTGAAAAAGCAATTTTAAATCACGAAAAAATAGGAATTTACGGAGATTCTGATGTTGATGGAGTAGTCGGAACTTTTATTCTTTATGACTTCTTAAAAAATTTTTTCTCACACATAGAAGTTCTTATACCAAGTAAAGAAAAAGAAGGATACGGATTTCATGCAAAGTTCTTGCCTTATTTTAAAAAGAAAGGAGTTTCTTTAATTATTACTGTAGATGTTGGAATTTCTGCATCTGAAACAGTAAATCAGGCTAAAGCCATGGGAATAGATGTGATTATTACGGATCATCACGAAGTAGTATCCCCTCCAGAAACTATAATAGTTTGTCCAAAATTTTTACCAGAAGACTCTCCGCTTTATCCTCTTTGTGGAGCAGGTGTGGTTTTTACTTTAATAAGAGCTCTAAGAACTTATCTTTATCACAGAGGCTATTTTAAAAACCTTCTTCCTTCTTTAAGAAAATATCTTGAACCCCTATGTATCGCTACTCTTGCAGATGTAGTTCCTATTCAGGGAGAAAACAGGATTATTACATATTTTGGGTTCAGAGACCTTAATAATCCTTCTTTCCCTGCAATAAAAGTGCTTCTTGAAAATGCTAATTTAAAATACGGACTTACTGAGGAAGATCTGTATTTTAAAGTAATTCCTAAACTTAATGCAGGAGGAAGACTTGGCAAACCGGAAATTGTCTTTAAATTTCTTGCATCCGAAACAGAAGAAGAAGCTCAAAAATACTTCTCGGAGCTTAGCAGATTAAATCAGGAGCGTCAGGAAAAAGAACTTGAATTTTTTCAACTTCTGGAAAATTCAGTGCCTGATAAAGTTGAGGAAGAAAAATTTCTTATGCTTATTACTGAAAACATTCCCAGAGGACTTCTTGGACTTCTTGCTAATAGATTTAAAAAAATTTACAATCTTCCGGTTCTGGTTATCTCTCTTGAAAATGAAATAGGGACCGGTTCTGTAAGATCTCCCCAAAATATAGACTTTTTTGAAATAATGAAAAATTGCGAAGACTTACTTATTCAATATGGAGGACATAAATATGCCCTTGGTTTTACCATGCACAAAGAGAATCTTGAAAAACTGAGAGAACGCTTAAACAACCTGCTTTCAAAGTGCGAAACCTTAAAAAAACCTGTTTTATACATAGACGCTGTAGCAAGCCTTTCCGAACTCTTTAACGAAGAAGTAATTTCTGCTTTTGAAAAATTTCCTCCTTACGGAGAAAAACACTTCCCTCCTCTTATTGCTCTTAAAGATTTTACTGTAAAAGATATCCTTATTCTTAAAGAAAAACATTCCAAACTTTTTCTAAAAAACGGAAGTTATGAAGTTTCAGCTATATGTTTTAATAGAATTCTTGGAAAAGATCTAAAATTTATTGCGGGAACTCCTTACATTAGTCCTTATACCAAAACTTTGGAGATTAAAGTTGAAGATGTGAAATGAACATAAGAGAAGAAAAAGAACTGTGGGAAGAGCAGTTTTTATGTGAACAGGCGGTAAAGGCAAAGTATTCTAAAGGCAGACTCTTTTCTGAAGAAGAATGTGATATTAGAACTTGTTTTGAAAGAGATAGAGATAGAATAATTCACTCAAAAGCTTTTAGAAGACTAAAACATAAAACTCAGGTTTTTTTAGCTCCAAGAGGGGATCATTATAGGACAAGGCTTACACACACTCTTGAAGTTTCTCAAATAGCGAGAACCATAGCAAAAGCCCTTCGTTTAAACGAAACCCTTACAGAAGCAATTGCTCTTGGACACGATCTTGGACACACTCCTTTTGGGCACGCAGGAGAAGAAGTTTTAAACGAACTTCTTCCAGGTGGTTTTAAACACAGTGAGCAGAGTCTGAGGGTTGTTGATTTTCTTGAAAAAGACGGCAGGGGATTAAATCTTACTTTTGAAGTAAGAGATGGAATTTTGAAGCACTCAAAAGGTATGGGTCCTATACTAAGTGTCTCAGAAGAAGAAAAACCTGCAACCGTAGAAGCAGAAGTTGTAAGAATTTCTGATGTAATTGCTTATGTAAATCATGATGTTGACGATGCTATAAGAGCAGGACTGATAACCCCTGAAGATCTTCCTGAAAAAGTAAAAAAGGTCCTTGGAAAAACCCATTCAGAAAGAATAAGCACTCTTGTGAAAAGTGTAATTTTAACTACAAAAGAAGCAGGAATAAGAAAAATTTTAATTGAAGAAGAGTGTCTTTCAGCACTTAACCTCTTGAGGGAGTTTCTTTTTGAAAAGATTTATTTTTCTCCTGTGGTAAGAAAAGAATTTGAAAAAGCAAAGAAGGTGCTTGTATCTTTGTTTGAATTTTACTATAAAAATTTTGAAAACCTGGAGTATTTTCAGAAAGCAAAAAGGCTTTTTCCTCAGGAAAGCAAAGAGAGGATAATAGCTGATTACATTTCTGGTATGACTGACAGGTATGCGCTTTATCAATTTTTTAAGTATTTCGTTCCTCGTCCATGGGAAATAAATTACCCTTTGGAGGTGAGTTATGCCTTATAAAAAAGCAGGATGGTTTACAACTGCAAGAGATCTTGCTGCTCTTGAACTTTTGCAGATAGTTATTTCTAAAATTAAAGAAGGTTTTCTTCCTCTTGAAATTTCTTATGTATTCGTAAGTAAAGAAAAAGGAGAAAGCGAAATTTCAGATAAGCTTATAAATTATGCAGAGAGTGAG
>CAZWTB010000036.1:0-14940 GCA_964636875.1 uncultured Thermodesulfatator sp.
GAAGCAGATTTAAAAACCTCTGCTTTTTCTCTTACCTTTCTGGGAAAAGGAGATCATCCTCTTAAAATCGGCTCTGCCAAAGGTAATGTTTTTACTGTTAATCTCAATATAAGAGCAATAGATCCTTCAAAAATAATGCAAAATCTTAATCTTGTAAAAAAAATTGGATTTGCTAATTATTTTGGTGAACAGCGGTTTGCTCCAGATTTTTATATGAAAAAACCTCTTGTTTGCTATTTTCTTGAAGGAAATTATCAGGACGCTCTTAAAGATTACTTTACTCAGCATCCTTTTTTGAGAAAGAAACTCAGAAAACTCTGGGGAAAATGGGAAAAATTTTTAAAAACCGCAATTCATCTTTCTTCTCTGGAAAAAGTTGCTTTAAAAGTTTTTATAAAAAAAGGAGATGCAGAAAAAGCATTTAGAGCCCTGCCCAAACACCTTAAGCTCCTTTTCTTCTTTTCTTATCAGAGTCTTCTCTGGAATAGATTGCTCTGTGAAATAGTTAAAGATTCCTCACCTCACATTTGTGTTAATCTCTTTAAAAAAGAAAAAATCTGTTTTTATAAAGAATTAACACCTGTTTTAAAAGATCTAAAAGATCTGGATCTTCCTTATATAAGTGAAGATATTTTAAACTGGGATGCTTCTTCTTTTGTGAAAGAAAAAATAAATAAAATCTTAAAAACCGAAGGGCTTCTGGAACACCTTTCTGCAGAGGCACTCGGTTTAAAAATTTTTTCTCCTGGAAAAAGAAAAATGATTGTTTTTCCTGAAGATCTTAGAATAATTTGTTATGATAGAAAAAACTTTGTTTTAAGATTTTTTTTACCCTCAGGGAGTTATGCAACTATATTTTTGTTAAAACTGATTTCTCTTAAATGAAAAATGTTTGTTAATTTCGGGTGTTAAGAATTGACTGACAGTATTCAAGCCCTTTTCTGGCACTTGTAAGTTCTGGATCCAGAACAAGGGCTTTTCTAAAAAATATCTCTGCTGCAGGAATCATGTTCATTGCCTTGAGACAGTAACCTACATTTGCATAATCTATTGCAGAGGCAGGATTTAATTCTGTAGCTTTTAAAAATGCTTCCATTGCTCTGGGGTAATCTTTCATTTTGTAGTAAGCTCTTCCAAGGATGTTATAAAGTTCAGGATTTTCTTCGAGTGCAAGGGCTTCTTCCACGACTTCCATTGCTTTTTCCGGTTCCTCTTTTTTTAGATAAACGTCTCCCAGTTGTGAACATATTGCAACTCTGTCTGCAGAAGGAATTTCAAATTCAAGAGCTTTTTTATAACACCTTTCTGCTTCTTCGTATTTTTCTTCTCTTTTATATGCATTTCCAAGGTATGCCCACAGATAATATCTTTCTCCAATAGATTCAGAGATCTCCTTTATTAGTTCTTCCAGTTCATCCCTTGAATAATAGGGAAAAATGGTTCTTACAGTTTGATAAAAAAGAGGAATAAATGTCCTTTCTCTAAAAAGGGCTCCTGGTATAATTACATAAACAGCAGGAATTTGAAGAAGTGGATGGGTTATGTCTATAATAAATACTTCCATACCTTTTGTTTTAAGTTTTTCTGCAATAGAAGAAAGTTCTACCACATGATCTTCATTAGAAATATCCGGTAGATCTTCGAGAGAGACTTCTTTTTTTGTATTAATTATATGTTCTGCGTCTTTTAGAGTTTCAAATTTAGGGAGTCCACTTTCCTGGTATTTTCCTTCTGTATCAAAATCTCCTGCAAGCTGAGCAACTTCTGTAAGGGCTCTTATTAAAGCTCTCTGAGGGCTGGTTGCTGTTCCCGCGGTATAGACTATTTCACTTCTTTCTGGATAGGTAGAAGGATCCATTGCCATAACCCCTATTGTTGGAACAGGCATATCAAAAGTCATGTCCCTTATCCATACGGAAATATTCAAATTTTCAAACTTCTTCAAAAGTTCTTCAGGCTCTCCTTTTATAGAATCTCGTTTTATTGTAGAAAGTCCTTCAGGATGAATAACTGAAAGAGCACTTACATGTCTTTCTATTACCTCACAAAGTCCCTGAACTCCTGCTTCTGGATATGTATTTCCTGCAGAAGATCCATTATATTCGTAAAGATGCCAGAACCAGTGAAAGGGTAAAAATTTTTCTTTCTTTTCAAAAAGATTAATTCCCGGAACAAAATAAAATTTGATTTTTTTCAAAAATTTTTCTGCATATTTTTTTTCTTTTCCATCTGAAGATTCTACAGAATGAAGAAAAGTTTCAAAATTCATTGCTTTGTCCTGAAGTTTTTCAAATGTAGAAAAGATTCCTTTTTCAGGAACTTCGAGAAAAAAAGAAAAAAGCGAAAATCTTTCCACCATTTCCATAAGAGCACTTGCTCTGGCAAATGCCTCAGTAGTTCCTTTTCCCATCTGTTTGTATTTTCCAGTAATTCTCTGTCCATCAATATCATAGATACTTAAAAATACAGGTATCCCCAGTCTGCCTTTGTCAACACGCTTTAAACCTTTACAAATCTTAAAACCAGAAGAAAGTAATCTTTGTTCTGCTATTTTAACAGTTTCTTCTGGAGGGAGAGCTTTATCTCCAGATACCTTTTTAGAAGAAGAGAAAAGTTTTTCAAAAAAAGAAGACATCCCGGTTTCTACCTTTTAAGTCCAAGAGCTTTTATAAGACTTTGGTATCTCAGAAAATCTGTTCTTCTGAGATAATTTAAAAGTGCTCTCCTCTGTCCTATTATTTTCATCAAACCTCTACGGGAATGGTAATCCTTACGATGAACTTTGAGATGATTTTCGAGTTGTTTAATTCTTGCAGTTAAAAGTGCAATCTGAACTTCTGGAGACCCTGTATCATTAGGATGGCGCTGGAATTTTTTAATAATCTCCTGCTTAATTTCAGGATCAAGTGGCATAATCCTCAACCTCCTTTTATATTTTTAAAGCCCGGAGAAGGATGTCCCTCTCCCCGAGCATGCCAGCCTTATTATAATATGATTTAAAAAAAACACAAGTGCCCTACCCTTCTACAATTTTTTTAAATAAAAATTTTAAAAAAACTCTTCAAAAATTTCTAAAATTTTTTAAAATATTTTTTATGGCGTGGAAAAGATTGAGTTACAGAGTCTTGAAGATTTCTTCTCCTTTTAAAAAAAGTCTCAAAAATATAGAAGTAAAAGAAGATAATTTTATTTTTCAGGAAAGAGTTGAAAGAGCTTTTGATCTTGCTTTAAAAGTTGATGAAGAGGGATACAATGTTTATGTTTGTGGACCGAGAGGTATAGGCAGAACCAGATATACTCTTAAGAGAATACAGGAAATAGCCTCTGAGAAAGAAACTCCTCCTGATGTGTGTTATGTTAATAATTTTAAAGAGCCCTATAAGCCAAAGGCACTGGTTCTTCCTGCTGGTTATGGGAAAAAACTTGCTGAAGGCATAGAAAAAGCTCTTGATTTTCTTAAGAAAGAAACCTCAAAAGCCTTTGAAGGAAAAGAATACGAAGAAGAACTTGCAAGGTTGAGCAAAGAAATAGATTCCCAGAAAGAAAAAGTAATGAACGAACTTGTGGAGAAAGCAAAGGAGCACGAGCTTGTGGTTCTTTTTGGACCAGAGGGTGTAAGACTTATGCCCCAGTTTAAAGTTCAAACTCCTGTTCCACAGGAAGAACTTCTGAACGATCCTCACATAAGAGAACAATATCAAAAACGTGTAAAAGAATTTGAACCCACTTTTAGAGAATACATGAGGCGACTTAGAGAACTTGATAGTGCATTTGGAGAAAGTCTTTTTAAACTCCGGGAAAAAATTGCTCAAAAACTCATTGATAAAGCTTTTGCAGAACTTGAAGAAAAATTTAAAGAAATTAAAGACGCTCGCGAATACATACAGAGTCTTAAAAAAGAACTTGCTAAAAATCTTCATCTTTTTATAGAATGGGAAAAAGCAAAAGGGAATTTTATTGTTCAGGCAAACATTAACAAAGCTCTTAATGCTTTCAGAATAAATGTTCTGGTTGATAATAGTGAAACAAAGGGGGCACCTGTTGTTCATGAGAGAATTCCCACTTTAAAAGGTCTTTTTGGACAGATTAATTATAGAGCAGAAATGGGAATTCTTTATGCAGATCATCTGAGTCTTACTGCTGGCACGCTTCATAAAGCAAATGGTGGATATCTTGTGCTTGATCTCTGGGAACTCTTAAAAAATCCATACATCTGGCTTTTTTTAAAAAGAACACTGCTTCATAAAAAACTGTATCTCATGGGGGGAATGGTAGAAGAAATCCCTGTTCCTCATGTAGGACTTCTTCCTGAGCCTGTTCCTTTTTCAGCTAAAGTATTTCTAATAGGGGATCACTTTCTTTACTATCTGCTAACAAATTATGATGAAGAATTTCTTCAGCTTTTTAAAGTTAAAGCTGAATTTAACCCTGTTATAAAAATAGACAATCAGGTTCTTCAGGCTTTTCCCAGAATTATAAAAAAAATCGTGGAAGAAAAACACTTAAAAGACATTGATTCCTCTGCTCTTTCTGAAATTTTTAAGTTTGCTATATACAAGGCAGGAAATAGAAATAAAATTAATGTGGTTGTACAAAATTTTATAGATATTTTAAGAGAAGCAGATGCCCTTTCAAAAGGAAAAGTAATTACAGGTGAAGATATTAAAAGAGCTATAAAAGAAAAAATTCTCAGAGTTAATCTGGTGGAAGAAAAGATAAGAGAATTAATAAAAGAAGGAAAAATTCTTCTTGAGATAGATGGAAAACGGGTGGGACAGATAAATGGTCTCAGTGTGTATGATCTTGGAGATTACAGTTTTGGGAAACCTTCCAGAATAACCGCTAATGTATTTCCAGGAAGTAAAGGTATAGTTAACATAGAACGGGAAATAGATATGAGCGGTCCCATACATTCAAAAGGGGTTTTAATTCTGTCTTCGTATCTTTACAACAAATATAGTTCAGAATTTCCTGTTCAACTTTCATGTACCATTACATTTGAGCAGGCTTATGAACCTGTTGAAGGAGATAGTGCATCCGCAGGGGAACTTATGGTAATCCTTTCTGCAATTTCCCGGGTCCCTGTAAAACAGTTTATAGCAATTACCGGATCAGTGGATCAATTTGGAAATATTCAACCAGTTGGAGGAATAAAAGAAAAAATAGAAGGTTTTTATAAAGTCTGTAAAATTATCGGTCTTACAGGAAATCAGGGAGTTATAGTCCCTACTAAAAATTTTGATAACATTCTTCTTGATGACGAGGTTCTTGAAGACATAAAAGCTAAAAAATTTCATATCTACACTGTGGAAACCATAGACGATGTAATAGAAATTCTAACCGGTTTAAAGGCAGAAAAATTTCACAAAAAGGTTCTTCAGGGATTAAAAGAACTTTATGAAAAAAGTAAAGAAAAACCTTCCAGAAAATCCAAAAATAAGAAAAAAAATAAGTCTTAAGCTTTTCTTAAAATCCTTTTATCCCCTATTCGCATGGTTATTTTCTTTTTGTCCATGTGTTCGAGAAGAGGAATTAAATATTTTCTACTAACTCCTTCTCCAAGAATTTTTCTGAAATCAGAAACAGACATTTCTTTATTGTTTTTAAAAAACTCCCTTACTTTGTTTTCTATATTTTCAATAATATCTCTATGATAAACAAGTTTTTCAGAAACTTTAACAAGTTTACCTTCTCTTAAAAGCGCATGAAAAAGTTCTTTTACTGCCTGATACCTGTCTTTAAATTCACAAAGAATTTCCTCATAATTTCTGGGGGTGAGACCTTCTTTAAGAAATTTTTCTTCAACTTCTTTTGTGAGACTTTCTTTTTCTTTTGCATGAATATAATGAAATTCTGCAAGGTAGTAAACTTCTTTATCCTTTTTGACCTCACCGCTTTTAACGAGTTCAGAAAGTAAGAATTGAAATAACGAATCAGAAACAAAGGAATTTATACGAGACTTTAAAAGTTCTTTTGTAATGCCCGGGCTGAAAGGATGACTCTGATGGTATTTTTTCAAAAGTTGTTTGATTTCTTCTTTTAATTCTCCAGCTTTCTTTTTACTGAAATAAAGAATTTTTTCTCCTTCTTTCAATTTCAGAATATGATCCTTTAATTTCTGGGTAAGTTTTTCGAAATCTTCTTTAAAAATAGAAAGTTTTATTTGAAGTTTTTTTTCTTCTATTCCTGAGTATCCTTTTTTTTCTATGTAATAAAGCAAAAGTTCTTCTGGTCTGGCATTTGCTAAAAATTCAAGTTCTTTTCTTTCCCAGGCTTTGGTTCGTTTTCTTCTTTGAGAAATAGGGTTAAGGATTTCTCCACCACCAACAGTGGTATTATTAGACGCTCTTCTTAAAATAAATCTATCCCCTCTCCAGCATACAACTTCCTGTTGAAGAGCGATCTGAGCTACATCTGTTTCCCCTGGTTTTAATTCGTCCTTTCCCATTAAAATAATTTTTCCCTGAACCTCACTTGTTCCTATGTAAAACAGAAGATTTTCAAAACATCTTATAGGTGGACGAATGTCTTTTAAAGCAGTTACTTTAATATCCAGCCAGGTGCTTGGTTTTAAAATTCCGGGTTCTGCAACAACATCTCCTCTTTTAAGTTCACTTTTTTCTATTCCCTGAAGATTTAGAGCAGTTCTCATTCCTGCATAAGCAGTTTCCACATTTTTTCCATGAACCTGAATATTTCTTACCTTGGTTATTATTTCCTTGGGATAGATTTCAACTGTTTGATTTATGCTAACTTTTCCTGAAATAGTGGTTCCTCTTACAACTGTTCCAAATCCTTTTATAGTAAAAACTCCATCTATAGGGAGTCTGAAAGGCTGGGTTTCGGGTTTTTCTTTTATACTTCGAGCCTTTTCATCAAGCACCTCTATAAGCTTTTCTTTTCCTTCTCCTGTAACCGCAGAAAATTTAACTACCGGGGCATTTTTTAAAAATGTGTTCTGCAGGAAGTTTTTAACATCTTCTATAACAAGTTCAAGCCAGTCCTCTTCTACCAGATCAATTTTGGTTATAACCACTATTCCGTCTTTTATTCCCAGAAGTTCACAAATTTCGAGATGTTCTTTGGTTTGAGGCATAACTCCTTCGTCAGCTGAAATTATTAAAAGGACAAGATCTATACCACTTGCCCCTGCAACCATATTCCTGATAAATTTTTCGTGTCCAGGAACATCAACTATTCCCACCAGAATACCTGAAGGGAGTTCAAGATTTGCAAAGCCAAGATCTATTGTTATGCCTCTTTCTTTTTCTTCTTTTAATCTATCTGTATCTATTCCTGTTAATGCTTTAACAAGAGCAGTTTTTCCGTGATCTATATGTCCCGCGGTTCCAACGATAATTCTTCTTTTTATCATTGTTTTTGTCTCCTGTTAAAAACTTTTTGAATTTAAATTATACACCATATTTTTATAATTTGTCCTTAAAAAAGTTAAATTACAATATGATTGATTTTAAAAAAAGAAATGGAAAGAAGATTATATGAAGTTAATTGATTAAAAGATAAGTATAAATGGCGGAGGAGGCGGGATTCGAACCCGCGGCACGGGGGTTTACCCCGTGCATGCGATTTCCAGTCGCACCCCTTCGTCCACTCGGGCACTCCTCCTCTTTCGCTTTAAATTTTAATAACTTCTTAAAAAAATGCAAGACCACTTTTTAATATTTTTTCTCAACCCCTTGGTTTATAAAAAAACTAAGGTATAATCTTAAAAAAGGATTTTAACAATGTTTTTTAATAAAAATTTGTTAACAATAGGTTTTTCTCCTCATAGAACTGAAACTTTGAGGTTTGCTAAAAAATTAATGCAGGAACACGATATTATAATCTTGGAAGAACCTCCTAATCCCTACTTTCCTAAAATTCTTGCAAAAAAAATAACTTTAGAAGAATATCTTAAACATACTAATTTGGGTTTTCCAGTATTTGCCAAGAATTTAATAAAAATTCTTCAAAAATTTTACAATACTGGTAAGAAAATTTTTCAGATTGAACCTTATCTCGAAAAAGTTATGTGTATTTATGAAAAATTGGAAAATGGAGAATCGCCAGAAGAAATTTTTAAAGATCCTGAATTAAAAGAAGTATATCAAATCGAACACAAAGCTACAGGACTGCTACTTAGATTTTACGAATTATCTCTAACCAAACATTTTGAAAAAATAGTAGAAGCAGTAAAAAATTTTTCCAGAATAGATGCTGAAAGATTTAGACTTAGAGACAGCTTAAGAGCGAGAGCCATATTAAAAATTCTTCCGGAAAAAGGTGCTGTATATGTAGAAGCAGGAACTATTCATATTTATTTAAAAAAACTTCTGCATAAGTGGATTAACAAAAACTGGAAAATACAACATAAATTTTTACTTGGAAGCGAGATTAAAAAACTCACTGGTAAACCTTATCTCGTTCATCCCGGAGAATTTTTGACTTTAAGATACATTTTTAAATGCAAATCAGACGAAAAACTGGAAAATCTTCTTGCTGCAAGATCTTTAATATATATAAAACTCGTTCCCAAGGAAGAACTTGTCCCTGACGAAAGAGAAAAATTCCCCCATTTAAAACATGAAGTAAAAATCATTAACATGGTAAATAGACTTACCTTTACTGATTGTGCCAGACTTTATAAAAAACTAATTTTTGTTAGAGATAATAAAGAAGCTATAAAAATAGTGGAAAATTTTTTAAATTGAATTAATTTTAATAATAAAGGGGGGGAAATAAATGAATAAAGTTTTAAAACAAAAAGGTAGTGTATTTATAGCTCTTTTAATATTTTCTTTGGTTTTGCTTGTTATTGCAATAACAGGAATATATCTCAGTAGAAGTGGATATGTTTCTTTGGCTTCGGAACAAAAGTATGAAATAGCGGAAAAACTGGCTAATTCTGCTCTTGTTAGAACTGTTTCTCATGTAGCTTATACAAGAAAATGCGAAGTCCCCAATGTTATTTTCAAAGATGTAACAGTTGTAGCTAAAACCGATGTTACTAACAGTTCTTGTTTTATATGGGCAAAAGCGAATTTTAAAGGTGCCGAAGTTCTAAAGACAGCAGTTGTTCCTGTAAATCCTCCTTTATTAGCCAGTGTTATTATTAAATATCTTAATTCTATTAATTTAGGAAATAATAGTCTTATTCTGAGTTGTGAATCTGATGTATGTGAGATACCAGCCTTGATAACGGGAAATCTGGTAGTAAATGCCACAACTTATGCACATAAAATAGCCAATTGCTCATCTTCAGCTATACCCACAACTTCTGCCATTTGTGCTAAAACCGATCCATATGTTCCCAATGCTTTTGACTATTCTCAAGCTGACCTAACTTCCAGTGTTTTTAAAGTGAATTCGAGAAGTGAACTTCTTGAAACTTTAAGTAAAGAGTTTGGAGTTAAATTAAATAATGGCTTGCCAGTGGGTTTGATAAATTCAGAAGGTATTTTCAACTTCAGTAGCTGTTCTGCCTCGGGAAATACAATTACGTGCGATGGGAATACTTTTGTGTGGGACAATACAACCAAAGCTTATAAATACGGAAGTAATTATTATAAATCCATAGACTTAGGAAATGCCAATCTCGTTATAGGATCGTGTTCCATGATGAGCTGTACCGGAGCTTCTTTTTCAGGTGGTGGAAAAGTAGCCACTCAGAGTATAACCATTTATGGTGGTTCCACTGTTTCTTCAGCAGATTCTTCCAGTCCTCTTGTGCTTGTTTCCAGATCTAACATAAATCTTGATGGTAATGATATTACGCTTTCTGATGTAGTTCTTTTTGCAAATGCAGTTACCAATCTTTCTTCCACTACTTCTGGATGCTGTTGTTGTTCCTGTTCCAACCCTCCAGGTGTTATCGTAATTGAAGGAGGTCTTATTTATGGTGGAGGTTCTGGAGGAGGAGTGGCTTTACAACTTGTTGATAATTCTATTATAGGAAAAGATACTCCTACTATTATAATCTCTGATGCAGAACTTGACTTAATTCAAACTGGAAATGCAAGAATTAACGGAATAATTTATGCCTCAAATCCTTCGGGTTCTTTTGCAATAACTCAAGGAACTATAACCTCGGGCTGAGGCTGAATGACAACCACCACCACAGGAAGTGGTGGTTTGAACATATATGGAATAGTAGCAAGTAATACAATGAATAATAAGATTGAAATAAATGGAGATTTATTTATAAAGTTTGATAAAAATATAATTGCAGAACTTTCTGAAAAATATAATTTTGTAAGACCACCATA
The DNA here is from genome assembly GCA_964636875.1 of uncultured Thermodesulfatator sp. Lineage (GTDB taxonomy): Bacteria > Desulfobacterota > Thermodesulfobacteria > Thermodesulfobacteriales > Thermodesulfobacteriaceae > Thermodesulfobacterium. The sequence continues at coordinate 10,266 of CAZWTB010000036.1, forward strand.
TTGTGGAAAATATGTTAATATAATTTTAACACATACCAAACAACTGGCGTATTAAATAAAAATGAAACGAAAAGGTATAGCTTTAATTAGTGTTCTTGTCAGCACTTTAATAGTTTTTCTCATAGTAATGGCAGCGGTTTATATAAGTAAAAGTGGATATAAAATTTTAACCATGGAAGAAAAATATGAAATAGCAGAAAAGCAGGCTAATGCCAGACTTATGCAGGCTGTGAAGTATGTAATTTCTCAAAATAAGTGTCCGGTAAATTTAACAGATGTTTATTCTATTCCTGATGCTAATAATCAAACCTGTTTTATAAAAGTTAAAGGGAGTTTTAAAGGAGCTTTTGTTTTAAAAACTGCTTTAATCCCGATTAAACCTCAATTTGAAGGGGGAGCAGTATTAAAATACGTTTCTTCTTTAAGTGTTATAAAAGGAGTTTCTTTATTCACAAGCTGTGATCCTTCATGTCCTGTTCCGGCTTTAATTACTGGAAATACAATAACCGGTGTTGCAAGTTATCAATACCCTGTATGTCCTGTTTTAACAAAAACTGGAGGAGGTGGTGGAGGTGCTGGAGGAGGAGGTGGTGGTGGAAAAATAACTGGATTAAGTGCAATAGCTCTTACAACCGCACCTGCTGCTTATCTTCCTAATGCTTTTAATTATAACACTACGGATCTTACTTCAAGTTTATTTATCCCTTCTTCCAGAGAAGATTTAATTCAAACTTTTTCTAAGGATTATCAGGTAAAGTTTTTAGATGGAAAACCATCAGGATTAATTAATCCTGATGGTAATTTTTCTTATAAAAGCTGTAATGCTACCCTTAATCAAATAATTTGTGATAATGGAAATACCTTTATATGGAATGGGAGTGCTTATATAAAAAATAGTGAAAGTTATAATTCTTTAGAATTTGGCGATGCGGTTTTATATTTTTATGGAACTTTTAATGGCGGTGGAAAATTATCAGCTTATGATGTAGAATTTGGCAACAACGCTATTATAAATCCTATAAATACAAAATTAACAGTAGTAGCTAAGAATGCTTTATACCTTGACAGTAACTGGCTTGCAATCAATAACACCAGTTTTTTTGCTTATTATACAGAAATTGAAGGGAAGAATTTAAGTCTGGGAGATGTAATGTTTTACACTGGGGGAACAGGTGGATCTTTATACATAAACGGAACCAGAGGCATTTTCGGAAGTCCGGGGCATCCTGTTTTGTTTATAGCAGATAACAATTTTTATTTAGGTAGGATCAAAAAATCTACTATTTACGGAGCGATTTTTATTACTGATAAAGCTCAAAGTTTTACAATCGACGGAGGAATAACAGGAGGTGGCGGAAGTAATCTTGTATTTAATGGAACCATAGTAAGTAATTCTCTTCAGGCCACTTTAATTTTAAAAAGATTTACTTTGAATTTCAATAAAACAGCGATAGCAGATCTTTCCAAGAGTTTTAGTTTTGTAAAACCACCCTTTTGCAATCAATTTATAAAATTTTACCTAATAAATACCAAGACATCTCTGTTTTAATATCCACTACAATTTTTTTCAATATTTATATTTGTATCATTTATACTTACTGTGCAAATTGCTCCTTGAGCAATACCCTGTCCTGAACAGGAAACCGTAAATGTATTTGTATCAATTTCACCACTATAAGAACAATTTCCTGTGTATTGACTTTTTATACATCTGGATACAGTTAAAGTAGATGTTGATGTTAAATTAGAAGTATATTGTGAAAGTAGAAAGTTTAAACAATTTTGAGTATCTTCTAATAAAGCTCTGACAGCACTTTTTTTCACACTGCTTACATAAAATTTGGAAATTACAAAACCACTTATTATTGCAATTATAACCAAGACGAAAAGCAATTCTATAAGAGTAAAAGCTTTTTTTTTCATTTTATTAACTCCCTGGGCATATTTTCAAAAATAAATTTTAGCTCCAAATTATAAAATTTCAAATAGAGATTATATTGACTTTTTCGTTATTTCTGATAGGATATAACGCTAAAATGTGTAAGCTGAAAGGAAAAATATGGATAGATACAGATAAGGGTTCTTTCCTTGGATACGGAAGGCTTCTCCTTCTTCAAAAAATTAAAGAAACCGGTTCTATTTCTGAATCCGCACGTGCTTTAAACATGTCTTATAAAAAAGCTTGGAAACTCGTTGAATCCATAAACAGCCAGGCTCCTTCTCCTCTCGTAATTACTCGGATAGGGGGTAAAAAAGGAGGTGGCGCCAGATTAACTCCTCTTGGAGAAAAATTACTTGATAAATTTCAACAAGTTTATAGGGATTTTCAGAAATTCCTCGATAAGGAAACAGAAGAAATATGCCAGATAATAAAAAAAGCAGGAGGTTAGGAAAAATGAAACAGAATAAAACATTTTTAAGTTTGATCTTTTTCTTTCTTGCAGGTATTTTAAGTTTTTCAGCCCCTTTGTATGCTAAAAAAATAGTTTTAAAAATCTTTCATGCTGGCAGTCTCTCGGTTCCTTTTTCTAAAATCGAAAAAGCTTTTGAAAAAAAGTATCCTTATATAGATGTTAGAAGAGAAGCAAGTGGTAGCGTGCAGGCTATAAGAAAAATTACAGACCTTCATAAACCATGTGATGTTGTTGCTGTTGCTGACTACACACTTATTCCTAAAATGTTATTTCCACATTATACAGATTATGTAAAACTTTTTGCAAGAAATGAGCTCGTGCTCTGTTACACCAAGCATTCAAAATACGCAAAAGTAATAAATTCTAAAAACTGGTATGACATTTTAAACAAAAAAGGAGTAAAGTGGGGATTTTCAAATCCCAATGATGATCCCTGTGGATATCGTGCTGTTATTGCCATAGGTCTTGCTTCTCTTTATTACAAAAATCCTCTTATTTTAAAAAATCTTCTTGATAAAAATACAAATCTTAAATGGAGAAAAAAGGGAAATGGGATAATTTTTTATGTTCCTGAGAATTTAAAGTTTAATACTGAAAAACTTGCTATTCGTCCAAAGTCAGTTGAGCTTCTTGGACTTCTTGAAACAGGAGCTATAGATTATGCTTTTGAATACAAAAGCGTTGCCCTTCAACATAAACTTCTATTTATAAAACTTCCGAAAAAACTTAATCTTGGTGCTATTGAGTATCGTAAATTTTATAGAAGATGCAAAATAAAACTTGCTAATGGTAAAGTTATTTCAGGGAAACCTATTGTTTACGGAATAACGGTTCTTAAAAATGCTCCTCATCCTGAGGAAGCAAAACTCTGGGAAAAATTTGTAACATCTGAAAAAGGCAGAAATCTGCTTTTAAATTCTTATCAAATTCCTGTTTTTCCTGCTAAAGTTATAAAAGTAAAATAGTTATGCAAAAAAAAGTGTGGATTAAAATCTTCTGGATATTGGGAATTTTATGTCTGCTGTTTTTGATTCTCCCTGTTATTTACCTCTTTTTAAGGCTATCTGTGGAAAAATTTGTTCAAACCTTGTTTGATAGAGAAGTCTGGAATTCTATTTTTATTTCTTTTTATGGAGCTTTTTTTGCAACTCTTACAGGCTTTGTTTTTGGTGTTCCTCTTGCATACATTTTAAGCAGAACCAATTTTAAAGGTAAAGAACTTATTGAAACTTTTATAAACATTCCTGTTGCAATACCACATGTAGCAGTTGGAATAGCTCTTCTTTCACTTTTTAATCCTGATACTTTTCTGGGAAAGTTTTTTTCTTTTTTGCACATTTCTTTTGTAGATACTATTTATGGAATTATTATTGCCATGCTATTTGTAAGTATTTCTTTTGTGGTGAGTGCAGGAATAAATGGATTTAATAGTGTTGACAGGGAGCTTGAGATGGTTTCAAGAAGTCTTGGAGCAAGTCCTGGTTATACTTTTTTGCGTATTACTTTTCCTCTTGCATTTCCTTTTATTCTTAGAGGACTTGTTCTTGCCTTTGCAAGAAGTTTAAGTGAGGTTGGAGCAATTCTTGTTATAGCTTATTATCCCAAGACAGCCCCTGTTCTTATGCTCGATAGATTTCAACAATATGGACTCAGTTCTGCACAACCTGTAACAGCAATTGTGATTCTTGTTTCACTTATTGTGTTTTCCACTCTTTTTTATTTGAGTCATAAATATGTTAAAAGTAAAACTTAAAAAAAATTTAGATTTTTTTTTTCCTGAATATAGAGTTTGAAATTGAAAAAAATTCTTATGCAGTGCTTTTTGGTCCAAGTGGATCAGGTAAAAGTCTTACTTTAAAACTTATAGCAGGCTTTGAAAAACCTGATGAAGGATTTGTGTTATCCTGTGGAAAAGATATTACTCATCTTCCTCCAGAAGAAAGAAACATTGCATATTTACCCCAGAATCTTGGTCTTTTTCCCCATTTTACTGTAAAAGAAAATCTATTATATCCATTTAAATGTCAAAAGAAAAAAATAGATACCAGTTTTTTAAATGAAGTAATAGAAAGGTTTGAAATTAAAGGAATATTGAACAAGAATCCCGGGGTTTTAAGCGGGGGTGAAAAACAGAGAGTTGCTCTTGCAAGAGCAATTCTTTCAAATCCTGAATTGCTTCTTCTGGATGAACCTCTTTCAAGTCTTGATTTTCAGCTCAAACTAAAACTTGCAAAATTTTTAAAAAAAATCAAAAAAGACTT
>CAZWTB010000037.1:0-7417 GCA_964636875.1 uncultured Thermodesulfatator sp.
CCATAAAAATAGTAGAAATTTTGTCTTCTTTACTTTCTTTTGAGAATTTTCTGGATCCCGGGATGCATCTATAAGAAATTTTATTCTTTCAAATATTCCATAATGATGCCAGCTTTTCTGATAAAGCTGGCCAGTTTCTCTACCAATTTTAAGAAGCGCTTTAATAAGAGGATAGGGATTTGAAAGTAATCTTAAAGAATAGAGATCTGCCTCTCTTTCAAATTGTCTTAAAAAATAGGCAAAAATATATCTAACATAAAAAAAAGAGGAAAATATTAAAAATCCTCCGATTATACTTCCCAAAACCCATCCCTCTGTTTTGCTTAAAAATTTTAAAAAACCTGGATAAACATAGTCACCTCCCACAAGAAAGAAAAATAACGCAGACACAAGAAAAAAGGGCAGGTTAAAAAGAAGCAATAGCAAAAATAAAACATGTTTTTTCTTTATGTGCCCAACTTCGTGTCCCAGAACTGCAAGGATTTCTTCTATATCCAGTAGTTCAAGAAGACTTTTTGAAAAAAAGAGATACCTGAATCCAGGAAGAAATCCTACCACCCCCGCTGTATAAATCTTCTTACCTATTCCTGAAAGCACATAAATTTTCTGAATCTTCACCTTTTGCTTCTTTAAAAAGTCTTCTATTATTTCTCTTAACCCCATGTCTTTAAGTTCTTCCATAGGCCAAACTTTTACCATAAAAAAAGGACCCAGAACTATTATAAGTCCAAGCACAATCAAAAAATCTCCAGGAAATTCCAGATTTAATAAATTTAAAATCTCCTCACATACTACCAGAAGAAAAAACGGCATTAACATTCCAAGAATTATTTTTATGTAACCTGAACCGAGTCTGAAAAGAAACACTCTAACAAGAATATAATAGTGTAAAAACCAGAAGATAGAAAAAAGATACGGAAAAAGAAGATGAGAAAATACTTTTTTAAGCCCAAAAATATAAAGATCAAGAATGTAAAAAATAAACACTAAAAATATAAAAACGCGCTGAACAAGTATTGTTTTCTTGATGGATCCGAAAAAAATTCGTTTTTTAAAAATACTTAAACTTAAAATAAATAGTGGCTCTTTTATTAAAAACCAGAAAATACAAACTAAAGGAGAAAAAAGAGGTTTATGAAAGGGGATAAAAGCATCTATTAAAAAGGCAAGCCAGAGATATATAAAATCTTCATAAATCACTTATTGTTCTCTCTACTTTTTGTTTTCTGCAGGTTTGTTTTCTCCTTTTTCTTTCTTTTTTTTCATTTTTTCCTTTTGTTCCTTTTCCTTTCTTGCATAATCAGTTACATACCAGCCTGTTCCTTTTAAAATAAAAGAACTTTCACTTATTAATTTCATCAATTCTCCACCACACTTTTCACACTTTTTTAAAGGTTCATCGGTAATCTTCTGCCAGACCTCAAAATGAGCTCCACAATTTTTACATTCATATTCATAAATCGGCATCCCGTTCACCTCCTTTAAGAATTATGTATATACCTTATCAAAATAATTAAAAATTTCTTTTAAACCAGGTAAAAAATAAAAGTCTTTTAAAATCCACTTGGTTATTTCATGCACTTTTTTTTCTTCTTCCCACTTTTTTTCAGTATAGAAATTACTTTCATATCTTATAAATCTCACTATATGCACAAGTTCGTGTGTAAAAATATAAAGCAGAAGTTCTTTAAGAAAAGAGTTCTGCCAGGTTAAAATTTTCTTTTTATTTAAAAAAATGAGATAAAGATCTTTTCTTTTTGAAGGAAGATCGTGCATTATTTCAGCTTTTAAAATACTTGCAAAATGGGGATCAAGAAAGGCAGACTCTTCTTCAGTTAGATAAACTCTGTAGAAAAGTCTTTTAATTTCGCGATTGCTCAACTTCAGTTTTTCTATCAGATTAAGTTCAGCAATGTTAAAAAGATTACCTATTTCTGGCCTGTTGGATAGGAGCCAAGCCAAACTACCTGAATACAATACTTTTTCATTTCTTCCAAACATTGTTGTATTTTTTCATCTTTTATATGACCTTCGCAGTCCAGAAAGAAAATATATTTCCAGGGTTCTCTTTTAGAAGGTCTGCTTTCGATTTTAGTAAGGTTAATTTTCCTATCTGCAAAACACCTTAAAACTTCAAAAAGAGCTCCTGGTTTGTCTGCAACACTGAAAATCAGAGAAGTTTTGTCATTTCCTGTAGGAGGGATTTCGGTCTTTCCTATAATCCAGAACCTTGTTGAATTGCCTTTTATATCTTCTATGTTTTTAGCAACGATCTGAAGATGATAAAGTTTTGCTGCAACCAGACTTGCTATAGCTGCCACATTTTCATCCACAGCAGCCCATCTTGCTGCAAGAGCAGTGGACGATACAGTTTCTATGGTTACTGAAGGAAGTTTTTTTCTGAGCCACTTCCTACACTGGGCAATTGCCTGAGGATGAGAGAGAATCTTCTTTATATCTTCAAGCTTTCCTGTTTGATTCATAAGATGATGGGATATAGATTCATATATTTCTCCACAAACCTTAAGACCATATTCATAAATAGCATCAAGAGTCGTTGCAACCACTCCTTCTATGGAATTTTCTATTGGCACAACTCCAAAAGATACCCTTTCACTGCTTACTTCTTCAAAAACATCTGTTATTGTTTCTACTGGAACAAGCTGGGCAGTTGTTCCAAAATAATTAAGTGCTGCAATATGACTAAAAGTTGCCTCAGGTCCAAGATAAGCTACTTTTAACTTCTCCTGAACACCTCTACACGCCCTTATAATTTCAGAATAAATAATTCTCAAAGCTTCTTCTGGGAAAATTCCCTGATTGAGTTCGAGAACTTTTTTTATTACTTCTTTTTCTCTTCCAAGATCAAAACTCTGCGTCCCGAGTTCTTCTTTAATCTTACCTATTTCTTTAGCAAGTTCTACTCTTTTTTTTAATAATTCTACTATCTGTTTATCTATCTGATCTATTTTTTTCCGATAACTTTTAAGCCTGTTTTTTGGCATTTTTTAAACTCTTTACAAGTTCCAACAAACTTTCTTCAAGTTCAGGGGTTTTCTCAGTTCTTAAAGCATGAAAAAATTTCTTTATTATCTTCCTGTTTTTTAATTTCTCAACACAATGGGGACAAGTATAAACCCCTCTTCCTCCTTTTTTTTGTTCTTTATCCCATAACACTTTTCCTTCTTTAATACAAAATCTTAACAGATCCCATTTACTTGTTTTTTTCCTACAAACAACACAGGTTCTTTCAGGAATATGTCCTTTCTTAGGCACCTACTTCTTCTCTTGCCTTTTCGAGAATTTTTTCCACTTCCTCCTTTTCAAGTTTTGTAATTTCCATTATTTTTTCTGGTGGAGTTTCAACAAGGGTTTTAAGATCTTTTATACCTGCTTCATAAAGAAAACCTGCTATTTCGTCTGAAAGTCCGGTTACTTTAAGAAGTTTTAAAAATTCCGGTTCCTGTCTTCTTAAATATTGAGTTTCACTTAAAATATCAATTTTCCATCCCACAAGTTTTGAGGCAAGTCTTACATTTTCTCCTTTTCTTCCAATAGCAAGGGAAAGCTGATCATCAGGCACTATTACTTCAAGGGTTTTGTTTTCTTCATCCACTATAACTTTACTACATTCTGCAGGGGAAAGGGCATTATAAACAAATTTAGCAGGATCTTCATCCCAGGGGATTACATCTATTTTTTCTCCTTTTAATTCCTGAAGAACCACGGAGATTCTTGATCCTCTAACTCCAACACATGCACCAACAGGATCCACATTTGGATTTGTTGACATAACTGCTATTTTTGTTCTGGAACCCGGTTCTCTGGCAACAGCCATTATTTTAACTATTCCTTCCTGAATCTCAGGAACTTCTTTTTCAAAAAGTTTTTTTACAAAAGCAGGATGTGATCTGGAAACCACAAGCTGTGGTTCTTTCTGACGATAAACTTCTATTAACAACGCTTTTATTCTTTCATTTCTATGATATTTTTCATTGGGTATCTGTTCTTCTTCTGGAAGAAGTGCTTCTGCCCTGCCAACTGATAAAATAACATCTTTTCTATTAAATCTATGAACATAACCACTTATTATTTCTCCAAGTTTGTGTTTGTATTCATCATAAATAAGCTGTTTTTCTGCTAAACGAAGTTTTTGTGAAAAAAGCTGTTTAACTATCTGAGCAGCTATTCTTCCAAGATCCTGAAGTTCTATCTTTTCTCCAATTATATCTCCTATTTTTACATCTGGACTAAGAGCTCTTGCTTCTTCAAGAGAAATTTCTGTTTCAGGATTATTCACTTCTGCCACTACTTCTTTAAGTTTAAAAATACTTATTGTTCCTTCGTCCTCATCATATTTTACTTCAACCCGTGCTCTGTTTCCAAGCTTCTTTTTTGCTGCTGTTTTAATACCTTCTATTAAAGCTTCTATAACTATTTCTTTAGCAAGACCTTTTTCCTTACTGAGTGCTTCTACAACTTTTTTCAGTTCTCTCTGCATTTCCTGAACCCCTTTTCTAAAATTTAATCTCTGGTTGGAGATTAGCTTTTTTTATCTCTTCAAAAGGGATCTCATGAACTCTATTTTCTATTTCAATCTGAACAAAATCTCCTTTTATTCCCAGAAGGAGCCCTTTAAAATTTTTTCTTCCTTCTATAGGATTCTTTAACACTATTTTTACTTTTTCTCCCTTAAATCTTTCATAATCTTCTTTTTTAACAAGAGGCCTGTCTATTCCAGGAGAAGAAACTTCTAAAATATAAGAACGATGAATAATGTCTTCTTTATCCAGGATCTTTCCCACGAGTTCACTTATTTTTGCACAATCTCCTATTGTAACTCCTCCTGGTTTATCAATAAACAATCTAAGCACCCAGCCAGAACGCTCTCTTTTCCACTGCAAATCCACAAGCTCTATGTTTTTTCTAATAATAGGAATTTCTATAAGTTCTCTTATTTTTTCTTTTAATTCCTTTTCTTCCATATTACTTTTTAAGTTAAAAAGGTTTAAAAAAAATAAAAGCGGGCGACGGGATTCGAACCCGCGACCCCCAGCTTGGGAAGCTGGTGCTCTACCCCTGAGCTACGCCCGCTTCCTAAAACGCTTCCTAAAATCCATATTATAATTTATTCTAAGAAATTAGCAAGCGGATCAAAAGGAGTTTATTTTTTAAAAAATTGACTTTCTGTAAAAAATAAATAAAATTGAAGGGTAGGGGAGAATTAAAAAAGGAGGATGAAGGATGCACGAAAAAGTTATAAATATTGCTACTCAGGATGTAAAAACAATTCCTGCAAAGTCCACCATTATGAATGCTTTAAAACTTATGCTTAAACATAATTTTAGAAGAATGCCTATTGCTGATGCAGGAACAAAGAGACTTCTGGGGATAGTTACCACCACTGATTTAATTAATTTCTTTGGAGGAGGAGAAAAATATAAACTGGTTAAAAATAGATTTAATGGAAATCTTTCAGTTGCTGTAAATGAGCATGTGGATGAAATAATGGAAAAAAATGTAATAAGCCTTAAAGAAGAAACCACTTTAAAAGAAGCTATAGATATATTTTTTGAAAATAAACTCGGAGGAGCTCCTATTGTTAATAATGAAAATAAAGTAAAGGGCATAGTTACTGAAAGAGACTTTTTAAAGTATCTTTATTCTCAGGAAAAACTCGATGGTCATGTTAAGGATTATATGACTACCTGTGTATTTACTGCCACTGTGGATACCACGATAAAGGAAGCTATGCAAATGATGATAAGTAGAAAAATTAGAAGACTACCTATTATAAAAAACGGAAAACTTTATAGTTTAATCACCAGCAGAGAAATAATTCGTTATTTTGGAACAGGGGAAGCATTCAAGTATCTTGAAACAGGAAATATAGAAGAAGCCATTAAAAAACCTGTTACTGTTATAACTGAAAATGAAGAAATAATGAAATACAGACCTTTGTTAACTTTAACTCCAAAAAGTAAAATTTCTCAGCTGGTTGAAAGTATGCTTAGGGAAAAAACAGGAGTTGCTCTTATAACCAAAAAGAAAAATCTTATGGGAATTATTACTGAAAGAGATCTTCTCAGATTTCTACATGAAAGAATTTTTTAAGCTCTGAACAATCCGCCATTTATATGAAAAACGCATCCAGTTATATAACTTGCTTTATCACTGGCAAGGAAAGCTACAAGATGAGCTACTTCTTCCGGGGTTCCTGTTCTTTTAAGGGGGATGTTATTTAAAAGAAATTCTTTTACCTTATCTGGCAGATCTTTTGTCATATCTGTTTCAATATATCCCGGAGCTACTGCGTTAACCGTGATATTTCTACCTGCCACTTCAAGGGCAAGACTTTTAGTAAAACCTATTACTCCAGCTTTAGCAGAACAATAATTGACCTGTCCGGGATTCCCTGTAAATGCCACAACAGAAGAAATGTTTATTATCCTTCCGTATCTTTTTTTCATCATTCCCTGAAGAACAGCACGGGTTACATAAAAAATCGAATACAAATTGGTTTTCATTACAATATCCCAATCTTCCTCTTTCATTCGGATAAAAAGAGTGTCTCTGGTAATTCCTGCATTATTTACTAAGATGTCAATACTTCCTATTTCTTTTTCAATATCTTTAATGTTTTTGTTTACCTCTTGTGGATTTGAAACATCAAATCTTGCAAGAAAGCCCTTAACTCCTAATTTTTCTATTTCAGAAAGAAATTCTCTGGCGCTTTCTTCAGAAGATCTATAATTTATGATAACATTTGCTCCTTGTCGGGCAAGTTCAAGGGCAATTGCTCTTCCAATTCCTCTTGAAGCCCCGGTTACAAGTGCAAGTTTATCTTTAAGATTTTTTTCACACATTCTACAGCTCCTTATTGAGTTTTTTGTTTTTTGCGTTCCTGAATCGTCTGCCACCAGTGTAAATAATTTTTAGCAGCCTGAACAAAATCACCACCTGCTGAACGCACCTCTCTTTTAAATCTGCGCTTTTCTTTTTTACTATCATAAAACACCGTAAGAAGTTTTACTTCGCTTTTTCCTTCTGCAAATTCAACAAGTTCTTTAAATGCCTTAACGGTATTACCTATACACCACTTCTTTTCTCCATTTCCAGCTACATAAATTCTCATATACCTCCTCCTTACCGGGGTATTGTCGAACATCTTAAATATACCAAAAAATTTTAATATTTAAAGGTCTTTTAGATTATGAGGGTGTTTAAAAAATAAATTTTGCTTGTTTTTCAATATTTTAAAGATTGATTGAATTGAAGAAATTAATTGAAATTGTTGTTGTGGTTGTGGTGTTGTGGTATGCCCCCATTTTTTGGACACTTTTAATGTTAGGGAGTAAATATATCTACCCCCTGATTTGCACATCATAAATGTTAGTCCCCTTTTCCCTTTTGTTTT
>CAZWTB010000038.1:0-10626 GCA_964636875.1 uncultured Thermodesulfatator sp.
TATTGAAGAGGGTATAATAAAGGGAGTGGAAGAAAATATAGAACTTGGTAAAGATATAAAGCTTATACAAGCAGAAGGTTTCTGGCTTATGCCAGGGTTATTTGATATGCATGTTCACTTAAGAGATCCGGGGCAGGAGTGGAAAGAAGATATAGAAACCGGAACAAAATCCGCCCTACACGGAGGAATTTTAAGACTGGCATGTATGCCAAATACCTCTCCTCCAAATGACTCTCCAGAAGTTACTTCTTATATAATAAACAAAGCAAAAGAAAAAGCCGTTGTTAAAGTTTATCCTATAGCATGTATTACAAAAAAACAGGAAGGCAAAGAATTAACTGAATTTGGGAGACTCAAAGAAGCAGGAGCAATTGCAGTATCTGATGATGGATTCTGGGTTCAGGATTCTGAAATAATGAAAAGAGCTCTTCTTTACGCAAAAAATTTTGATATTCCTGTGATTTCTCATTGTGAAGATAAAAATCTTTCTGCAGGTGGACAGATTAACCAGGGGATAATGTCAGCCAAACTCGGATTAAAAGGTATTCCTGCTTCTGCAGAAGCTATAGCTGTGGCAAGAGATCTTCTTCTTGCCAAGGAAACACAAACCCCTGTTCACCTTGCTCATATCTCAACCAGGGAAAGTGTAGAATTGTTAAAATGGGCAAAAGAAAAGAAAATTCCTTTTACAGCAGAAACCTGTCCACATTATTTTACACTTACTGAAAAAGAAGTTGAGGGTTATAATACAAATGCAAAAGTAAATCCACCTCTTCGAACAGAAGAAGATGTAAAAGCAATAAAAAATGCTTTAAAAGAGGGAATTATAGAAGTTATAGCAAGTGATCATGCTCCTCATAGTGATCTTGAAAAAAATCTGGAATTTGAACTCGCGAGTTTTGGGATGATAGGACTACAAACTCTTTTACCTCTATCATTAAATCTTGTAAGAGAAGGCATTTTAACTCCTCTTAAGATGGCTGAGTATTTGATTTTAAATCCTGCCAGAATTTTAAAAGTGGATCCACCCCGGGTAGTAAAAGATGCTTTTGCAGAATTAATTCTGGTGGATCCAGAAGAAGAATATATTCTGGATGCAGAAATAATAAAGTCGAAGAGTAAAAATACACCTTTTCTTGGGAAAACACTCAAAGGCAGGGTTAAAAAAATTATCCTCGGGAAAAAAATCATAACTTTATAAAGAGTTTAAAGTATGCTTTTAGAACTTCTTGCTGAGGAATCTCCCATGACATTTGAAAGATTTATGGAATTATCTCTTTTTCATCCTGAGTATGGATATTATGCAAGAGGAAAATTGCCTGGTAAACAGGGGGATTATATTACATCTCCCTGCGTGCATCCTGTTTTTGGAGCAACTCTTGCTCTTCAGATTCTTGAAGTTTATGAAGTGCTTGGGAAACCTGAAAATTTTACAATTGTTGAAGCAGGAGCAGGACAGGGATATCTTGCCAGGGATATTCTGGATTACCTTTTTAAAAAAGAATATCAATTCAATTATTGGATTGTAGAACCCTTTCCCGCTATAAAAATTCTTCAGGAAGAAATTCTGGAAGAGTTTAATTCAAAAATCAAATGGTTTAAAAGCATAGAAGATCTTCCACCTTTTGAAGGAGTTTTTATATCAAACGAACTTTTTGATTCCTTTCCTGTGCATATTTTACAGAAACAGGATGACGAGCTTTTTGAAATATGGGTGGAAGTGAAAAACCAAGAAGTAGTTGAAATACTTGGAGAAATTTCAGATCCAGCTCTCCTTGGAAGAATATCTCCCTATTTTGGAGAATGGGGAGAAGATTATAGAACCGAGGTTTGCTTAAGTATAGAACCCTTTTACAAAAATCTCAGTAAAAAATTAAGAAAAGGAGCAATTATAACCATAGATTATGGATTTCCCAGAAGAGATTATTATTCCTTTGAAAGGAATAGAGGGACTCTTCTCTGTTACTACAGACACAGAGTGGTTGAAAATCCTTACTTTAAGCCCGGACACATTGATATAACAGCTCATGTTGATTTTACATATTTAAGAGAACTCGGGGAAAAATACGGATTTATAAATGTAGGATTTACCCAGCAGGGTTCATTTTTAGCAAGTCTTGGTATAGAACAGGTTCTTTTTGAGATTTCAAAGGGAAGCTGGAAAGATCTGGAAGCCTTGAAATTTTTGATTTTTCCTCAGGGACTGGGAAGTTCTCACTGGGTTTTAATTCAGGGAAGATTTCCCAATCTTTCAGAAACCCCGGTTTTTAAAGGTTTTTCTTTAAGCAACAGACTTTATCTCCTTTATGGAGAATAATTTTAACATAAGATTATAAAAAGTAAGTTCTGAATGCGCGTATCTTTCAAGAGCAGATCTGGTATGATTTATAAATTTCAGGGCGGTGTAGGGATCTCCTGAGAATGTTTCCTCAGGAAATGCAGGAGGATAGGGTAGATTTAACTTTCTGTTCAGATAAGAACGCCATACCCATACAGAAAGCACAAAAAGAAATTCTTCCAGATCTTTGTGCTTAAAACCGGAAATTCTTTCTACTGCTTTAAATTTTTTTAACACACTGTCAGAATATCCAGCCTTTACAAAAGCATTTAATTCTTCCAGAACACCTTTTTCAGCAATTTCTATTGCTCTTCCCAGACTACCCTGAGATATTTCTGCAAGGGTTTCAGCAACTTTATCTTCAAACCAGTAATTTTTCTTTAAAAAATTTTTTATTACTTCTGATGGAAGCAGACGGAATCTTACTACCTGGGAACGGGAAATAATGGTGGGAAGGAGTCTGGTAAAATTTTCAGTAATCAGAAAAAAAATTACAAAAGAAGGAGGTTCTTCAAGAGATTTTAAAAGAGCATTGGAAGCTTCTGGATTCATTTTTTCTGCATTTTCCAGAAAAATTATTTTGTATTCTCCTTCAACAGGTCTATATCTTATAAAAGAATTAATTTCTCTGATCTGTTTTATGGTTATTTCCTGTTTTTCAGGAGCAATTTTAAAGATATCTGGATGGGTTTCTTTTTCGAGTTTTTTACATGCTGAACATTCTCCACATGGATTTTTTCTGGAGTTTTTACAGAAAAGGTGGAATAAAAAAGCCCAGGCAGTTGTGCTTTTACCTACTCCTCTGGGACCGGTAAAAAGATACGCGTGAGAAAGTCTGTCCTTTTCCAGAGCGAGCTTCAGAAGGTTTACTGCTGGTTTTTGTCCAAGTATGTTTTTCAAATTTTTAATCTTCATCAGACCTGAGGAAAATTACTTTCTTCCATACGAATTCTGGCTCCGATTCCTGACAGTTTTTGAATGAGGTTTTCATATCCTCTTTCAATTTGTTCTACATTATAGATAATGGTGGTGTCTTCTGCACATAATCCTGCGAGAACAAGGGCTGCACCTGCTCTAAGATCCGGAGCTCTTACAGGAGATCCTGTAAGTTTGGTGGGTCCACTTACAACTGCTACAGTGCCTTCCACTTTTATATTTGCACCCATCCTGTTTAATTCAGCTACATATAAGAACCTGTTTTCAAAAAGATTTTCAGTTATAAAAGAAAGTCCTTTTGCCTGAGTAAGAAGAGTGGTAAAAATGGGCTGAAGATCTGTGGGAAAACCCGGATAAGGAGCTGTAAGGATTCTGGTATTGTTTAAACTGCCTTTTCTCTTTACAAGAACCTTTCTTTTGTTAAGAGATTCTATTTTCAGTCCTATTTCTTCGAGTTTTAAAAGAGGGATTTCAAGAAAGTCTTTGCAGAAATTTTTAATAATTATTTCATTACCTCTTCTAAGCCCTGCCAGAGCAAGAAAAGTTCCTGCTTCTATTCTATCAGGAATGATTTCTATGGAAACAGGTTTGAGTTCTTTTTTTCCTTTTATGTAAATTTTATCTGTTCCCACCCCTTTTATTTCTGCTCCCATTTTTTTCAACATTTTTCCCAGAAAAACCACTTCTGGTTCTTTTGCAACATTTTTTATTACTGTTTCTCCATCAGCCAGAACTCCTGCCATCATGAGATTTTCAGTTGCTGTAACAGAAGGAAAATCCAGAATAATTTCACTTCCTTTAAGATTTCCGCCTCTGGCAATTATATTTCCTTTTTCAACAATTATTTCTGCTCCCAGTTTTTTTAAGCCATTAAGATGAAAATCAACAGGGCGTTTCCCTATTATACATCCTCCTGGAAAAGGAATTAAAGCTTCTTTAAACACTGCACATGCAGGTCCAAGAAAAAGAATAGAAGCCCTTATTTTACTTGCAAGTTCATAAGGAACATTAACTTCCTGAATATTAGTTGTATCAACGAGAAGGTAATTTTTTTTAAATTCGTATTTTGCACCGAGATGTTTGAGAATTTCAAGCATACAGAACACATCTCTGACTTTCGGAACTTTTTTAAATTTATATACACCTCTGGCAAGCACTGTGGCTGAAAGGGCAGGAAGAACAGCATTTTTTGCTCCACTTACTTCTATTTCCCCCTCCAGCCTGTTTCCTCCTTCTATTACATATCTTCTTTCCATGCAATAACCACCCTGTAAAAGTTTCGAAAATCTTTCTTAAATCTGTAATTCCAGTGATACTTTTTTAAAAAAATTTCTACTGCTTCTTTTTGATTATACCCTATTTCGAAAATTAGGAAACCTCCTGGTTTTAAAAAAATATCTCCCTTTTCAATGAGAATTCTGTGATAATAAAGCCCTTTTTCTTCGGCAACAATTGCTTCTTTTGGCTCAAAACATCTTACTTCTGGTTCAAGATTTTTCCATTCTTCTTCAGAAACATACGGAGGATTGGAAAGAATGGCTACAAAACCATTATTGTTTTTTTCTTTTAAAGGAGAAAACCAGTTGCCTTTAATAAGGAAAAGATTGGAATAAATACCATAATATTCAGCATTTTTTCTGCACACTTTTAAAGCTTTTTCATTTATATCAATTCCAAACACTTTTAGATCTGGATTTTCGAGAAGAACAGTTATAGCAATGTTACCCGAACCCACTCCAAGTTCAAGAATGTTTCCTGTTTTTATCCTTAATTCCAGAAAAGCTTCTATTAAAATTTCTGTTTCCTGCCTCGGGATTAAAATTCCTTCTTCTATATAGAATTTTCTTCCCCAGAACCAGGCTTCTTTTAAAATATAAGGGAGGGGCTTGTTTTTTAATCTTTCATTTAGTATATTTTCAAATTTTTTTACTTCCTCTTCTGATAAGTTTTTTTTCAGATAAAAATACACTTCAAGAGGTTTTATTTTAAGAATGTGAGAAAGTATTAAAAGGGCTTCCCACTCTGCATACTTTTCTTCTTCTATATTTTTAAGCAAATTTTTAGCATAAAAAAGGGCTTTAGAGACGTTCATCTAATTTTTTATAAAAAAGCCAGTAAAAGTATTGTTAATCCCAGTGCTATTCTGTAGATTACAAAGGAATAAAGGGAGTGTTTTTTTAAAAAAGGTATGAGAAAAGCAATTGCAAGGAAACTAAAAATAGTTGCTGAGAGAAATCCGGTGAAAGCAGAGGCAAGGGGGATAGTAGTTGTTTTTACAAGTTTTATTCCTTCGTAGAGCCCGGCTCCCAAGATAAGAGGTGCACCTATTAAAAAAGAAAACTTTGCTGATTCATCTCTTTTTAATCCAAGAAGAAGACCTGTTGAAATCGTTATGCCGCTTCTGGAAGTTCCTGGAATAAGAGCAAGTGCCTGAGCAAATCCCAGAATAAGACTTTTAAAAATAGAAAGATCTTTGATCTCTTTTTCCTTTTTACCAAGTATTTCTCCAAGTATCATGGGGATACTCATAATAATAAGAACACTTCCTATTACAATAGATGTTCTAAGATGTTCACTTATAAAGTGTTCAAGTGCAAGTCCTGCTATTCCTCCAGGAAGTATGGCAATAAAAATCAGGAATTTGTAATTCCATATTTCTTTAAGATCTTTCCAGAAGTAAATAAGGATTGCAAGAAAGGATCCCAGATGCATAAAAGCATCAAAGGAAAGAACAGAAGGGATTTTTAAAAAGTGTTCCATAAGAACAAGATGTCCTGTGCTTGAAATTGGGAGAAATTCGGTTAATCCCTGAATGAGTCCGAGTAAAAAAGCAAAAAATAGACTCATTTTTACTGCCCCCTTTCAGGATTATAGGAAGTGCCCTTTAATTTAAGCTCGATAAGATTATCTGTCAAGAACCTTCTAAAAAATTGAAAAGTATTCCCTAATTTGGGCAATTGAAAGTTCGATGATTTTTTCGGGTGAAGTATAAAAAGTTTTATACCATTTAACAGTATGATTCAGAGCGGTATCAAGATCCCACTTGGGTTTCCATCCCAGTTTAAATAGAGAATTACTGATATCAAGTCTCAGGATACCTGTTTCATGATAAGATTTTTCCTGAATAATTTTATATGTGCCTTCTCCCCAGAGTTTGACAATTTTTTCTACAATGTCTTTTACTTTTGCAGTGTTTTGTTCAAAAGGACCAAAATTCCAGGCAGTGGAAAAGTTTAAAGGATCTTTTTGAAGTTTTACAGCAAGAAGAAGATAGCCATAAAGTGGCTCAAATACATGTTGCCAGGGACGAATACCCTCTGGATTACGGAGTTTTATGGGCTTTTTTTCCACAAGAGCTTTTATACAATCCGGAACAAGTCTATCCTTCTGCCAGTCTCCTCCACCTATTACATTTCCTGCTCTGGCAGTAGCAATAGCTGTGTGATGCTGTGTCCCAAATTCTTTTAAATTAAAAAAAGAATCTCTGTAAGACTTTACCATAATTTCAACACAGGCTTTACTTGAACTGTAAGGATCGTATCCCCCGAGTTCATCAATTTCTCTATATCCATAAAACCATTCTTTATTATCATAACACTTATCACTCGTAATTATTATAACCGACTTTACACTTCCACATTCCCTTATAGCTTCCAGAAGATATAAAGTGCCCATTAAATTTGTTTCATAAGTATAAACAGGATCTTTATAAGATTCACCAACAAGAGATTGAGCAGAAAGATGAAAAACTATCTCAGGTCTTATCTCTTTTAGAATGCTTTTTAAAAATTTAAAATTTCTTATATCTCCTGTAATGTGTTTTATTTTGGCATTCAGGTGTAATACTTCAAACAAACTGGGAATTGTTGGAGGTTCAAGAGCAAAACCAATGACTTCGGAGTTAAAAAGATAAAGTATAAAAGCAAGCCAGCTCCCTTTAAACCCTGTGTCCCCGGTAATAAAAATCTTTTTTCCTTTATAAAAATCCATAATTTCGTGCATATTTAAAAAAATTAAATTATTCTCTTTTTTTTGCAAGTTTTTGTAATATAATATTGAAAATTTAGGAGAAAATTTAATGGAACCTGTTGAACCGTTTATAGTAGTAAGTGCCTGTTTATCAGGAATAAAAAAAAGATACGACGGAAAAATTGTTTTTAATCCCCTTGTTAACGAGCTAAAAGCTTTCTGTAAAATAGGTGTTATTTGTCCTGAAACAGAAATAGGACTTCCTGTTCCAAGAGAAAGAACAATTTTGTATAAAGATCAAAATTCCGGAAAAATTCGGGCAATCTACCTGGGAACAAAAGAAGATATAACAGAAAAAATACATCATTACTATGAAGAAAAAAAGAAAGAATTTGGTGAAGTTGACGGTTTTATATTAAAAGCAAAGTCTCCTTCCTGCAGTGTTTCTTCTACCACCAAAACTTATAAAGATCCAGAAGGAAAAATCCTTGCCTGGTATTCTAAGGGGCTTGTGGGAGGAAAAATTTTAAAAGATTTTTCTTTTTTACCAGTTGTTGATGATGTATTGCTCAGAGAGAAGGATAAACTCGAAGAATTTTTTATAAAAATTTTTACCATAAGACGTTTTAGAAATTTAAAAGAACAATTTTCTGAAAATAAAGAACTAAACTTATTTCATGAGAAAATCAAATATGTGTTGATGAGTTTTTCTCCTAATCTTCTGGAGTTTCTTGAAAAAGAAATAAAAAAAGGAATGGGAATAGAAGAATATGAGAGATATTTTTTCAATATATGCAGTAAAAATCTTGAAAGAGGCAAGGTAATAAATGCAGTTCTTCATATCTTTGGAAAAATTTCCAGAAAGTTAAAAAGAGGGGAAAAAAGATACTTTCTTGATCTTCTGGAAAAATACAAAACAGGAAAAAAATCCTGGAGGTTTATTTTGAATGAACTTGAAAGATTGTTTAAAAAATATAAGCTTTTTGAAGACAGGTATGAGATCATTTTTAATCTTTATCCTGATAGATTGAGAGAAAAATTTTTAAAGTGATGCCCTTTTATTTTTAAGAAGTTTTTGTTATACTTTAAAAAATTTTTTAAGGAGTTAAAAAAATGTTTGAGTTTTTAAGAAAAGGAGCCAGTTCTCTTGTTACAAAGATTATTCTTGCTGTAATTACTATAGTCTTTGTTTTCTGGGGAATAGGAACTTTTACAGCAGGGAGAAGAGAACTTGTCGCAGAAGTTAATGGAATACCCATAACACTCAGAGAATTTAGAGAGTTTTATAACTTTCAGCTCTTTCAACTAAGACAAACTTTTGGAGAACTTTCTCAGGAAGATCTTAAGAAACTGAACTTTAAACAACAGGTTCTTCAAACTATTGCCCAGGCAAAACTTCTTGAGAAAAAAGCCAAAGAAATGGGAATAAAAGTAACTTCTCTGGAAGTTGGTTACGCCATAAGCAAAATTCCATCTTTTCAGGTAAATGGAAAGTTTAATCCCACAAGATATAAACTTATTCTCAGAGAAATTGGTATCACTCCTGAATTTTTTGAAAATCTTGTAAAAGAGGATCTTCTTAAAAGAAAAATAGAACTTCTTTTAACATCACCTATTATAGTTTCTAAAAAAGAAGCAGAACAATTTTTAAAGTTTTATAAACAGAAACTTAATTTTATAGAAGCTGATATTCCATTGAGTGTTTGTGAAAAAGAAGTTAAGGTTACAGAAAAAGAGTTAAAGAATTATTATCTTGCTCATAGAGATGTTTATGTGGAACCTGAAAAAGTGAAAATAGCTTATTTATTTTTCCCTTATAAAGGGAAAGCAAAGGTTACAGAAGAGGAAATAAGAGATTATTATGAGACTCATCTTTCTGAATTTAAAGAACCTTTCAGGGTAAAACTCAGGAGGATTTTTATTCCTGCTATAGGTGAAAGTAGTTTCAAACAGGCTGAGAAGATAAAAAGTAGTATAAAAAGCATAAAAGATTTTGCCAGGTTTGGTGATAAGAAAGGGATGTGGCTTTCTGAAAAAGAAATTCCATCTCAACTTTTATCACTTTTAAAATCTGCTAAAAAAGGAGCTATTATAGGTCCTGTAAAAGTTGAAGGAGGTTATTTGATACTTGGAGTGGAAGATATAAAACCTTCCAGAGTTTTAAAATTAAAAGAGGTAAAAGAAAAAATAAAAAGTAAATTGGAAAAAGAAAAAATAAAAGAAAAGGTAAAAGATCAGGTGGTTGAAATATACGGACAGGTGGTTGGAGAAAATAGTTTAACACTATGGGCTAAAAAACATCATAAAAAATTAAAATATTCTGACTTTTTAACTAAAAACAGGCTTTTAAAACTTATTCCTTCTTTTTCTGCTGTTAATAAAATTTTTAAAACTGCAAAAGGAGATTATCTTTCTCCGATTGAGACCCAGAAGGGAATTTATCTTGTTGAAGTTGTTGATAAAAAACCTCCAAGGACTTTAAAATTTGAAGAAGTTAAAGAA
Organism: uncultured Thermodesulfatator sp.; assembly: GCA_964636875.1. GTDB lineage: Bacteria > Desulfobacterota > Thermodesulfobacteria > Thermodesulfobacteriales > Thermodesulfobacteriaceae > Thermodesulfobacterium. The sequence goes on from CAZWTB010000038.1 coordinate 9,746, forward strand.
AGAGTAAGAAAAGATTTTATTAGAGATGAAGGAAAAAAGATATGTGAGAAAAAGTCCCAAGCACTTCTTACATATCTGAAAAAAGACCTGAAAAAAGGTTCAAAAATCAGGGCAGATGTTTTTAAAAAATTTGGATTTGTTGAAAAGAAAAAAGAATTCCTGAGAGAGGAGCTTCAAAATTATTATTCTCCTGACATAGCAGAGGTTCTTGAAAATACCGGAAAGCCAGGTTTGATAGATCGTTACTTCTGGGATGGAGAATTTTATAAAATTTTTTATATAAAAAAGATAAAACCTTTTAATGGTAAAATAAACCAGCAGGAACTTGATAGAATTTCAAGACAGCTTCTGATTGAAAAAAGAAGGAAATTTCTGGATCTTTGGTTTAGGAATCTTAGAGAATCAGCAAATCTAAAAATTTATTCTTTGTTTAAAAATTTTTAAATTTTAAGTTTTAAACTGATTAAACAATAAAAAAGTTTTTAAAAGAGGGGTGGTATGCCGAAGAGGACTGACATAAAGAAGATACTTATAATTGGTTCAGGACCTATTGTAATAGGGCAGGCTTGTGAATTTGACTATTCTGGAAGTCAGGCTTGTAAGGCTCTGCGTGAAGAGGGTTATGAAGTTGTTCTGGTAAATTCAAATCCTGCAACCATTATGACTGATCCTGAAATGGCTCATCGCACATACATAGAACCTTTAACCCCTGAGGTTCTGGAATACATCATAAAAGAGGAAAGACCAGATGCCCTTCTACCAACTCTTGGAGGTCAAACCGGTTTAAACATTGCTTTTGCTCTTGCAAGAAAAGGTGTTCTTGAAAAATACGGAGTTGAACTCATAGGAGCAAATGAAAAAGCCATAGAAAAAGCAGAAAG
>CAZWTB010000039.1:0-31850 GCA_964636875.1 uncultured Thermodesulfatator sp.
TAACTTGCCATGTTTTAATCCATCTGCGTTACTCTTATTACTTCTTCAGCAGTTGTTATACCTTTTATCATTTTTATTATTCCATCCTCTCTCAAAAGCCTCATTCCTCTTTTTTTAGCACTCTCTCTCAATACTTCAGCAGGAACCTGTTGATTTATTAATTTCCTATCTTCTGGAGTTATTTCATAAAGTTCGTGAATCGCAGTCCTCCCACTGTATCCAGTTCCATTACACTCATCACATCCCCTTCCTACATAAACTTTTTCAACTCCTTTAATACCAGCTTCTTCAAGAAGTGCTTTTGCGTTTTCTGTAACAGGTATTTCTTCTTTACAAAATTCACAGATTTTTCTCACGAGTCTCTGGGCAAGAACTGCATTCACTGAAGAAGAAATTAAGTAAGAAGGAATTCCCATATCCTGAAGTCTGGTTATTGCACTTGTTGCGTCGTTAGTGTGAAGCGTTGAAAAAACAAGATGTCCTGTAAGTGCAGATCTTATCGCAATTTCTGCTGTTTCAAGGTCTCTTATTTCCCCAACCATTATTATGTCTGGATCAAGTCTCAAAATACTTCTAAGTCCTGCTGCAAAAGTAAGACCAACCTGGGGATTAACCTGAATTTGAGCAATTCCGTCAAGTTGATACTCAACCGGATCCTCTACAGTTATTATTTTTGTTTCCACTGATTTTATAGCAGAAAGAGCTGCATAAAGAGTGGTGGTTTTTCCGCTCCCTGTTGGTCCTGTAACAAGTATTATTCCGTAAGGCTTTTTTATCTGTCTGTAAAAGGCTTCCAGAGTATCAGGTAAAAATCCAAGATCAGTAAGTTCAACAAGAATCCCCCCTTTGTCAAGAATTCTCATAACAACGCCTTCACCGTGTATAAGAGGAATGGTAGCAACTCTAAGATCGTATTCCCTTTCCATGACTCTTATTCCTATCCTTCCGTCCTGAGGAATTCTTCTTTCTGCTATGTCAAGATCTGCCATAATCTTTATTCTCGAAACAATTGCAGGATACTGCTCCTTTGGATACCTCGCAACCTCTCTTAACACTCCATCTACCCTGTATCTAACTATTGCTTCTTTTTCATAGGGTTCTATGTGAATGTCACTTGCTCCTTCTGAAATAGCCTGCATTATAATAAGATTTACAAGTTTTATAATCGGTGCTTCGTTTGCAAGATCTTCGAGACTCTTTTCGTCAATAGATTCAGCTTTTATTTCTGTTAGTTCTTCCTTAATTGACTTTTTTTCTTTCTCCAGTTTTTCTTTTAAATTCCTGATTTTCTTTCTGGAAGCAAGAACGAGATACAACTTCCAGTCAGTATTTTCTCTTATTTCATCTATAAGCTCTACTTCAAATGGATCAGCTATAGCTACAAGAACTTTGTTGTCTTTTTTATAAAGGGGGACAAAGTCACCCTTTGTTTTTAATTCTTCAGGAAGTTCTCTATACAATTCACCATTAAAGTTTTGAAGTTTTTCAAGATCAACCCACTTTAATCCAAAAAATTCTGCTATAAGAGGAAACAAAACCTCTTCTTTTAAATATCCACCTTTTAATATAGTATCTTCAAGGGGTTCACCAGAACTTATGGAAAGTGCTTCAAGTTCTCTAAGCCTCTCTTCGTCAAGAAGAGAATTTTTTAAAATTATGTCTCTTATTATTTTTCTGTCCATAACTTCTGCAATCCCTTTTTATTTTATTGAAAGAACGAGGTCTGCAACTTTTTTCATTTCCTGTGTCCACCTGTCATCTGGAAAAGCTCTGACATAAAGGTCCGTGCTTCCGAGTTCCACCATCTTTTCACTTAAAGGTAAAACTCCTGCAACCCGACATCCGTAAACCTGTTCCACCTTTTTGCGTATGTCATCGGGATTATAATAAGAAAGAACCTTGTTAACTATTATCATTATATGTTTAACTTTGAGTCTCTTAGCAACTTCCACTGTAACGCTCGTCCCTTGAAAGTCCTGCTGGTCAGGTCGCATTATTATAAAAAGAATGTCAGAAAGAGCAATTGAAAGAAGGGTTTCTTCGTTTAAACCCGGATGGGTATCTATAACCAGGTAATCCAAGGATAAACTTCTTGAAATTTCTCTAAAGCCATTGGTAAGTTTTCCAACATCGTATCCTTCTTTTAAAACCTTAGTAATTTCTGCAAGATCCATACTGCACGGAATAAGGTAGGAACGATTCTTGGGAAGCCCTACATTCTGCGAAACATCCATTGCAACTGCTTCTATAGGTGCTCTTCCCCAGAGAAAATCGTTTAAAGTATATTTTGGTGGTTCTTTTAATTTAAAAAGAATGTGAATTCCCGGGGATTGAATATCAGTATCAATAATACAAACTTTTTTCTCACTGGCAGCTAAAAGATAACTAAGGTTGGCTGATATGTTGGATTTTCCGGTTCCTCCACGAAAGGAGTGAATTGAAATAATTTTTGCCATATTAAACCCCCTGCTAAGTATTTTACTTTAAAGCTTCCCATATATCTTCTGAAACCTTCTTCCTCTTTCTTTCACCCATAACTGCTCTGTATTTAACAACTTCTCCTTCTTTAAATCTCTCAAGATATCCCTGTCTTACCAGTATTTTTGCGTAAATAGGAACCATTTCTTTTTCTTCCGGGTCTGCAAGTTCTTTTGCTTCTTCAAGCGTCATTTCTCCATGTTTTACAAACCAGAGATAAACTTCTCTCACAGGGTCTGTAAGATCTATTGCTCCGATAATTCCTGATTCACCTGTTTTCTCAGTTTCCAGGGTTCTGGGCTCTTCCTCACTCTGCAGGGATTCCGTGGTGCTTCTTGCAATTTCCAGCATTTCTTCAAATATATCTATCTTCTTTTCATCAGGCATTACTTTCCCCCTTACCACTCAACTTTTAAAGAAGGACCTGCTAAATCCAGCACCAAATCTGCCTCCCATATACCAATTTTTATTTTACTTCCTTCTATACTTGCTCTTGCAATTTCTTTAGTGAAGTGCGTTCTTATGTGTCCTATAACCTTCCATCCCCATTTTACAGGAATCCATACTTTTATTCCCAAAATAGATTTCTTTTCCCACTTAATAGGACCGAATATCTTTATTGGAACATCCGCATCAAGAAAGGCATTTCCAGAACAACCTGCTCCATAGGGCTGTTTAAAAAGCACCCATATTGTATATTTAACACCTGCAAATCCAACACCCACACTTTCCTGCCAGGAAATTCTTCCATCCTTTACTGCAAAAGTAGCAGAACGAATTTTATATCCACCAATATATACACTTCCTGCCACTACAAGCCCGCTGTTGCTTATATTAAGTGAACCAACAAGCCCTGTTTTATGTTTTTCTCCTCCTACAACCAGAGAAGCCTTTCCTGCAAAAGAGAAAATTACACCACTGGATGTCTTTTCTATTCGTCCTTCTATATCCGCATACATTTGAGAAGAAATCTGAAGTCTTCCTTTTACATAAAGTCCGCTCTTAGAAGAAAGCACAACTTTAGCATTAGCTACTTCATAACCACCTATAATAAGAGAACCATTTCCACCAAAATAAAAAGAACCATCTGTCTTTATCTGCCCTTTTATAAAAATCCCCATATAAAGCAAGGATTGATTATTATGTTTCACATCTATCTGAAGATTTGCATCTGCAAAAAAACCACCAGGAATTATTTTTATAAGCTTTCTAACTCCTATCAGCTGATTATTTTCTTTATAGGTAGGAATAGGTTTACCTTTCATATAGGCTCTTAAAACATAAGTTCCACCTACAGGACCGTAACGGAAGTTTATTAAAGATTCATCATCTGCTTTTAAAGAAAAGACTGTAAAAGAAGAACCAGTGCTCTGAGGAGCAAGTTCTACCTGATCGTATTTTGCCCAGAAAGCCCCTTTTCCATTTGTATCAACTCTTATGTTATCGGGAGGGATATAGTATGTTTTTTCTATAATTCTTACATATTGACTTACCTCTGCAAGATTCTTGATAGAATAAGTTTTTCCATTCACAATAACTTCATAGTTATTAAAAGGAAAGGGGAAAAATCCTGTTCCATCTTTAGTAGCAAACTTGCTCCTCGGAATAACATCAAAAACTCCATTTTTGTATTTAACATCAAGCATTACTATATTGCTATTAAGAGAAGCAAGAATATAATCTGTGGTAGGATTCTTTAATTCATCTTCCAGCTTCTGAAGTTCTTTCTGTCCTTCTTCGTATTCGTTTTTAAGATCATTTATAGCTCTATCTTTAATACTTATTTCTATCTCAAGCTCACTTATATATTTTTCTTTAAACTTTTCTACAAGATCATCTATTTGATTTGCTAAAGGTATAATATTATTTTTATAATTTTCTTTTACATAATTTATTATTTGTCTAAAATAATTTTTTAAAAATGGATTTTCTTCTTTATAAAAATAATGAGTACACTTTCTTCCATATAAAGTTCTAATTAATAAACGTATTAAAGAGTTTTTATCTTGATAATTTTTTATTATCTCTTTTAAACTCTGGACACACTCTTGAAAACCCTTAGCCTCTAATCTGGATTTAAGATGAGGAGGCGCCTGATCAATTTTCTTTAAAATAAAATTTAAATTTTTTTTGAATTTTTGCAAATCATATCCGGAAAGTTTGAAATTTCTATATAAAGCATAGAGCATTAATACATCGGTTTTAGTTAATTTTTCAAAAAGTTTTCTTGCATCTTCTACATTTATTTTAGCCTTTTTAAGTTTATCAAGTTCTTTTTCTATAGAAAAATCACTCATATAATTTCCAATTTCCTGTAAAATCCCCTCAATCGAAGTTATTTTACTTTCTAAAGATTTAAATAAATTTGTTATACTATACTCAAATAAAAAGGCATCATATAAGTTTTTTATACTATTTAATGCTTTTCCTCTTGCTTCTAAATTATTCACTATCTCTTCTATATCATCAAAGTTAGAATTAATGTTTTCTATTTTATTTTCCATTCTCTCTTTCTTTGAAACCAGAGAATCATATTCTTTCTGTTTAGTATTTATTAAATCAAAAAGTTCTTGCAGGCTTTTTTCTTTATTCTTTATCTTCTGTTCAAGAACAGCTTTTTCTTTTTTGTCTATCTTTCTTCTACCAAGCTGAAGGTAACCTCCTCCTTTAAGTGAGTGAGAAAAGTTCCATATATTAAAGTTAACAAGATTTAAAGCACCCTGTTCAGTTACTCCTGATCCGGTATCAACAGGGAAGTAAACCTTTATTGACCTTGCATGATCATTTCCTATGGAATTGTCTCCAAGCCAGGAATCGTTAAAGTCCACATAGTAAGGAGAATAAAGAGTTATATACGTTCCTGTATGTTTTATGGCAAAAAGTGCATCGTTGTCACAATATTTCTGCTTTATTTCTAAATATGTTTTTCCATTTTTAATAACTTTTACAGGTCTCATACATAAACCACTATGTTTAGCCTGAAGATAATAGTAATTTCCTTTTTTTACGAGTTTCCACAATTGATTTGAATATCCATTACAGGAGTATAAAAAGATATTACTACCATCATTTTTGGCAAACGCAAATACATCAAGACACATATTGTTACGCGTTACCGATCTTAATGCGTAATATCCATCTCCATAAGGAACGAGCCAGAATGCCTGATCATCGTTCCACTTACAGGGCTTAAAAGTGGTTCCTTCAAGACATAAAGGACCGTTTTCAAAAAGAAACTTAAGTCCTGTAAAGCCTGTTTTATAAAGATAAACTTTTTCCGCCCTCAAGGTTTTAAAATCCTTCGCTGAAAATAATTTTGCTCCTGTAGCATTTACCATTTTGATAGAACTTACAGTGTTTGCAAATCCATAATCAGCTAAATTGGAGATATCGTCTGTTACAGGAAGAGAGTCCCCCTTAAAATCAGCGTCTTTATAAAGAATTACCCTTCCTGTTTTTGCAAATAATACAAATTCTCCTGGAGCTTTTTCCCACAACGTGTTTAAAAACGTATTTTTATTATTTTTGAAAATTAATTTTTTCTTTTTAACAACTTTTCCCCAAGCTACATAATGTCTTTCTATAAATTTACCCAATTTCAATCCTGTTACAGGTTTGTTCTGATAGGTTATGAATGTTAGAGAGTTATCCTCTGCATTGATAGAGTTCATTCCATGTATTTCTGCCTTTTCTAAATAAGGAGCAAAGTAATTCTGCCATAGTTTTTTCAGATAACTGCCGGGATCATCTTTTAAAGCTGGATAAGGATTAAAAGTATAGAGTGTATTCTGAGTCTCCTGAATAGCACTAAAGACCGGTCCATTCGGCACAAGTCCGAGAAGCACAGTTTGAGAACCGTCTGCATTGTAAAATATAGTCTGAATTGCTCCTGCATCTATAAGAGTTACAAACAGAGGAGCATGTTTGTTTTTTGGATCATAAGAATATACTTTTATCCTCCATTTTGTAACCTTGGTTAAATCAATAGGGAAATAGATCTTTACTGAAGACAATTCATCGTTTCCCAGACCTGTTTCATCAAGTGATTTAACATTACCTGTTACCTCGATCTTGGTTCCTCCATATCTTACATCCTGATATAATTCTGCTTTACCCCTTCCCTCAATTTTTACAGATTCCACTGCATCGTTACCAACAGGGGTGTTTCCACAGTAAGGAATATCTTCCTCAGGTGTATAGGAAGTTCCATTGAAATTTTCCTTAGTGTAAAGAACAACTTTACCAAACTTACCATAAAGTTGTCCATTTTTTAATTTAAGACCTGTAAAGTCGTAATTTTTATCATATTCGCAAAACTGAAGATGAACCTCGGTATCTGAACTATATGGAAATACTGCTTCTGCACACTTATCTTCTGAATTATAATCAAATTTTACATTATTACCGGAAATTATCTTCAGCCTGTTCCAAACTGTTCCCAGAAATTGTTTAGTATTTTCTTCTTCATTAGGAGATAAATCTCTCAGAAGATTTTGCAAAGATATAAGTTGATCTGTTATATCCTTTAATTCCCAGGAGATTTTTGCCTCGCCACCACCAAGTGATTGAGGCAATTTAACTATTTGAGTTTCTTTCTTTATTCCAGAGACTATTTTTATTCTCCTTATATAAATCTTACATTTCGGAGTTCCTAATCTCCACACCCTTGTTTCAACACCAGAAACTCCTTTTTCAAGAGTGAAAAAGAGCACAAATTTTTGGTATTGCCCTGGAAATCTGAAGTCTTTATATTTTATCTTTTTAGAAGCAAGTAATTTCTTTCCTGCCTCAGCAGAAACATCTATACCCACTGCATTTCCACTGAGAGTATTATCATCCACTTTTAGCTCAAAACTTACTGCATAATTTCCAGGTGGTAAGGAAATGTAGGGACCGTAAACTATTGCCCATCCTCCTCCAGTTTCTCCTGCATTGACTACCCATGCCCTTCCAGGAGTTAAATATTTCTTCCAGTTATAAAATCCCTCAAAATCCGGCTTTCTTCCAAGAATCTCCTTATAAAGTTTCGTGAGAAATGTAGATATTTCTTCGTCAGTAGGATGAATCCTATCTATTGCTTTTTGAACCTCTTGCTGAGCAAGAAAGTTAGAGAAAATTTCATTATATCTTATTTCGTATTCTTTGTCAGGCTGTGTGTTAGCTTCCCTGAAAAGATATGTTGAATTTAAAGCCTTATTATACTCTTCAAGCCAGTATTTTAATTCCTTTGATGAAGGATCTCTATTTAAAAAGACATGATACAGACTCTTTATGTAATCCCTTGCAGAGATTTTATTAATTTTTCTCTTATATTCATCACTTTTGTAAAAACTTTTAACGGTATCAATAATTGCCTGTTTAAAATTAATACTTTGTCCTTCAACATGTCCAAGTCTGTGATGATAGGAGCTACCGCTTGCATAATCCATAAACACCAGTTTTATTCCTTCTCCAGAAGCAAGCAATTCTGCAGGAGGAGTTCCCGCGTGTTGATCCACATAACTTGCCTTCTGTAAAAAGGCATAAACTTTTTGAAGCTTTGGAACCCTATGTTCTTCGTAAACAGGGGTATCGGGTTTTAATTCATAAGAAGCTCCTGCCTTAAATCCCAGAAGGTTAAGCTGAATACTTCCTTTCCTTTTGTCTTTTGGAATTAAAGCTTTTATTACATCAAAAGCATTTTCTGCTGTTGCCAGTTCAACAAAATTCTTGGGTCCAAGTGAAAATTTATTTACCAGCACCAGTTTGTTTGAACCAAAAACACTTTTAAGTTTGTCTGGAAAAGCTACATAAATGTCATGGAGTCCAAAACTTGGACTTTTTAAAGTTGCAAGCTTATCCCAATCTATAGAACCTCCTGTAAAAACTCCTTTTATTGCGTCAAACACTGTTAAAGCGTCCTGAACAGTAGGTGCAGGAAAATTTACTCCCACATTAACTACAAATCCTGCTATATGAACATTTCCATTCAGATCGTCAAAAAACGCAAATCCAACAGGCGGTATCGAAGATGGAAGAACATAGACTATCCTTTCACCTGCAAGGGAGATCCCTGCTATTTCCTGTCCCACTGTTGCATTTATGTCGCCTATTTGTATTGTCTGAAATCCAGCAAGGGTTTTTATACCAAATTCGTGGTAAAGTTCTATTGCAAATATACTACCAAGAGACAGACTTACTCCCTGATCACCAAAGTCTGCCATAAGATAGACACTGCCACTTTCAGTTCCTATTACAAAAGAAGCCTGAACTCCTGCAAGTGAAATAAAACCACTTCCTGAAAAGCCTCCATTGGAGTCTATACTTACTTTATCTATGGAAAATTCTGCTTCTCCGAGAGAACCAAGATTCTGTTTTAAATCTATATTAGTAAAAGTTGAAACTTTAAAACCTTCTTTTGAAGCTTCAAGATATGCAGAAAAATTATTTCCAAAGACTCTGGACATTATATGGGTTGAAGGTATTTCTACATTAACCTTTCCACCAAAACTTAAATCCTTTCCAAGGGTTACCTGAAAGTCTGATACTTTAAGCTTTATGTCATTTGACAGAGAGATTTCAAAACTCAAACCAGGATCAAGTTTAAAAACAAGATTTCCGTCTTCAAGTTCGATATCACCACTGTAATACTTATCTCCGTGAACAAGTCCTGCTTCAATACCAAACTTCCAGGGGCTCGTGTTGGTAAGAGTTATTTTTGAAACTTCAAGTTCCCAGTTTATATAAGGTAATTCCAGAGAAGGTGCAGGATCAAGTTCTCCTGTTGCAATAAATCCTGCTCCAGAATGGGTAAAACTTAAACTTATTTTTTCAGGAATAGTTAGCCCTACATCTCCCATTTTTTCTACCCAGTCTTCAGGAAGCTCGTAAGAAATACTTCCCCCTGCTTCCCATACACCATTTTGTTTACCTATCTTAATTTCGTTTATAGTAAATTCTCCTGCATCTCCTATATCAAAAGGTCCGATATTCTTGGCATAAAGATAAACACCTTTCTGTTTGGTTATGGTAAGCCCTATACTAAACTCTTTATCCACAAAATGCTCCATTATTATGCCAAGTTCTGCCTCTATAGTATAATTTCCTGGTCCATATTTTTTTATAGCAAATGTTTTTATCTCTTTTATCTGTATCCAGGAAGGTAAAACCCTGCTTAATGCAAAGGGTATATTGCTAAGATTTAAAGCCCAGCCTCCCTTTTCAAGGGTGCCTGTAAATTGCATATCATTCTGAAATAAACTCGAATCAAGCCCAAGAGCTTCTGCAAGAGCTTTTCCAGAAAGAGAACCGCTTATCATTACACCCCAGTTAACTCCTTTCTTTAAAGGGATGGGAACTCTTGCGTATATCTGAAAACTTTTCATTACCCCACCAGGGTTGGAAAAAGATCCTGTAAAAATTATTTGATTACTCGTATAAAGGAAAAATCCTGTATAAGTCTTTCCTGCAACAGTCAAACTTGCTGAACCACCAACCGTAAGGGTATCCTTAATTTTTCTTAAAGCCTCTTTCCAGGTTCCATTACCCGGATACCACTTGAACTTAAATACAAGCGAATTAAGACTAAATCTTGCCTGCTTACTTTCTATGGTTTTGGATATTGCAGAACTTATAGTAACATCCCAGTAGTCTTTTTTCTTAACCATCACAAGAGTTGCTTCACTTGTTCCAGGATAAAAGAAACTTCCTTCGGCAGGATTTAAAGTCAAAATCGCCATAATTTTTTTCATTTTAAGTTTCTGTGTGCCATTTCCTCTTTTAAAAGTATTTTTTAAGATTTTTAAAAAGGAAGTTACTGCTTTGGCACTTGAATTGGCACTAAATTGAACATCCTCAAATTCAATTCTCAGCCACTCCACGCTGATCTGCCACTGGGAAAGTTCTTCAGTTGCTTCATTCTGTGTAAGAAAAGCCTGAGCAGTGGTTTGAACCGTCCACTCGTTCTCCTCCGGCTCAAAGTGAGTTTTAAAACTTAGATAAAGACTCTGACCGCCGATAAGAGGGAAGTTATCCGGTATTGCAAATTCCCCATCTAAGCTTAATTCCATTTCCTTTTCATAACCTTCACCACCGGGTTCCTGCCAGAACTTTGCTATTTCTTTAATACTGGGAAACTTCTCTGATTGCCACCCCTCTTCAACTCCCCATTTTGCACTTATTTGATTGTTTTCCCCTATGGTAAAAGGAACCTGCAGTTCACAACTTCTCGAACACTTCCAGAAACTGGTGCCATTTTCTCCTTCCTTAGACACTGCTTTAAATTCGCATGCCCCTTCTATACTAAGATTGGTTTCTTCAGAAAAAGCTATGGTAAGTTTAGTATTGGCACCTGTATTAAATTCCTCAATTTCAAAGTTCTTTACATATGCTTTTACCATTGATAAAAGCTTGCTCTTAAAATCCTGAGCATCTGTTGCATTCTCAGAAGCCAGTTTAAAAATCTCTTTGGTTATTTTTACAGAAATAGGCATCCCGACAGATGCTTCCTCAATAAATCCTCCTGAAAAACCAATTTTAACCACTGCTCCAGGATTCCAGTTAAGAGTTTTAAATCCCTCAACAGTAGGTATAATGTTCCATCCGTGTAGAGAAATGGAAACAGGACCAAGAGAAACTATTAAAGATCCCTGAGAATAATTAAATATGCCTTTTTCTGATTCAAGTTCCAGATTACCTTCGTCGTCCTCTTTTAAAATAAGTTTTTTACTGCCTGTATATTTAATTACTCCCTTTCCAAATGTAAAACCACCAAGTAAATATACGCCATCTATCGGAACTTCAAACTCGTCATCCGTAAAACTACCGGGAAGCCATTTGGAAGGATCTTCTTCTGCCTCTCCTGTAACTTCAATACTATAAGTGTAATTTCCTTTTACTACACTATAAGTTCTGTAAGGCTCAAAAACATCCTTACAGCCTGCTGGAATTTCTAAAAACCAGTCGTATGTGCTGTTTTCACCTGCTTTTGCCTCTAACTTCCATACTCCACTTTCATCTTTTCCCCAAAGCTGAGATATTAATGCCTCTCCTCCAAAAACAGTGCTCATTCTTACATAATTATTCTCTTCTCCATTTATCCATTTTACAAAATAACTTCTTGCAGGTAACCCAATATCTGCACCATCGTCCACATTAAATAATATAGTTAACTTTCCTTCAGAATTAATTTCAAGAAAAGAAGGTTTGACCTTATCACCAAATTGAATTTTAAACGATTTACCAGAAGCACTTCCTAAAATTATTCCGGGGAAACTGTCAGTCTTGGAGTCGTAACTTAAAGCCTTTACCACTTTACCATTTTTTACTTCAAGCTTGAGTAAAACCTCTCCTCCAATAAATTTTAAAAGCCCCTGAAGTTCCAGAGGAAGATTTTTGTTTTCAAGAAGACCTATACCCTCTGTTTTACCAGCATTATATCTAACTCTGGTAATAACAAACTTACCAAGAACAACATTTTCTCCTGCTACAGAATATTTATTCTGCAATTGTGAATATTTATTTTCGACTTTCTGATGTTCTGGTGTGTTTTCTTCCTCAGTTTGATTAGAAGTGGCTTGCAAAGAAGGTTGTGTAGCTGTTGCAATACCTGTATCAGGAACAAGAGGATTGGTGCTGTGTAACATTTCAACACTGCTTGCTACTTTATCTCCGTCAGGATCAGTGTTAATCCAATATCCTTTACCAGGAGAAAGTTTTTCTCCTATCTGAACTTCTTTTTTTGTTCCATTTACTTCTTCATAAAGCTTATCATAACCGAGCACAAATCTTATAGTAAGTCCTGCATCCTGCATATTTTTATCAAGTTGTTGAGGAGTAACTTCTTCAGGAACTCCAACAGGGTTCCATCCTGCTACAAGATTGTAATCTTCATACTTTAAAGGATTACCATAAATGATTACCTGAGTATCATTAGAAACTTCAATATAAAAACCTGCTCCTGCTGGAATTTCCTTTAAAGTGTTAACCTCTTCAGGTGCAGATGGTATGTAACAGAGCCACTTGCCCTTCTCCGGATCGTAATATTCTATTTTAACAATTTTATTGAGGATGTCCCCAAATATGCTTTCTATCCTCCTATCAGAAGGAACAACAGGAAAGGAAACGAATTGTTTTCCCTTTTTTAGTTTTAAAACATAACTCTCAACCTCTTGAGCTTTTAAACCTCCTATACCCCACAATCCTGCTAACACCAACACAACACACAACACTAAAAATTTGCCTAAGAATTCTTTTACTTTCATAAAAGCCTCCTTTTTTCAGGCTTTTATTCTTCTTTTATAAACTTTATGCCATTTATTTTGTTAATTCCTTCCTCAAGTTTTTGATATGCCTGTTCGTCGTCTCCAGGCACTGTAAAGTATTCTTCAAAAACCTTTCTTATCCACTCTTTTACAGGGATCTTTTCTATCTGTGCCTGAGGATTAATTTCAAGGTTAACTATCACTCTCCCCTGATCATAATTTATTTTATTTGCGTAATCCATTATTTTGGACACAAGTTCTTCTTTTACCTTGGTTGCATTTGAAAGGGCTTCGTCAACTTTTTTCTCCCTTTCAGAAAGAACTTTATCCCTTTCTTTTTCTGCTTTATACGCAGAATTTATTTTTTCCTTACACTCATTTCTGGTAGTGGTGGAATTAAGTGCCTTCATTTCTTCGTAAATCTGGTCGTTGCTCCATGAACTGAGTCCACAACTTCTTTTCACATCTACCAAAGCACTTACAAACTTCTGATGATAATCAAGCATCTCTGCCTGATATTCGTTCTGCTGTTTCTGATACTCTTTAAACTTCTTTTCAAAGTCCTCCTTAAGGTCTTTTACTTCGTCTATATAATCCTCTATTTCACTCCTGGTTGCATTGCCTGTAGAATTCCCCGTAGAATTAGTGCTTTTTAAGTAATCCTCTGCTTTGTTTATAAATTCGTCTGCCATCTTTATAACTATTTCTTTAGTTTTATTCCCTGCTCCAAGATAAAGGTCCATGTCACTTTGCATTGCCTCAACGAGTCCTTCTATTGCTCTCACTTTTTTGGTCTCAACAAGATACTTAAGCCTTTTGCCAAAAGTCTCGTTACTTAAAAATGCCAGAGGTCTTCCTGGTTTCATAAGTTCAAGAAGCCACACGAGGTCGTCGTATTGAAAACCTCTTTCTTTTATTTTATTTATCAAACTTTTGCTGGAATAATCTTCTGTTCTGTTTCCCCATTCTGGATATTCTTTAAGTCCTTCCAGAAAATCTTCGTAAGGCAGATATTCAAGAACAAAATCCAGAGCTGCTGTTCTTTCTTCTTTTGTTTGAGTGTAACCGTGCAGTATAGCTTCAACAAGATTGTTAATCACCATTTTTTTGATTACCTTCTGAGTATAATTTCCCAGAAAACTGGTAAATTTACTGAATTTTCCTCTACTGGTATTATTACCTGCAATTGTCTGTCCGCTTAAAGAATCCAGAGAAGAAACCACCGAAAGAATTGCCTTTCCATAATAATAAAATTCCTCGGAATGCACCATCGGTTCTTCAAATAACGCACATGTTTCAGGTAAAATAAGATCCGGATCAACAGTCCAGATAGGATCTATCTGTTCAAGAGAAGGTTCTTCAAGTAATCCTTTGGTCTCCTGATAAAAAAGTGTCCTTAAAGTATAAAAAAGCGTGGGGTTTCCTTCTGATACTTTTTTCTTTTGCATACTCTTATAGATAAGAAGCTCAAGGGTAGGAATATTTGATCTGAGTAAAAATTCGTAAATGAACTTCTGCTTGGTATCGTTTAAAGACAAATTTGCAAGAGCATTCCATACCTTTGCATGATAAAGTTCCCTTTTTAATGCTGTATTAAATGTCTTAAAATCCGTAAATGCAGTGGGAAACAGAATAAGGGGATAACTATAATTTCCATTTAATTCAAGTTTTAAAGGTATAAATACCGCCTGCGGGGGTCCGTATTTTGACACACCGTTTGGAATACAGGGAAGGTAAATGTAATGAATGGGCATAGACCCAAGAGTGTAATTTCCTATTTTCGTAACTATCGTTTCCTTTGGATCAGAAAGGTCTTTACTTTCATATATGGAAGACAAATTATTTAAGACTTCCTTGGGTCCTTCTATCATGTAATCTGAAAAATCTTTTTCTTCTGATTCCTCCATTTCAAAATCCATCTGCTGGGCAAACCTTTTCATAACTGCTTCTACATTTCCGAGTTTAATTTTATCTTTTCCTTTATCTCCGAAACTTCTTATATTTATAAAATCAACGGTTCCCTCGGTTCCTTCAAATGTAACTCCCATTACTGCAATAATGTTCAGTTTTTTGTTAAGCTGAAGATCATTGTAAAGTTTAAAATTTGCCTGCATCAACTTCATCAAATAAAGAAATTTTTTTCCACCGGGGAACTTCATTACAAAAAGCCTTACTCTTTCCAGCTCTCCTGAAGGCAATACTTTGTAAAGCCTGTAAAAACTCCCGAATTTTTTCCAGACATACTTGGAACCACCACCTTCGTTTGTCTCTGAATAAAAGTCAAAACTCTTTAAAGCCTGCATTGCCCCCTCTGTCTTGGGTCTAAACGGTGTTATTACCACCTGAAAAACATCGTTAATACCTGTGTCAGGTCCTTCGTGAGCTATCTGTATGTTTATAAAATTCCCGTCAAATCTTTCCTGACATATACTTGTCTGCGCCATTCCCATTTTTACAATTACAAACACTGAAAAACATAAAAAGATTATTAAATTTAATTTTTTCTTCATAAAATCCCTCCTTGTTCCTTTTAAATGTTACCTTCGCTGTAAACGGGAACCACCGTATAAATTCCTGCAGGACTGTCAATTTTTTTCTCTCCTATAAAACCTTCAACCCTTACCACAACTTTAAAAAAATCCACATCTTTAACACTATCCTCTACCTGCGTATCAAAAGAAAATTCTTCCTTTTTATAATCCACTTCTTTTTCTTTAAGTTGTTTAATATCTTCTGTGCCATTTTCATTTCTTTTTACATAAAACCATTTCACCAGATAAATAACTTTGTCAAAATTTACATTCGAAGGAAGTTCGTAAGATCCAAAAGTAAAACTTAATTTCCATACATCACCATCTTTTTTAACAGACAAATTTTTTATCACTGGTGTATTGGTTAACTTATCCTGAGGTAAAATATTGAGTTTTAATAACTTGCCCTCCTGCCAGTGAAATGGAGTTATATCACTGCTGAGATTTATGTCATCCAAATAAAGAATTTTTATTTCTGTAGTGTTACTGGGAGTAAAATTAAGATTTAATTTCTTAGAGGGAATTTTTAAAAAATAATAAGATACACCTTCTTTTGAAAGTTTTACCGGCACAGTGATCTGCTGCCCACCTATAACAAATGTAATAGAAGATCCATTATTTTTGATAGGTAGGCCATTTTTTAAAACTTCTCCGTAAATAATCATAGGTTCTACAGGAATACCAAAATTCTGAGCTTTTAAATTGCCCATCCCTGCCAAAAGCATTGTTACTGTTAAAAATAATACCTTTAAAGCTTTCATTTTTACCTCCCTGCATAAGGATTCCCTTTTACAAAGGTATAAAGAATGCCGAGGAATTTTGCTTCACCTTCCCAGACCGCATTATACTTAAGTTTTCCATTTGCAAAGAACAAAGCATAAGGCTTAAATGGAATTTGAAAGAGTTTAGTGAGTTGACCATACCTATCAGGAATTATAATTCCTGATAGATTAAGCATACTGGCATAATCTGCAGATTCTCCTTTCGATGCTTCCACCACATAAACAACTGTCACGGTTTTCATAAGATCAAAAAGGTTCAACCCTTTTTTTAAGCTTTTTATCATCTTTAGACATTCTGAACAGCTGGGATCAGTAAAAAGAAATATTATTTTTCTATTCGCATATTTACGGGTCTTAAATATTTCTCCTGAAATAGTATATGCCTGGAAGTCAGGGAGTATTGCACCTGGAGTAAGGATTTTATTTGTAAGATCAAGCATTTTTCCTTTAGGTGGTCTGGGAACAGAAGAAGGTGCTTTAGAAAGTTTTACTCCTGCAGAAAGTCCCTGGGCAATTACCACCAGAGCAGGAGCAATAGAAGCAGGATCTCTCCCTTCAAAAAAGGTATAAATAGGCAAAAAAGACAGCCCTTCTTCTGCATCAGGAGGAACCAGAGATTTTATACCAGCTATTTTACCATTTTTATACCTCACCAGAAAATCCACTCTACTTGCCGGTCCACTTAAATAAATTGATTTTATTCTGGAAACAATCCCTACTTCCTCTCCTTTTTTATCCCGAACAACATAATTAAAAATTTCAAATCCACCTGAAGGAACAGTTATATGAGACTTTAGTTCTGCTTTTAGTGGAGGGGTGGCTTCAGGGAACAGTTCATAAACATACGTCATAGCCCGAGGCGATAAATCAAATCCCTGTGCCCTAACCCATTCTCCATAAAATATTACCAAATACATTATAATAAAAAGTATCCCCAGACCTCTTAATAACCCGCTTAATCTGTCTTTCATTTCTTACCTCCTATCATCTATTTTGTCACCTTTTTTCCTGATTTTAAAAGTCTGTTAAATTCTTTTCCGGTCTCTCTGGTTTTTTCTCTTGTTAATTTGGTCCCTTCCTCACTCGTAGCTACTACATAAGGTGTGATAAAAAGCATAAGCTCTGTGCGTTCATTAACGGTGGTGGTTCTTGAAAACAAATAACCAATAATAGGAATATCTCCAAGTAGAGGCACTTTTTCTCTTTCCTTCCTTCTACTGTTTTTTATCAAACCACCTATTACAAGAGTATGTCCATCCATAATGATCACACTTGTTGAGGCTTCTCTTTTACCTATAAGAGGAGCTTTAACATCTCCCGGAAAAGTTACCTCTGCAAGAATACTCGTTATTTTAAATTTTAGATCAAGAGCAACATCTCTATCAACATTTATGTGAGGGGTTACCTCAAGTTCTATTCCAACATCTTTATACACATAGTCACTTACTGTTTTCCCTGTTCCTCCTTCTGTTCCCAGGTCTGTTACTGATTTCAATAGGGGTTGTTCCTGTCCTACAATAATTTTAGCTTTTTGATTATCCGAAGTTAAAATTTCAGGTGAAGAAAGAATGTGAATTACATCTCTTTGAGATAAGAGCTCAAGAACTGCATCAATTTTATTTGATTCCATTACATTGTAAGTTATAAAAGAATCAGAAATAGAACCTTTCATTACTATTGTATTTTTTAAAGAACCTGTATTAAAAAACAGATTTTTTAAGTTTATCCCTGCTTTCATTGCTTTGTTAAGGGTAACCTCTGCTATCTTAACCCTTATGAGAACCTGTTTTCTTCTTATATCGAGTTTCTTTATAGTTTCTGCTATCTGGGGTTGTAACTCTTTGTCAGCTGTTACTATAAGAGAATTTACAGTTTCAACGGGGGTTATTTTTACCTGGGATTCTCCTTCCTTTCCCATACCTGAAAAAACTTTACTCAGGGCTTCTGCCATCTCCCTTGCTTTCATGTATTTTATAGAATAAACTTTAGTAATTTTAGTAACCGTCTGTTCTTTAGGAATATCAAGATACTTTATTATGTGAAGAAGCCTTCTTATGTTGTTTGCAGTGTCTGTAATTATAAGACAATTTGTATCCTGACTTTCTATAGCGTTACCAGAGGGAGAAATAAGAGGTCTTATGGTGTTCAAAACACTTGATGCACGGGCATAGTTTATAGGAATTATCTGAGTAATAACCTGATCACTTAAAGGGACTTTTTCTGGATCGTTTCCGTAATATGTAGCAATTGGTTTTTGCGGAGCCTCTCTTGTTGGTATTACTTTTAATATATATTTATTTTTTATAAGGGTAAATCCCTTAACTTCCAGAACAGAAGTAAAAACTTTAAAAGCTTCGTCAAGAGTAAGTGGTTTAGGTGTTATAAGGGTTACCTTACCCTGAACCCCTTCTCCTATAATCGGGATCAGATTTTCGAGACGGGCAAAAAATCTTACAACTGTTTTTATGTCCGCTTTTCTAAAATTTAAAGTTATTCTCTTTATTTCCTTACACCTGCCTATACCCTTAAATCCAAAGTTCATAATTAAAAATAAAATTATAAATACTTTTATAACCCGAACACACTTCTTCATCTTCATCACCTCTAAAATCGTTTTATTCTCCTTTTATTTTTACTTTTATCTTTTCTTTTCTACCATTTCTCCACACTAAAAAATTCACTTCCTGCCCGGGATGGAAACTGCTTATTATCTTTTTTACCTGAGAAATAGAAAAAACTTTTATTCCATTTATTTCTACTATCACATCACCTGGATAAATCTGCGTGTTATTCTTTACTTTAGTAACAAGAAGTCCTGTGCTAAAGGGAATTTTCTTGCTTTTAGCAAGCTCTGCATCTAAAACCCTTACGGAAATTCCGAGTTTTACTCTCCTGAACTTCTTTTTCTTCCTGGTTTTCTTTTTTTGGTTTGTTTCCTGATACAACTGAATTTCTTCTCCTTTTTCTTTCGGAAAACTTAAAATCCTTTTATTACCCAGGCTGTCAACAAAGACCACCTGTCTCTTGCCTATCTCCACCACTTTATATCCTTCTATCTGATCCCCTTCTTCTACAAACCGATCTTCTCCCTTTTTTATATCTGTTATTACTGCCATTTTAATGTTGTTTATAGAAGATATTCCTACAAGTTTGAATGGAAGCGGGGTTTCTTTTTTAACCACAGGAGGTTTATTTACCATCTGAACTTTTTGTTCAGTTTTTATTTTTTTAGGCTCTGGCTGGAGTTTAACAGCGGGTTTAAACCATCCAACCTCTTTTTTTCTCTTCTTTACTGCAATTGTTTTAACCCCATGTAAAAACTTTTCTGCTTCTTCAGGAAGAGAGCTTGCTTTTAAGAAAAAGTGCAATCCTTTTCCTCTTGTGCGTGAAAAATTAAGCTCTTTAATATAAAGCCCCTTTAAATTTTTGAGAAAATTAATAAATCCTGAAAAACTTCCCTCCCCTTCTATAACGAATTCATAATAACTTGTCCCATTCTCAGGATTGCTTCTTTTAATAGGTCTTAAATTCGTGAGCTTAACCCCTGCTTCTATTGCTTCTTTTGCTATTACTTCAACCCTATTTCCTATGCTTCCTTTAAATAATTTTTCATTTATAAGTCCCTTTAAAATACCAACTTTTTTTTCAGCTTCTTTTTTTCTTATTTTTATCTTTCTGGCAAGTCCAAGCTTTAGCCTTTCTTTCTGAACCTCTTTTTCAACTTTTTTCAATTTTTCTCTTACATTTTCCCATTTTCTATAAACTGGATTGAAAATTAGATAATAATAACCCACTGCAAGTAAAAACACTCCAAGAATTATTAAACTTCTCTTATCTTCCTTTCTCAGTTTTACATTAAATTTCACTTTTAAAAAATTCCTCAGGGTTTATTTTTAAACTAAACTGAAAACTAACACGATTGTTTTCTTCCCTTTGGGTAAAAAGTAGTTTTAATTCTTTTATTCCTGCAATTTTCTGTAATTTTTTAAAAAAATTTGATATTTTTTCATAAGAATCAGCCCAACCGTTTACATATATACTTCCATCGATACTTCCTGAAATTCCTTCAATTTCCATGTTCAGTGGTTTCTTTTCAAAAATCTCTTTCATTAATTCCAACCACACATCTGAACTTCTTAAGGAAATTCCCCAATTGTTCATAAAATCTTCAAAATCTCTAAAGGCTCTTTCTTCTTTCAGAACCCTCAGGTAAACCGGTTTAATGATTGCTTCTTTCATCTGTATTTCTTTAAGTTTTTTTAAATTTAAATTAGTATCACCCCAGTAATACCCAACTAAAAAAAAGGGCCATACTGGAAGGGTATAAATAATTCCTCTTAATATTCCTTTTTTTACCGCATCTTCTCTTTTAACTGGATTCCAGTTTTTATAATCCTTTTTATACTTTTTAAATAATGATAAACCTGCTCCAAGAAAGCTATTTTCTGAGAAATCTCCTTCCAGACATTCCTCAGGTTTTATCCAGTAAAATTCTTTATTTTTAAAAACTTCTTTTGCTTCTTCAGGATCTTCCCCGGTAAAAATAATTACCCTATCTGGATCTATAGCCTGTCTTTCTTTTCTAAAATAAACTGCCTGAGAGGTAAATTTCAGTTCAAGAGGAAGCTGAACATCCCTTTTAAAACTTCTCATAAATAAAACCTCTTTACCTTCTAAAGTAACACTATGAACATGGCTATTTTCCATAAACACCAGAAGATGCCTTTTACCTTCTTCCACCAAGCCAAGATGTAATCCCCAGAATACGAGAGAAAAAGGTAAAGGCAAAATTGCTCCTATCTTTTCAAATCCATTCTTTTTAATCCCTATTAAAAGCAGATTGGCTTCTCTTTCTCTCAATTTTGTTAAACAGGTAAAATAAGCCTCTTTCTCATCCCAGGGCAGATGAAATTTTTTTTGAACTTCTATAGTTTTTTTTAATTCCCTTTTTGATACTCCAGGAATTACTATATTTTTTATAAAAAACTCCCTGAGGGGTATTCCCAGAATAGCTTTTTTATCCTTAATTTCTCCAGATGTTTTTTGAATTTCAGTAATTTCCAGTTTTTCTTTCTTTATATTTACCTTTAAATACAAAATTTCAGTTTCTGTTCTCAGAAAAACTTTTTCCAAATTTATCCTCCACTGAAATAGTAAAGTTTTATTCTTCTTCCTCTTATAAAATAAACTGCACTGGCATTCGCCACCACCCCACCCACATGAGCCTCTGCTTCAATTCTGTAAAAAGCAGGAAATACTTTAACCCACATGGTAAGAGATTTATAAATAACCGGGGTTACTCCCATTACATGTTTCAAATCTTCTATTTTCGAAAATTTTTTTCCTGAAGAAAGAATTTCTTCTATCTCCGAAGCTAAATCTCTATCCACTCCAGGAATTATTTTTAAAATTTCTTTTTTTGTTATTCCATTTATGTAAATCTTTCCCTTACTATAAGAAGTAAAAATATCTTTTAATCCCGGAAAATTTTTTTTCCCAAAGTAAAGTTCTGGAGAAATTCCTTCTATTTTTAAAAATTCCTCTGTAAACCTGAATCCTCCCTGTTTTTTATGAGTCTTCCTCCAGGTAATAATCCTCTGTATAACCACGGGATCAAGAAATTTCATTTTTCTCATCATTTTATCTGTAATGTAATTTACAGGAATTTTCGAATCTTCTGCTTTTATCTTACAGATAACAAATTCATTTCCCCTTACTTTTTCAAAAGACTTGGTAAGTTTTTTAACTTTCCATTTTTCTGGATAAACCACCCATTTTCCCAGATAATATCCTGTTATAATTTTTTTATTTTTTTCTTTATCAATACCCCGAAGGGAAGCTATTTCTGCCACAAGTCTTCTTATTGCTCCTCTTGCAAGGTATTGAGCTCTGACTTTTTTTCTGAAGTAACTTGCAAATTGAAGTCCTACTTTTGTGGTTGAAGAAGCTATCCAGAGCCAGAGTGAAAGGATAGCAAGGATCCAGAGAGTTAAAATCAGAACAAACCCTTTTTTTTCATCACATCTTCTTTTTTTCACCTCTTTTTCCTTTTTTATAAGCCTGACTTAAAGAGCTTACCACCACAAAAGTGGTGTTTTCTCCTTTTTTGCTAAAAGTTAATAAAATTTTTATTCCTCTTGGATTAATCCCTTTTTTCATTTTTTTTACTTCCGAAACCCAAGTATTTTGAAGAAAATAATAAATACTATAACTTCTAAGATTTCTTAATACAGGAGCACTGAAAGTAGTTCCTTCTTCATTAAGAGAAGTAACCATTCTATAAACTTCTTTTCCTCCAAAAATGTAATTTATTGTGCACAATCCTTTACATTCTTCTTTTTTTAAAGCTGTAAAACTAAAAGAATTATTATTCCACCTGGCTGAATTATCAGGTATCATGTGCAAAAGATCATCTTCCAGAAGCATGTAAAATCCTCTTATTTGTTGATAAAAATCATTTCTTATTTCCTCTTTTTGATAAGCCTTTTTACTCATGTAAAAACCTGCAAAAACTGTGAATAAAACTATACCCATTATTGCAATTCCTATTAAAAGTTCCAGAAGCGTAAATCCTTTTAATTTTTTACCAGTTCGTAATATCGTCTCCACCTCCTTCTTTTCCATCCGGTCCATAAGAATAAAGGTCATAGGAGCCAGGATTATGTGTGCCGGGACATTTGTAAATATAGGGATTACCCCATGGATCCTTGGGAATTTTTTTCTGAAGATAGGGTCCTTTCCAGTTTTTTGGTATAGGAGGTATTGTTGGTTTCTTTACAAGTGCTTCAAGCCCCTGTTCTGTAGTAGGATATCTTCCATTATCAAGCTCATAGGCTTCGAGTGCAGTTGAAAATACCTGAATCTGACTCTCTGCAGCCTTAATTCTTGCTTCTCTGGTTCTACCAGTAAATTTAGGTAATACTATAGCAGCAAGAATTCCAAGAATAATAACTACTACCATGAGTTCTATAAAAGTAAAACCTTTAACATTACGCTGTTTTTTCATGCTTCTTCACCTCCTTCTTTTATACTGCACTTAAATTCTTCTGCTTTTTCCATGAGGGTTTTAAAATAATCAGTTCCGGTTATTTCTTCCACTTCCTTCCTTTTTCTTTCTTCATCAATTTTAATTTCAAGTTCAACCATTTTTTCTTTTAACTTTTTAACTTCTCTGAGTTTACTTATAAAAAGGACTCCTCCCACAACTATGCTGATTACTACAAAAATCATAAGTCCTACAAGTCTTAAATACATGGGATAAACCAGCTCTTTTATATCTTGGTAGGGCATGGAAACTGCAACCAGCCATATATGTCCATCAAATTTAACAGGTGCAAAACTAACCAGTTTTCTCAATCCTTTATAAGTATAAGAACCGCTTCCTGCTTCCTTGGTCAAAAGAGCTCTCTCTGCAAGATGGGTAAGATCCGGAGAAATGTTTGCTTTTATTACATTTACTCCTATGTTTTTTGGATTTGGATGAACCAGAGTGTTTCCTTCTCCATCAAGCATCCAGGCATATCCTCTTTTTCCTACTTTTAAAGGAAGAATAAATCTTTTTGCAAGAAAACTTACCTTAATATCTGTTCCTATAATACCCTCGAAATTGCCTTTTTTATCCAGAATGGGAACAGCCACGACTATTGCCTTGTATTTATTTTTAACATCTTTATAATATCCAGAGGTTATCAAACCTGAAACAACCGGTTCCCCGGTTCTTCTTGCCTGCTTGAAATATTCTCTAAAAGAAAAATCTTTACCTATAACCCCGGGGAGGGCATCTCTGGGATTTACATAAATACACTTTCCCTGTTTGTTTAATATAAAAATGACATACATAAATTGTCTTTTTTTTCTTAAAGAATTGAAAAATCTGGTTGTTTCAGGTTCGTGAATATTTCGAACTTCAGGAAATTTGGCAACCCAGCTTAGATCAGCAACTGTTGTGTGAATAAGATCTTCTATACTACGCGCTGTTTGTTTTGCCATTATAAGAAGCTCTTTTCGAACTTCTCCTTCTACTGCCTTTAAAGCACTTTGATAAAAAGAATAAGAAAGCACAAGTGCTATTACTATAATTCCTGAAATAACACCCAACCAGAAGATAACAGGCTTTTCTTTTTGCCAGAACGATTCTTTTGACATTATATACTTCCTTTCCAAGTTCAGAGAGGACTGAATTATTGTTCAGACCTACTCTGAACTCTTAGAAGACAAGCACTATTCAGAATTAAACCTGCTATTGAAATGCTAAAAAATTTTTAATAAAAAGATACTACCTTCCTATAAGACCTCCTTTCCCTGAAGAGAAGCCTTTTGAAATCTTTGAAAAGATTCTCAAAAGGACCCCTCCCCAGTTTAATTTTACAATATTTTTAAAAAATATATTAATTGAATTTAGTACATAAGTCAACCCTTATTTTATTTTTTTTTGAAATTTTATTGAGAATCAAAATCTCTTAAAATTAGCTATCGTTTTTTTTATTTTTTGAGAATCCTGTAGAAAATTTTAAAAATTATTTTAAAATTCTTATCGTCATGCAAAAAAATCTGGAAGTAATAAGACCTGATAGAGGAATTTTTTCAATTCCTGAAGTAATTCAAAGATCTTCTGAGGACTTTGCATCTTCAAAGGCTCTCTCGATTTATAGAAAAGGAAAATATCAGGATTTTAGTTATGCAGAAGTAGGTAAACTCGTTAAGTATATTGCTTCTGGTCTTAAATCCCTGGGATTCTCTCATAAAGAAAAATGTGCAATACTTGGACCAAACTCCCCTGAATGGGGACTTGCTTATCTGGGAATTTTAAGTGCAGGAGGAATATGCATACCTATTGATTCTCTTTTAAAACGCTATGAATTTTTCCATATTCTTCGAGAAACAAAAGTTAAATGGATATTTCTTTCTGTAAAATATCTCGATGATATCGTTGAAATAGACGAAGATTTAAATCAATTTAAACACATTATTGTTTTTGAATCTGAAACCAATGTTAAATCAAAAAAGATAATTACTCTGGAGGAATTGATTTTTAGAGGAGAAAAAAGACCTAAGAAAATTGTATATCCTAATATTAACGATGTCGCAGTAATAATTTATACTTCTGGAACAACAGGAAAAGCTAAAGGAGTTATGCTTACTCACAAAAATATTGTCTCTGATGTATCTGCATGCTATAAAAGTCTTCCAATATTTGAAACTGATAGATTTCTTTCTGTTCTTCCAATGCATCACACTTTTGAATGCACAGCTGGTTTTCTGCTTCCTCTTTATTCAGGTGCACACATTACTTTTGCAAGAAGTCTTAAGTCAAGAGATATCCTCGAAGACCTTAAAAATTCTAAAACCACTGTTATGCTTGGAGTTCCTCTTTTGTTTCAAAAACTCTATGAAAGAATTATGAAAGGAATCGAAAAAGTTTCTTTTCCTAAAAAAACATTGATTCGCTCCTTTTTAAAAGTTGTGGATTTTTCTTCAAAATTTGGTATGGAAGAAAAAATTGCAAGAAGTTTATTTAAAAATTTAAGAGATAAAGCTGGATTATCTTCTTTGAGATTTTTCGTTTGCGGGGGAGCTCCTCTTCCACCTTATCTACCCAAAGCTTTTAGAAAATTTGGAATAAAACTAATTCAGGGATACGGTCTTACAGAAGCAAGTCCTGTTCTTACTGTAAATCATCCAGATAATCCTGTTGATGAAAGCGTGGGACTTCCATTACCGGGTGTAAAAGTAAAAATTAAAAATCCTGATTCTGAAGGAATTGGAGAACTTTGTTTTAAAGGTCCTATGGTTATGAAAGGTTATTATGAAAATCCTTCTGCAACTAAAAATGCCTTTGATGAAGAAGGCTTTTTATGCACAGGAGACCTGGGTTATGTGGATAAAAACGGTCATGTTTATGTATGTGGAAGAGCTAAAAACGTAATAGTAACACCAAGTGGAAAAAATGTTTATCCTGAAGAAATTGAAAACGAAATTAACAAAAGTCCTTATATCCTGGAAAGTGTTGTTTTTGGTTTCCCCACTGATGGAGGTGAAGAAGTATGGGCGGTGATTGTTCCAGATTATGAAACTATAGAAAAAGACTTTCCTTCAAAAACTCTTTCCCAGGAATCTATAGAAAAAATTATCTCACAGGAAATAAAAAAATACACACAAAATCTTGCAATGTTTAAAAGGATAAAAAGGTTTATTATAAGAGATGAAGAATTTCCAAAAACAACAACCAGAAAAGTTAAACGTCATCTTGTAGTGCCCAGACTTATTGCAGAACTACAGAAAAGTTAGTAATCTAAACATTTTGTTTTAAATACTATTTTTTCTACTTCTTTAAGGGTTTGGTGAGCTATATTTTTAGCTTTATTTATACCCTGAAGAAGCAAATCTTTCCAGTCCTCTTTTTCCAGAGAGCTTCTTTTTTCCCATATAGGTGTTAAAAACTTTATTACTTTTTCTGCAAGACGCTTTTTACAATCCTTACATCCAAGTTTTGCACTTTTACAATCTTTTATCACATCCTCTATTTCTTCTTTACTGAAGTAAAGTTTAATAAGATTAAAAGCAACGCATCTATTTTCAGGATCACCGGGATCACTTTTTCTTGGTCTCTGAGTATCAGTAACATAAAAAAGAACTTTTTTCCTAACTTCTTCAGGTGTATCAGTAAGAAATATGGCGTTTCCATAAGACTTACTCATTTTTCTTCCATCGATTCCAGGAACCTTGGGGGTTTCTGAAAGCAGAGGCTCGGGCTCAGGAAAAAAGTCAGTTTTATAAAGATAATTAAACCGCCTTGCAATTTCTCTGGTTAATTCAAGATGAGGCACCTGATCAAGTCCAACAGGGACTTTTTCAGCTCGATATATTAAAATATCTGCAGCCTGAAGAACAGGATAACCCAGGAAACCATAAGTAGCAAGATCCTTGTTTTTTAAGTTTTGAAGCATATCTTTATAAGTTGGATTCCTTTCAAGCCAGGCAACAGGTGTGATCATTCCAAATATAAGATAAAGTTCTATATGTTCTTTTACCTCTGATTGAAGAAAAATTACAGATCTTTCTGGATCTATTCCCACTGAAAGCCATTCCAGAAATAACTCTCTGGAATACTCAGAAATTTTTTCCGGATTTTCGTATTCTGTGGTTAAAGCATGCCAGTCAGCTATAAAGTAAAAACACTCGTATTCTTCCTGTAATTTAATCCAGTTTTTTAAAACACCGTGAAGATGCCCGAGATGCAGAGGACCTGTAGGACGCATTCCACTTAAAATTCTTTTTCTCACCATCTTCACTCCTTTTTTTTAATTTAAGTGTTTTTAAAAATAGCATAAACCTTATTAAAGTCAATTATCCTTCTTGAAACTTAAAAAAAGGTGTTTTATAATAAGGCTGAAAGATTTTTAAGAGGAGGTTTTATATTTATGCAGTGTGAAAGATTGAAAACTCTAATAAGAGACTGGTATCAACAGGTAAGAGATTATACATTATCTCCTATAAAAATGATGGAGCTTGTCAATAGACATATAAAAAATTGTGAAGTATGCCAGAATGATGAAGATCTTCCTCTTGAACTGGATCAATTAAAAGAGATTATAAGAGTTCCACATATCCCCAATATTAAAGAAGAACAGGAAGAACCAGAGCTCCTCTTTGAAGAGGAGCTCCATGAAGAAGAATTTTAGTGATCCTCATGTTCTTCTTCATATCCGGTAAACATTGCTATAATATGAGCAAGAGGTGTATGTCCTAAGGTCGCAAGATAAATGTGAATAAGCATAAAAGCAGTAAAAAATACCCAGAGTCCTGTATGAATTAAAGATACAATCTGAAGTCCTCCAAAAATATCTACAATTACTTTAAACTTTTTAGGATCCCAGAGAGCCATTCCAGTTACTAATTGAAGTGGTATAAGAACGGTCATTATCATTAAATAAGAAACTTGCTGGAGAGGATTAAATTTATGATCAGGTGTTGGATGGTGAGGATTCTTTTCCCCTACCATAATTCCATATCCATAATACCTTGCCTGCCTAATAGCTCTTTTTATAAAATCTATAGGTCTCCAAAAGGGAGGAATGTAAATTTTAAAAAGTTTTCCTGTAAAAAGGTAATATGTAAGCCATATAAAGTAATTTGCTACTAAAATCCATCCTAAAACACTATGGATTTTTACAGCAGTCTGAAAACTCATTACTTGAAATTTGTCTATAAGTCTTATCTGTAGCCCTGTAAAAATTAAGATAATAAAGGCAAATGCATTTACCCAATGCCATATCCTAACTGGTAATGGATGAAGATATATCCTTTTCATTATCTACCCTCCCTCCTCCTTCTTCTAATTGGTGCTGTAAGTATTCTTAAAGTTAAATGTCCAGCAGGAACTGCAAGCCCTGCTGCAAGAGCCAAGAAGAAAAGAAGATCTAAAATTTTTATTTTACCAAGGGTTAATACATAAAAGTCTCTTATATTAGGAACTGCAAAAAACGTATTTATTACTGCTCTATCTGCTTTTATTTCAACAGGCTTTTTACCTGCCCTTGTTATTTCAATTCTTCCTTCAAATTTTGCTTTAATACTATGACAATATTTACAGTCTCTTATAGCACCATTTTTAGAACTGATTTTATGAATATCATTGGGATTAAGAATATCTATTCTACCTGCCAGGTTTACATCGACCTTTCTCTTGAGCCTTGCTATAAAACTTTCCACTTCTTTTTTCTCAATAAAATTATCTTTATTAAGATCTATTTCTGTTTTTACTTCATTTTCTTTTACCCCAAGAAGTTTGGCAACTTCTTTAAGAGTTAAAGGCTTCCCTGTGGATCTATCAATAAGAGTAAGAAATACTGCTTTTTTACCTTTTACATGACATGCAGAGCAGGAAGCTCCTGCAAAGTGAACATCCACAAAACTCTTAATCTGAAATGGAGGATTGTAAAGCCACTTATTGTGAGCCTCTTTCAAACCTGTGTGACACTTTGCACAATATTCACCAAGATCCGCCACATTAACAGGTGGTAAAACTTTGTGAGCATCATGACAGGCAGAACAGGTAGGAGCTTTTTTACCACCTTTTAACATTGCTTTATAATGAATCCCCATTTTATAAGCAGTAAATTCTTTCTTGTGACATCTGGCACAATTATTCACCTTGGCAATATTATTAACAAGTTTCTTAACATCGTGATAACCATGGCACTTCAAACAATCTGGAGCTTCTTTATTACCTGCCTTTAATGCCATTGCATGAGCACTTGCAAGATAACCTTCTACTTCTTTTTCATGGCAGTTTTTGCATATATCAATAGCCTTAGCTCTGAATTCCTTTATAGAAGCATATTCTCCAACAGGATGGCTTGTAAAAGAATATCCCTTATGGCACTGATTACATTTTAATTTTGCATGCACCGAATTCATAAGGACATTTTCATCAACCTTAAGAGATAATACCTCACCATCTTTCATTCTCTTGGTTATTTCTTTACTGTGACATATCATACAATAAGCATTAACAGAACCTTTTGCCATTGCTTTTATAGATTTTACATCATGATAACCGTGACATTTTATACAGGGAGCTGTTTTAGAAAGCTTGTAGTGAGCCGGATTTTTCTTGAGCTTTTCTTCTGTATGACACCTCTGGCAAACCTTACGAGAAAGAACCTTCATGTATTGCTCTTTACTCCTAAAACGATAGATCGGATGTCTATTACGGGAAAAATCGTAATGACAATCTATACATTTAACATTTTTGTGAACAGATTTCTTTAAAACAGAAAGTTTTACTTGAAGATTTAATACTTCTCCACTTCTCAGGCGTTTTGTAATTTTTAGTCTATGACATAAAAGACAATATTTATCTCCTTTAGCTTTTTTAGTAAGATTTCTTACGGGTTTCATGTAGTGAGAATCGTGGCAGTCAACACAGTTTACACTTTTACTTCTGATAACCTTTGCATGGGCAGGAGAACGAGAAATAACTGGCTTGGGATGACACCTCAAACAAATTTTAGCCATTTTCTGTCTGAACGCTCTTCTACTCTTTATCTTAACAGGTTTTGGATGATCCTTTCCTATATCCACATGACAGAATCTACAATCTACATGTCCATGAACAGACTTTTTAAATTTTTTAGGATTTATATAAAGATACATTTTCTCTCCATCTTCGAGAATTTTTGGTTCTTTTTCAACTGCATGACAGATTAAACAGGGATTTTTCTTATCCGCAAATACTTTTTTCTTTACCCCAAATGTAAAAAAACCTATTCCTAAAATGAAAAACAAAACAACAAAAAACATCAATTTTCTATTCGCCATTCTCTCCCCTCCAGCCCGAACCTTTTATAAATCTCTAAAATTTCAAATTTTTAATATTATTAAATTTTTCTTTCCTTGTCAAGGGCAATAAAAATTTAAATTATTAATTTTTTTTGAAATATTTTCAGAAAATTCAAAAAAATCCTTTAAAATCTCATTTTTTCCTCTTATCTATCACCCTAACTGCCTTACCCGGTGTTCTTTCTATGGTCCCTTCAGGCACAACCTCTATTTTACTGTGAAAACCCAGAAAATCATAAAGTTCGTGATTGAGTCTCTCAAGGGCACTCTGATCAATTCCCTCCCCTACCCTTTCCACAACTATAGTCATTTCATCCTTTCCTTTTACAGTCTCTATAATAATTTTATAATAAGGCGAAAGCCCTTTGTATTGAAGTAAAATCTTCTCTATTTGAGAAGGATAAAAGTTTACTCCCTTTACTTTAAGCATGTCGTCTGTTCTTCCCTTTATTCTGGCTATTCTTACATGTGTTCTGCCACAATCACACTTTTCATAACTCACTATTCTGGAAATATCTCTGGTTCTGTATCTTATAAGAGGCAGTCCCTCTCTTGTTAAAGTTGTAATTACTATTTCTCCTTCTTCTCCGGCTTCGACTCGCTCCCCTGTTTCTGGATTCACAATCTCAACTATGTAATGATCCTCCCAGACATGGATACCACACCTCGCATCACAATCTATCCCCAGTCCAACCCCTCCTGTTTCTGTCATCCCAATAATATCGTAGGTTTTTATTCCCATGATTTCTTCTATTCTTTTTCTATATTCATCAGACCAGGTTTCAGCTCCAAGAATTGCGACTTTGAGCTTTGTTTCTTTAAAGTCAAATCCTGTTTCCTTAGCCACTTCTATAAGTCTTGCAGGATAAGAAGCTATAGCCCCTATTGCGGTTACTTCAAGATCTTTTATAAATTTAAGCTGCATCCTTGTTCTTCCTGCTCCCATTGGAACTATAAAACAACCGAGTCTCTCTGCACCATAGTGAAAACCAAATCCTCCATTAAAAAGTCCAAAAGAGGGCATTATCTGAATCCTGTCTTTTTCTGTAAGCCCTGCACAAACCAAACATCTTGCCATTATCTCGCCCCACTGCTCTACATCTCTTTTAGTCATAGCATTTATAACAGGAACTCCTGTTGTTCCAGAACTCATATGCATTCTTGCACAATCTGAAGGATCAACTGCTATATGATCAAAAGGATAACACTCTCGTAAATCGTCTTTCGTAGTAAAAGGCAAATACCTTAAGTCCTCAAGACTTTTTATATCTTCGGGTTCCACATCTTTTAGTTTCTCCTTAAGCCTTGAGCGTGAGTTTTTTAAAAATCTAATTGTTTCTCTAAGCCTTTTTAATTGCAATTTTTCCAGCTCCTCTCTCGGCATGCTTTCCATTTCAGGATTAAACATTCTCTCCCCCATATTCGCACCCCTTTAAAAAAGATTTTTCGTTTTCTTCGTCAAGCACACTTAAAAA
>CAZWTB010000040.1:0-9562 GCA_964636875.1 uncultured Thermodesulfatator sp.
GAACATCTTCAAGTAGTTCCACTTCTTCTTCACTCAGTCTTAAAAATCTTCCACTCTGGATTTTAGTAAGCACCATATCATTTCCCTGTAAAGATGTATTAAAGTAAGTAAGAGTTTTTTCTATACTGAGCATTCTTAAAAATTCTTCATTTTTCAAAGCTTTAAAGATTTCTTCTTCGTATTCTTCGATAATTTTATCAATTTGGCGAAGTAATTTTATATAAAGAGAAGTAACTGCAAGCATAAAATTTAATATAAAAGAAACGGGCTTTTGAAGATCAAAATTTTTACTTTTATTAGCTAATGAAATAAATTCTTCAAAAATTGGATGTTCTTTAATACATATAGTTACTACATTTTCTTCGGTTAAAATGATTCCTATAGGTAAAGTTTCATATCTTATAAACAATCCCTTGGATATAGGATCAGGAACTCTCAAGATTATTAAAAGCTGTTGTTCTTCTTTTTCTATTCTTGGTCTTTCCTCCTCATCAAGTGGATATCTAAGGAAATCCGGAAAAAGCTGTAATTTATTTTCAACATAGGTTAATTCTTCTTCCAGAGGGCTTAGGAGGCATACCCATGTAAAGGGAGACAAAGTTTCTGCTGGTTTTAAAATACCATTTTCAGATTTATAAATTCTTATCATTAGTTTAGCCTCCTATAGCTCCTCCGAGCTGGAAAATTGGTAAATATAAGGCAACAAGTATTCCTCCTACCACCACACCGAGTATTACGATTAAAATAGGTTCTATAAGAGTGGAAAGAGTGTTTACTGTTCTATCAACTTCATCTTCATAAAAGTTAGCTACTCTATTTAACATATCTTCAAGATTTCCAGACATTTCACCTATTTTTACCATTTCCACAACCAGATAGGGGAAAACCCCTGTATAAAACATAGGTTCTGCTATAGTTTGTCCTGTAGAAACATTTATTTTAATTTCTTCCATTGCTTTTTCTATTACTTTATTTCCTGAAGTTTCTCCTGCAATACTTATGGCCTGAAGCAAAGGCACACCACTTCTTATAAGAGAAGCCAGAGTTCTTGCAAGTCTTGCTATAGCAGCTTTATGAAAAAGTTCACCAAACAAAGGTATTTTTAATAAAATTTTATCAGTTTTATATTTTCCTTCTTCTTTTTTTCTATAATGTTTTATTCCTACGACAAGACTTATAATAAATGCAACCCCTATAATAAAGATTTTTTTAAAATTTTGGCTGATATTAATTAAAATTTGCGTTGGTAGAGGTAGTTCTTTGTGAGCTTCTTTAAATAGTGCAGCAAATTTGGGAATAACAAAAATCATTATAATAGAAATAACAGCAACTGTTACCAGAAGTATTACAGATGGATAAACCATGGCTTGTTTTACTTTTGCTTTTAAAGTAGTAAGTTTTTCAAGATGTAATGCTAATTGTTTTAAAACCTCATCAAGATTTCCTCCTGCTTCTCCTGCTTTTATCATTTGAATGTAAAGAGTATTAAATATCTTAGGATATTCAGACATTGCTTCGCTTAAAGATTTTCCACCTTCTACTTTTGCTTTAATATCTTTTATAACTTCTTTAAAATAAAGATTTTTTTGTTGTTCAGCAAGGGTTTCAAGACATTTTATAATAGGAAGTCCTGCCTCGAGAAGAGTAGCAAACTGTCTTGTAAAAAGAGCAAGCTCTTTATCAGAAACGGATTTTTTCTGAAACCTAATTAAAAAACTTTCTTTTTTAGGGGTTATTTTTAAAGGTGTTATATTAAGTCTTCTTAGATAAACTTCTACAACCTGAGGATTTGGTGCATCCAGAGTTCCTTTTCTTATTTCACCTGTAACAGACTTGCCTCTCCATTCATATACAGGCATTATTTTACTTACCTATCCAGTAATTTGGTGCTTCTTTTAAAATTGTTACATCATGCACATGGCTTTCTCTGTATCCAGAAGGTGTAATTTTTATAAATCTTGCTTTTTTTCTTAATTCTTCTATGGTTTTACAACCACAATACCCCATTCCTGATTTAAGTCCTCCAACAAGCTGATAAATCATATTTGAAACAGAACCTCTATAAGGAACTTTGCCTTCCACTCCTTCTGGAACAAATTTAGAGATGTCTTCTCCTTCCTGTCCGTATCTTTCCTGTCCACCTCTTTTTGCCATTGCAGAAAGAGACCCCATGCCTCTATAAACTTTATAAGTTCTGCCTTCATAAAGTATGGTTTCTCCAGGAGCTTCTTCAGTTCCTGCAAAAAGATTTCCTATCATAACTGCATGAGCACCTGCTGCTATAGCTTTGGTTATGTCTCCTGAAAACCTTATACCCCCATCTGCAATTACAGGAATACCGTGTTTGTCTGCTACAACAGCACAATTATGAATTGCAGTAAGCTGAGGAACACCTGCTCCTGCAACTATTCTGGTGGTGCAAATAGAACCAGGACCTATACCCACTTTTATTCCATCTGCTCCTGCTTTTATAAGTGCCTCTGCTCCCTCTGCAGTAGCTACATTTCCTGCAACAAGCTGACACTCAGGAAAATGATACTTTATCTCTATAATGGTTTCTATTACATTTTTTGAATGTCCATGTGCAGAATCTATAAAAAGCACATCGCAACCTGCTTTAAGCAGAGCCTCTGCCTGCTCAAGCCTGTTTTTACCAACACCTATAGCAGCCCCAACTCTTAACCTTCCAAGTTCATCCTTACAGGCATTCGGATATTTTTTGATCTTTTCTATATCCTTTATAGTAATTAAACCTTTTAAACAAAAATCGTCATCCACTATCAGAAGTTTTTCTATCCTGTGCTCGTGAAGCTTCTTTTTTGCCTCCTCCAAAGTAATACCGGGTTTTGCAGTGATAAGATTCTCTCTGGTCATCAATTCTTTCACAGGTTTTTCCAGATTAGTCTCAAACCTTAAATCTCTGTTTGTAATAATACCAACAAGCTTTTTTTTGCTTCCTTCTACCACAGGTATTCCGGATATTTTATATTCTGCCATTAATCTAAGGGCTTCTTTAATAGGAGTATCTGGCTCCACTGTTACAGGATCATAAATCATCCCGCTTTCTGACTTTTTTACCTTCTCCACCTCTTTAACCTGTTCCTCAAGGCTCATGTTTCTATGAATAACTCCCAGCCCACCTTCTCTTGCCATGCTTATAGCCATCCTGCTCTCTGTAACAGTATCCATTGCAGCAGAAATAAGAGGTATGTTCAATTTGATCTTCGGAGTTATATAGGTGCTTACATCTGTCTCCTTTGGTAAAACTTCTGAATAAGCAGGTTCCAGTAAAAGATCGTCAAAAGTATAAGCCTCATACACTATGTTTAACATGGTATTTAACCCCTTTTTAGTTTTTTTATTGTTTTTATTGAATTTGTATATTATAATCAGATATCAGAGAAAGTAAAGTTGCTTCCAAAATTCCGTATTCACTTATTACAAAATGATCACCTCTGAAATGATTCAAAATCTCAGAATATATAAGAAGTCCTGGAAGTGCTATATCTTCTCTGCCTTTTTCCATACCTTTAACTTTCTGGAGTCTCAAAAGATCATATCCATATAATCTATTTATGAGTTTTTCTATTCTATTTTTTTCCACTTTATGTCCGTGAAGTCGTTCTGGAACATAACAACTGAGCTTTAAATCAAGGCTTCCAAGAATACTTGCAGTTCCTCCAGTAATTATAAGAATCCGCGGCTGTTCTTCAGGCAGGTCTTTTAGTTTGTCCCTTATATAATCCCGCATGGATTTCACTATTTTTAAAGATAGTGGATATTTCAAATTGAATATTTCTTTTAAAATAACTGCTCCCAGTTCTATGCTTTTACTCCATTGCACCTTTCCATTTTTTATCCTTATAAATTCCGAAGACCCCCCACCCACATCTATGGTAATAAAATCATCCACACTGATTCCTAATTCTTTTAAACCAAAAATTATCCCTTTTAAAGAAAGACGGGCTTCTTCTTCTGGAGAAATTACCTCTATTTTTAATCCACACTCTTCCTCAGCTTTTTTTAAAAATTCTTCTGCATTTTCAGCCTTTCTAAAAACAGCTGTGCCTATTGCCCTGTATTTTTCAACTTCAAGTTCTTCTGCTAAATGCTTTAGTCTCTTTAATGCCTCAATCCCCCTTTTGAATGCTTCTTCTCCTATCTTTCCGTGGTTAATTAAACCTTCTCCCAATCTTACATTTTCTCTTTTCTTTAAAAGAAAATAAACCTTTCCATCAAAGTGTTTGCCAAGACAAAGTCGAAAAGTCTGGGTTCCAAGATCAAAACTCGCTAAAAATGGTGTATTTAACCTCTTTTTAAAATTTCTTCCCGGTTTAAAAATCGCTCTTACTTTTTCTTTTATATAATAGTTCTGTAAATTTTTGGGATTTTTAAAAAACATCCCTCTGCCCTTGGAAAGATAAAAAACCCCAAAGTCCCTCAGCTCCACCCTGTTCCCTTTTTTTAATTCCTCTTTTATTACCTCAAAAAAACTTTCAATAATATATTCAAGATCTTCTTTTTCTATCTCAGGAAATTTGTGATTTAATTTTTCTGCAAATTGTCTCCTGGTTAAACTCTTTTTTTCTGGCATTCTCCGTGCTCCCGAATAATTTTACTGCATTATGTAAAGAGGTTTTAAAACAAATTCGAACAATGTGTGATACATTTCTTTACTTTTACTTTTTAAAATATTGTAAAGAAAACCTTTTTTCTTGGGGTAGTAAAGTATCTGTGCTTTTTTCAGGTGAGCCAGTTTTTTTGCTTCTTCAACTGCATCCCAGAAGTTCCCCAGTTTGTCCACAAGCCCGTATTTTAATGCTTCTTTTCCATTAAATACCCTGCCATCTGCTATCTTTCTTACTTTCTCCAGAGGTAATTTCCTTTCTTTTGCCACTGCATTTATAAACTGCTCATGAATTTGATCAACCTCTGATTGAAGATACTTTTTTTCAGCAGGGCTCATTTCTTTAAATATGGATCCTGCATCTTTAAAAGCTCCGCTTTTTATTATCTGGGTTTTTATTCCAAGTTTTTCAAGCAATTTTTTTATGTTGGGAATCTGTAAAATTACTCCTATACTTCCTGTAAGAGTTCCTGGAGAAGCAAAAATTTCTTTCCCTCCCAGAGAAATATAAAATGCTCCTGAGGCAGCTACATTTCCCATAGAAATTACAACCGGTTTAATTTTTCTCAATTTTTTTAATTCTCTATAAATTTCCTGAGATGCTCCAACTGCTCCACCCGGAGAATCAATTCTTATTACAACTGCTTTAATGTCTCTATTTTCTTCAAATTTTCTTATAATTTTTAAATACTTATCTGCTTCCAGAATAACTCCTTTTATTTCCAGAACTCCTATAGCAGGTCCTGTAGATCCCTTTCCTTTAAAAAGGAAAAAAGCAGATACCACAAAACTGAGAAACAAAAAAAATAAAGTAATCCCTCCTACAAATGCAAGTCCATAAACAAACCAGCTTCTTTTCATACTTTTAACCCTTTCTTTCCCTTAGTTTTTGTTTTAAAATCTCTCCAAGACTTATAATACCTGAACCACTGATTTTTTGTTTAAATTCCTTGAATTCTTTTTCTTCCAATTCTTTAAGATACTTAACTCTTGAAAGAATAAATCTCTTTTTTTCAGGTTCAAAAAGAACCACCTTGGCTTTTATTTTATCTCCAGGATTAAACTTTTTCAAAATTTTTTCTTTATGTCTGTCTTCATCAATTTCTTTTAAAGGAATAAAAGCCCTTACTCCAGGAAAAACTTCAACCTGAAGTCCTTTTTCCTGAATTTCCTTTATCACTCCTTCAACCACATCTCCTTCTTTTATTTTATCTGCTATTTCCTCCCATGGATTTGGTTTAAGATGTTTGATACTTAACTGAAGTCTCTTTTTTTCTGGAATTAATTCCAGAACTTTTACCATTATTTCTTCACCGGGTTTGTAAAGTTCTTTAAGATTTTCAACCCTTTCCCAGGAAACATTGGAAATATGCACAAATCCTTCAACCCCTTCTTTTACCTCTACAAAAAGTCCGTAATCTGTAACAGTAACAATTTTTCCGGTTAAAACATCTCCTGTTTTTACTTCTGAAGCAAAAACCTCCCATGGATCAGGTTCAAGCTTTTTTAAACTGAGTGCCATCTTTTTTTCAGAAGGTCTAAAATCTATTATTACTGCTTCTACCATATCTCCTTCTGAAATCACATCTCTAACTTTTACTTTTTTCCAGGACACCTCACTTGCTGGAATTAATCCTTCAACTCCTGGTTCAACTTCTACAAAAGCCCCTTTGTTAAAGACTTTTGTAACTTTTCCTCTTATTCTATCTCCTTCTTTATACTTTTTACCTGCTTCTTCCCATGGATCAGGTAAAAGTGCTTTTATACTGAGCCTCAGTCTTTCTTTTTTCTCATCAAACCGAATAACCTTTACCTTTACCCTGTCCCCGGGTTTTAAATAACTTCCTGGATCTTCTATTCGATGCCAGGCGAGTTCCTGGAAAGGTAAAAAACCCGTTATAACATCTTCTATGTTAATTACATAACCTCCTTCAACACACTTGATAACTTCTCCTTCCACTGTGCCTGTTTCTTTTAGTTCAGTTAATACCTTCTGCTTTTTTTTCTCAAATTCTTTTTCCAGAAAAGCCCTTCTGGAGACTATAAAATTACCTCTTTCAACTGCCAGCACCAGAACTTCCAGCTCCTTATTAAGAAGTTCTTCCTGTTTTTCAGGCTTTCTTCTAAAGTAAGACTGAGAAAAAGGCATAAATCCTTCAAGTAAGTTTTTGTAAATTACCCTGTATCCTCCTTTAACAAGAGCATAAGGAACTACAATTATTTCTGTTTTTTCACTATACGCTTTTTCTATTTCTTCTCTCAGTTTTTTTTCAAACACTTTTCTATACGAAAGAACCAGAAGTCCTTCAGAAGGATTCCATCTCTCCACCAGAGCTTCCACTTCATCCCCCTCAGAAAGAAAAATCTCTCCTGTTTTACTTTTTACCTCTGAAAGAGGAATTACTGCTTCATTTTTTAATCCAATGTCCACAAAAACATATTCTTCAGTAATAGTAACAACCTTTCCTCTAACAGTGTCTCCTATTTTGGGTGGAGAAAAAGATTTGTTAAGATATTCTTCAAACTCCTGAGCCCAGTTTTCCATTGCATCACCTCTACAGAAAGTTTATCTCAATGCTTTTTTAAATTTCACATTTTAATTTAACTTTTAAAATTCTTCAAGAGAAAAATCTTCCTGTAAACCAAATTTTCTCTTTAAAAATTCCATTTCCTGAGCTTTGTTTGAAAATTTTCCTTCAAGTTTTTTTCTTCTGAGAAGTTTTAATACTTCTCCTATTTTTTTTCCTTCGGTTATTCCCATCCGGATTATTTCTTCCCCTGTAATTTCCGATTTTATATCCCTCCAGTTAAGAACAAAATTAATAACATCTTCTTTTAATTCTTCAAACTTTACCCCTGCAAAAAGCACAAAAAAAAGAGGAAATTTTTCCAGAAATTCGACTTTTTCCCATATTTTCATTTTCTTCCAGTTTTTAACCCTGTTTTTAAATTTTTTAAAAAATATATCGAGCTTTTTGACTTCTTCAGGAGAGAAACTGAGCTTTTCTCCATTACCGGGTTCGCCGGATAATACTAAAAGAAAAAACTTATTTTTTTCTTTTGACAAAAGCTTTTTGCCTGTTTTTTCAAGTATTTCGCACATGAAGAGAATTTCTTTTTCAGTGACAGGCACTTCTATTTTTTCGAAAATCTTAAGGTTAAAGGTGGTTTTTAAAAGTTCATAAAGGTTTTCTCGCGGTTCTTTATTAAGGAAAAGTAAAAGTTCATTTGCCAGTCTTGAAGAAGAAAGCTTTTTAAGTGCGTTTTTTTTATAACACTCCTGCAGACAAATAAAAAATTCTTCTCCAAATTTAAAATTAAATCTCACTTTATATCGAATACCTCTAAATATCCGGGTAGGATCTTCAACAAAAGAGTCAGGCTTCAGAGGTTTTATGATTCCTTTTTCCAGATCTTCTTTACCACAGAAACAATCTATCAAAAAACCTCTGTAAGGAGGGGTCAGACCTATTATAAGGGAATTAATGGTAAAGTCTCTTCTTTTAATGTCTTCTTCCCAGTTTGCAGGAACTACTTCCGGAAGGCTTGCAATTTCTGGATATACTTCTTTTCTGGCAGTTATAAAGTCTATTAAAAATTCTCTGCTTTTTTCTAAATCAAGTTTAAACTTGTAAGTTAAAAATCGCGTTTTAAATACGATTTTACCTTTTACTTTTTTACAGAGTTCTTTTAGAAATTCATCAAGATTGCCCTGAAGAACCAGATCGAAATCCGAGGTTTCCTTCTTTAGAAGGAAATCTCTAACCACTCCCCCTGCAAAATAAAGAAATTCTCCTCTTTTTTCTGCTATTTCACAGGCTATTTTCAGGAAATTTTTGAGATCCGGAGATTTGCACACAAAGGAAAACAATTTTTCCAGATCCACTTTTTCAAAGACAGGGTTAAAACAAAGATTAAATTTAAGCTCTGGGGTGATATTTTTCATAGACTTTTTTCAACTTTGTATAATCAAGGTGAGTGTAAATCTGGGTGGTTGCAAGGGTGCTGTGTCCAAGCATTAGTTGAAGTGCTCTTAAATCAGCTCCTCCCTGGAGAAGATGAGTTGCAAAGGAATGTCTTATTACATGGGGAGAAACTTTATCTTCGTCTATTCCAGAAATTCTTGCATAATGTTTTATAATCTGCCAGAATCTCTGTCTGGTAAGAGGTTTACCTCTTTTATTTAAAAAAATTGTGCTTTCTCCCTGTCTCTTAACAAAACAGGGTCTGATTTTTTCAATATAG
The DNA here is from genome assembly GCA_964636875.1 of uncultured Thermodesulfatator sp. GTDB lineage: Bacteria > Desulfobacterota > Thermodesulfobacteria > Thermodesulfobacteriales > Thermodesulfobacteriaceae > Thermodesulfobacterium. Next base: position 8,873 of record CAZWTB010000040.1, read on the forward strand.
TTTTTTAAAAAATCAAGGGCAATATCTCCGAGAGGCACAAGCCTTTCTTTACCTCCCTTTCCCCAGATCCTTAATATACCCAGTTCCAGATTTACATTTTCAAACTTCAAACTGATAAGTTCAGAAACTCTTACCCCTGTAGCATAAAGCACTTCCAGCATGGTTCTGTCTCTATATCCCAGTGGATGAGAAATATCAGGAGCTGATAAAATGCGCTCCACTTCTTCAAGACTGAGAACTTTAGGAAGTCTTAAAGGTAATTTGGGACTTTCTAAAAGCTGAACAAACCCTGTATCAATTCCCTTTTCCTCCTCAAGAAATCTAAAAAAAGTTCTTAAACTCGAAAGTTTTCTGGCTATTGTAAAAGGATTATATTTCTTCTTCTCATTGAGATAAAAAGTGTAATCTTTTAAAGTGTTCAGATTTATATTTTCTAAGGAAATGCGTTTTGTGCTTAAAAACTCAACAAAATCTTTTAAATCACCTGCATAAGAAACAAGGGTATTTTGAGAATAATTTTTTACTGAAAGAAGATATCCCAGAAATTCTTCTATCAGATCATCCATGATTAAAACTTTAAAAATTAAGTTCTTTAAGAATTTTATCGACTTTAAAAGCCACTTCTTCGTCTTTTGGATTTAAAACAAGGACTTTAAGTTTTGATACTATACTTTGTTTTTCGTTTATACT